>CAZZYX010000067.1:0-19926 GCA_964658485.1 uncultured Acetobacteraceae bacterium | reverse complement strand
CCCAGTTCCGCCCCGCCCTGCGCGAGCGCGGCAATGAAGCGATAAACAAACGCCGGCCCCGATCCGACCAGCGCGGTGACCGCATCGAACAAGCCTTCGTCGGCAACCCATTCGGGCGAACCCAGCGGCGCCATCAATGCGGTGATCGCCTGTCGCCGGGGGTCGGCGACATCCTGGCCGACCAGAACCACCGGCGATTTGCCGATCGCGGCGGCCAGGTTGGGCATGACCCGCACCAGCGCACGAGCTTGTGGCAGCCGCGCGGACAGGCTGGCCAGTTGCACCCCCGCCAGGATCGACAGCAACACCGTGTCCGGCCCGACCAGCGCCGCCAGCGCAGGCGCCACCCGGTCGAGCAACTGCGGCTTGATCCCCAGCAGCACCGCATCGAATTTCGGGGCGCTATCGCGCCCCGGCATTTCTGCCAACAGCCGTACCCCGGCGGGCGCCTCCGCCAGCGCCGGGTCGACCACGGTAAAGCACGCCGGCGCGATCCCCGCAGCCAGCCAGCCGTCCAGCATCGCACCGCCCATGTTGCCACAGCCGACGACCAGCAAGCTGCCGGGCCATGCCGCCCCGGCCATCAGGCCTCGCCCGCCGCATCGACCAGCGCGCTGGCCAGCGCCTCCGCCGGGCTCTTGTCGCCCCACAGGATGAACTGGAACGCGGGATAAAAACGATCGCATTCCTCCACTGCCAGCTCGACCAGCATCTGCGCCTGCGCCAGGCTGAGCATGCCGTCGTCGCCCAGCATCAGGCCATGACGATACAGGAGCACCGAACCGTTCGACCAGATATCGAAATGGCCGAGCCACAGCTGTTCGTTGATCAGCGCCAGCACCTCGACCATCGCCGGACGCTTGTCCTCGGCAATGCGGATGTCGGGCATGCACAGCAGTTGGAGGACGTTGTCCTCCGACCGCCACACCCCGCGCAGCTGATATGTCGCCCAGCTGGCCTGTACTTCGGCGGTGATCTCGTCGTCGTTGACGAATTCATAGGTCCAGCCACGCGCATCGAACAGGGCAGCCAGCATTTCCACCGGCGCGGAGTCCTCGTGGCGCTCGCTATCGCTTTCCATTACTCTCATCTAGCCGGTCTCATCATTCAGGGCGAGTCGCCTTGGCGACGGATGCGTCCGACGACAACGCGGCAGCAAGCGAGCGGTTCACCGTGACTGCGGACAACTGCACAAGCCTGTTCAAAGCCTGTGGACAACCGTGGCATAACTGCATCGATCGGGGCGGCGTCCGGCAAGTACGCGATCACTGCCCGTCCAGCGGATCGACCACCTGGCCGGCGGGGCTGGTCCATACGAAGGCGGACGCGCGATCGGCCTTATGCAGCCTGTCGCTAAAGGCGTTGGCCGCCTTGTCGGTTTCGAATGGACCGACCAGCAACCGGTTGGTTCGCGCCCATTCGCTGACGAAGGGCTTCTTGCCCCTGAAGATCTCCGGGTCGTCCTTGACCATGCGCCGCCAATCGAAGGCGATCCGGTCGGTATCGCGCCCTACCCCCAACTGAACCCAGATCCGGCTGGGATGCGATGGCGGCGGCGGCGGCCTGGGGATCGCCCGCGCTGGCGAGATCCGGCGCAGATCGACCGCACCGCGCTCCGGCGTGATATCCACCACCACTGGCGACATAGCCGAGAAAGCCTCGGAAAAGCTGGGCCGCGCCGCCGGTTCGGACACATGCGGCCGGGGGGCGGACGGCGATGCCGACGGCGGTAAGGGCGCTGTCGGCGTAGTCGGCAGCACGCCCGCCGCCGCGGAACGCGGTAGTGGTTGGACTACGGGCGTTCCCACCGCTGGAACCGACACGAAGTCACCTGGCTGCGGTGGCCCCATCAACGGCCGGCGCAAAGGCAGCCGATCCGGCAGGATCGCCGGTTCCAGCGCGATCGGTGGAGGAGGCGCATTGGCCTGCTGGTTCTGGCCAGCCGAAAGGCTGGTGCCTGGCGGCAGGCCTGGGTTGGCCAGCAAGCTGGGGCTGGCGGCCTGAGTCTCACGCGAGGCGACAAGCTCGGGCGGGGCCGGATTACCTGGCGTAGCGCGATCCGTTGCCGGGTGCTTGTCCTTACGGCGCTTCCCCGAGGATTTGTCGGCGGCGGTACCCAATGGCACGCCAGCGGGAACCAGCGACCGGTCCACTCCGGCATCCGCGCTGGCCAAACGCGAACGATCAAGCGTCCGGGCATATTGGGCGACGCGCGGATCGTCCTGGCCGATCTCCGCTGCCTGCGGAAAATGCCCGAGATTGGCAGCCGCCGCCTGTTGCGCTGGGGTCAACCGGCGCATGTAGCGCAGATAAGGGGCAATCTGGAGCGCCATCTCCGGCGGCATGGTCGATTTGGCGGTGGCGACCGCCTCTTCCTCGTAGCCCAGGATCGCCAGCGCAAAAATCCGCGTCCGCCAAGCGGCCCGATCCTGTTTTTGCAAAAGTGCCGAAAGCACTGTCTCGGAGCCGCGCCGATCGCCACCGATGGCCAGGCTCAACGCCAGCCGACGCGATATTTCGGCATCGGCGTTGGCATCGCCACGCGCCGCAAGCGCCTGCCGGTAATATTGCTGCGCGTTGGCATTGTCGCCGATCAGATCATAGGCAAGGCCCCGGTCGCCCAGTTGGTCAGGCGTCAGCGGACCGCCTTTTTCTGCGGCAATAAACAGCGGGATCGCGCTGAACGGGTCTTCCGCGCGCACTTTTGCGCCCGCCAGGCCGGCCTCGATTCGGGGATTGTCGGGTAACAATCGGGTCGCGCGGGTAAAAAAGCCTACGGCGGCGTCGGTATCGCCCATCGCCAACGCGGCATTGCCGGCAGCAATCAGTGCCTCGGCATCGCGGGGGTTCTGGTTCAGCCGGATCAGCGCCATGCTCAAAGTCGCATTGGCATTCTGGCGAGTCCCCTGCGCATCTGCGGGCGCCATTTCCATCCCGCCAAACACGATCAGCGCCAAACACAGCAAGCCCAGCCGTGCCCGCCGACCAAGGCGCGCGACCTGCTGTGTCAGATAAAAACTCAAGCTGAGCGGTAACGACATGGTAGCCTTCGGCACTGGGCGCGGTTCAGGCGCTGGCCCTACTGATTATTCTGGCGCCCCAGGAACCGGGGAACCTTGATCGCGCTGCCATCGTCGCCATCATCCTCGTCTTCTTCGCTGGCCTTGCGGCGCCCGGTAAGGCTGGCCATCCGTTCGAACAGGGTGCCTCCACCTGCGGGCAGGCGGGCGGGCGGCTCCTGGCTGGAGCCAAGCCGGGGCGTCGCGGCAACGCCATCGTCACGCTGCGGCGCGGGAACGGTTATGTCCGCAAGCGGCTCGACACCCTGGGGCTGGGCATCCGGCGCCATCTGCCGGCGCCGCAGTCCGGAAATCATCGGCGGCTCGCCTGCGGACAGGTGCCTTGCGTCGAGCCCCAGTTCGTCCTGCGTCGGCAATGCGGCGGACACCGGTGCCCCGACGGGAGCGGCATCGGCTTCGTCCTCGGCGCCCAGTTCGAGGGGTTCTTCATCGGCTATCCCCGCGGGGGTTGCGGCTGCGCTGCTGACCGGTGGTGCCTCGTCCTGCCGGGACAACGGCGTTTCGGTCCGCGTCGCCGCCGCGACCACGACCGGAGGGCGCGCCGGGCCGCGCGCGTTGGTCATGCTGAACGGCTGCGATGCGGCTACCGCCATGACCTCGGTCTGCTCGATCCCGGTCGCTACCACCGACACCCGGATCTTGCCGTTGAGGTCTGGGTTGAACGCCGAACCCCAGATGATGTTGGCATTGGGATCGACTAGGTCGCGGATGTGATTGGCGGCCTCGTCGACTTCGAGCAGCCGCATGTCGTCGCCGCCGATGATCGAGATGATGACGCCCTTGGCGCCCTTCATCGACACGCCGTCGAGCAACGGATTGGCAATCGCCCGTTCCGCCGCTTCCAACGCGCGGTGCGGGCCTTCGCCTTCGCCGGTGCCCATCATCGCCTTGCCCATTTCGGCCATGACCGAGCGCACATCGGCGAAATCGAGGTTGATCAGACCCGGCATGACCATCAGATCGGTGATCGAGCGCACGCCTTGCTGCAATACTTCGTCGGCAAGCTGGAAGGCTTCCTTGAAGGTGGTTTCCGCCTTGGCGACCAGGAACAGGTTCTGGTTGGGAATGACGATCAGGGTATCGACGTGCTTTTGCAGTTCTTCGATGCCGGCATCGGCAGCCTTCATCCGCCGCGTGCCTTCGAACGAAAACGGCTTGGTGACCACGCCGACAGTCAGCACGCCCTTGCGGCGGGCGATCTCGGCGATGACCGGAGCTGCGCCGGTGCCGGTGCCGCCGCCCATGCCGGCGGCGATAAAGCACATATGCACGCCTTCCAGTGCGCGCTCGATCTCGACCAGCGTTTCCTCGGCAGCCGCGCGGCCCACTTCCGGCCGCGATCCCGCTCCCAATCCTTGCGTGATGTCCGGACCGAGCTGGATGCGATGCTCGGCGATCGAGTTGTTCAGCGCCTGCGCGTCGGTGTTGGTGACGACGAAATCGACGCCCTCGATACCGGCGTGGATCATGTTGGCGATAGCATTGCCGCCAGCGCCGCCGACACCGATCACGGTGATGCGCGGGCGCAGTTCATCGACGGCGGGGGGACCGATATTGATGCTCATCGCATTCTCCTGTCAGGCATGCGTCAGACCTATTGAAAACTTGGCGGGTGATTGCACCCATCGAGTCGGCGAATCAAAGTTAATGCGCGATTTGTCCACAGCGATAACAGCCGGAACGTGGCTTATTTGGGTTCAGAAATATTCCTTCACCGCATGGAACAACCGGGTGACCAGGCCAAACCCGGCATAACGGGTATATTGCTGGTAAACCGGGCGCAGCGAGCGGATGTCCACCGGGTCGGCGGCGGCATACAGCACCAGCCCGGCCAGCGTGGTAAAGCCCGGAACGGCATGAGCGTCGGCCAGGCCTTTCATCGCCAGCGGCTTGCCGATGCGGACCGGGCGACCCAGCGCGCTCTGGGCGTAATCGGCCAGCCCGGCCAGTTCCGCGCCGCCGCCGGTCAGCACCACCAACTGGCCCGCAGCACCGGAATGGCCGGTCGCGCCAGTGCCGAAGCCCATGCCCTTCAGCGTGCGCGAAATGTCATCGGTCAGCCGGCCAAGCTGGCTGGTGATGACCGAAATCAGTTCGGCGCGCGGAATGCGGTTCTTGTCGTCGGCATGGCGGGCGATCGGGCCGGTGCCTTCCTCGCCCGGCGCGTTGACCGGAATCATCTCGCGGTGATCGGCGGGGCTGGCGATCGCCGAGCCGTGAACGCATTTGAGCCGTTCGGCCTGGAACCGCCGGATACCGAAGGCCGAGGCGATGGCATCGGTGATATCGCCGGACCCCGTCGCCACCGTCGCCAGCCCGACCAGCATACCACCGGCATAGACCGAGATATTGGTCACCTCGGCACCGAATTCGACCAGCGCCACGCCCAGGTCGCGTTCCTCCGGGGTCAGGCAGGCATGGCCGGCGGCCACCGGCGAGGCCACCACCGCCTCGACATCGAGATGGGCGTTCTGCACCGCCTCGGTCAGGTTGCGGATCGGCGCGCCATCGGCCAGCATGACGTGGATATCGACGCCCAGCCGTTCGGCATGCAACCCGCGCGGATTGGCGACGCCATGCGCGCCGTCCAGCCAGTAATGCGCTGGCTGGGCATGCAGCACGATGCGGCCATCAGGCTGGATGCTGTCATTGGCGGTAATCAGCAGTTGCTGGACATCGTCCTCCTCGATCCGGCCGCCACCTATCTCGACGTCGCGCTGGACGATCTGGCTGGCCAGCCCGGCGCCGCTGCAGCCGATCCACACGCTGGAGACGCTGACATTGGCCATTTTTTCGGCCCGCTCGATGGCGTCGCGAACCGCATAGGTGGCTGCGGCCATGTCGGTGACATAGCCGCGCTTGATCCCCTGCGCGGCGCGGTGGCCAGAACCCAGCACGATCATCTCGCCGGTTTCGGACAAGCCGGCGATCATCGCCGAGATCCGGAACGAGCCGATATTGACTGCGCCGAATACGCGGGTGACGCGGGGAGAAGCGCCCATCACTCATTCTCCTGGGGGTGCCGCGTCGCAGCCTGCGGGGTGCTGGAGGTATGTACGGTGAGCGCCGCAGAGGCTTGCGCCAGCCTGGCCTTGGCGGCGGCGGCGGCTTCGGCACCATGGCCGGGTACGCGCAGATAGATACGATCGGGCGCACGCATGTCGAAGGCTACGGCGCGGCCACCGAGCAGGCGATTGGCGCCATCCATCCGCGCAAAGGCGACCAGCGCGTTGGCCGCTTCCTGCTCACCTTCGGGCAGGTACAGTACCTGTTGGGTCCGGAACGTGAGGTTCCAGCGGCGATCGCCCTTCCATTCGGCGGCGGCAACTTCCGGCTTTAGCGCGGGCGCCGCTTCGAGCAACCGGCTCAGTGCCTGCACCTGGCCATCGGCGCCATCGCCGGACAGCACCAGCCGGCCGGCGACGCGATCGGGCGCAACCGGTTCGAGAATATGGCCGGTGTCGTCGATCAGCATCAGCCGGTCACCCTGCTGCAACACCGCATGCGGCTTGCGCTCGACGATATCGACGATCAGCGTATCGGGCAGTTGCCGCGATACCCGAGCGTCAGCTATCCATGACAGTTGCATCAACCGGCTGCGGAGCGCGCCCAGATCGACCCTGGTCATGGCATGGTTGCGCTCGGCCAGCACCTGCTCGTAGATCTTGAGCTCGTTGAGGTGCTTGACGCCGCGGACCTCGACCCGATTGACCTCGAAGCCGGCCTTCTGCGCCAGCTTCGCGACTTGCCCTGCCGCGAGCGCCGGAACGCCGGCAATGCTGGCCACCATCCAAGCCAGGCCCAGCGCCGCGCACAGGATCAGGATCAGGAAAATGCGCTGCAATTGCACTTCGTCGAACGGCATCAGCGCCATCACCCGGTCGAACAGCGATCCGGTGCGGACCTGGGCCGCCTTGACCTTGCGCGCCGTGCCCTGCCGCGCCGCGGTGCGCCCGGCACTGGCGCCGCGCCGCTTGATGGTCTGGCTCATGGCGCACCTGCCTTTGCAGCGAGCGCGTCGGCGATTATCGCTTCGACCAGGTCGCCGTAATCCATGCCCAGGTGGCGCGCCTGCTCGGGCACGAGGCTGAGCGCGGTCATTCCCGGCTGGGTATTGACCTCGAGCAGGAACAGCCCCTCCACCCCCTGCTCGTCATCCCAGCGAAAATCGGCGCGGCTGGTGCCCCGGCAACCCAGCAAGCGATGCGCGCGCAGGGCGATCTCGCGGCAGGCGCGGGTGATCTCGTCGGGGATATCGGCGGGGCAGACATGCTCGGTCAGCCCATCGGTGTATTTCGCGGCGAAGTCGTAGAAGCCGCTCTTGGGCTTCAGTTCGGTAACCATCAGCGCCTGATCCGCCAGCACCGCCGTGGTCAGTTCGCGCCCGCGAATGAACGGCTCGGCCAGCAAGCTTTCGAATTCCTGCCACGGCCCCGCTGCATCGCGCGCGATCGGCGTGCCGAAATTGCTTTCCACGGTGACGATGGCGACGCCCACCGAAGAGCCTTCGTTGACCGGCTTCAGGACATAGGGGCGCGGCAGCGGATCGGCCTCGAACAGTTCCGCGCTGGCGACGATGCGCCCGCCGGGCATCGGGATACCATGCGGCACCAGCGCCTGCTTGGTCAGTTCCTTGTCGATCGCGATGACCGAGGTCGCCAACCCGGAATGGGTGTACGTCAGCCCCATCAGGTCCATCATGCCCTGCACCGTGCCATCCTCGCCCGGCGAACCATGCAGCGCATTGAATACGACATCGGGCGCGGCCTCGGCCAGTTTCACCGCGACATCGCGGCCCATGTCGATCGCGGTGACCCGGTGGCCGCGCGCGGTCAGCGCGTCGACCACGCCCTGGCCGCTCATCAGTGACACCGAGCGCTCGGCAGACCAGCCGCCCATTAGCACCGCGATGTGGAGTTTGGGCAAAGTCATGCCTTACCCACTCGCGGTCGTGGCGCTCCGGCAAAAATGCCTACGCGCTGAATTTCCCATTCCAGTTCGATGCCGGAATTTTCGCGCACGCGCCGCCGCACTTCTTCGCCCAGCGCTTCGATCTCGCCGCTCGTCGCCACGCCAGTGTTGATGATGAAATTCGTATGTTTTTCGCTGACTTGCGCCCCGCCAAGCACCAATCCGCGACAATCGGCCCGGTCGATCAGCTCCCACGCCTTATGGCCGGGCGGGTTCTTGAAGGTCGACCCGCCGGTCTTGCTGCGCAGCGGTTGCGACGTCTCGCGGCTGGCGGCGATGCGGTCCATTTCGGCCTGGATCGCCGCCGGCTCGCTCGTGTTGCCCTTGAAGCGCGCGGCGACGACGATGGCGCCCTCTCCTAGTTCGGAATGGCGGTAGCTGTACTGCAGATCTGCCGCTGCCAGCGTCACCATCTCGCCTGTCCGCAGCACGACGTCGCAATCCACCAGCCGATCCTTGACCTCGACGCCATATGCGCCGCCGTTCATCCGCACGAACCCGCCCACGGTGCCGGGGATGCTGCGCAGGAATTCCAGCCCGGCGATCCCGGCGTCGCGCGCAATCGAGGACACGAGGATTCCGCTGGCCCCGCCGCCGCATGCCAGCGACAGCGGATCGGCCAACCCGACCTGCGCAAAGGCCTTGCCCAGCCGCACCACCACCCCCGTCACGCCGCCGTCGCGCACGATCAAATTAGAACCCAGCCCCAGCGCCATCACCGGCACGGCCGGGTCGAGGTCGCGCAGGAAGCCGCGCAGGTCGGCGGTATCGCGCGGCTCGAACAGATAGTCCGCGCTGCCGCCCGACTTGAACCAGACCAGCGGCGCGAGCGGCGCATTCGCGGTGAGCTTGCCGGCGACACGGGGCAGTACATCGGCCATCATGCGACCGCCCCGACCGCCGGACGCCCGGCATCCGCATGCACCGTGATCGCGTCGGCCAATCCGGCGGCCCACCGGGTGATATCGCCCGCGCCCAGGCACACCACCATGTCGCCCACGGCGATCGTCGCGGCCAGCACCTGCGCCAATTCAGCCGGTCCGGCGATGAGCTGCGCCGAACGGTGCCCGCGCGCCTTGATCCCATCGACCATCGCTGCTGAGTCGATACCGTCGATAGCGGGCTCGCCGGCAGCATAGACCGGCGCGGCATAGACGATATCGGCATCGTTGAAGGCTGCCTGGAATTGATCCATGTGGTCGCGCAATCGGGTGAACCGGTGCGGCTGGACCACCGCGATCACCCGGCCGCGCACGCCTTCGCGCGCCGCCGCCAGCACCGCGCGGATTTCGACGGGATGATGGCCGTAGTCGTCGATGATCGTCGCACCGAGCACTTCCCCGACCAAGGTGAAGCGCCGCTTGACCCCGCCGAACTGGGCAAAACCAGTGCGGATAACCTCATCCGGGACGCCCATTTCCGCCGCCACCGCCACCGCCGCCAGCGCGTTCTGGACGTTGTGACGACCTGGCATCGGCAGCCGCATGCCCTCGATGCGGCGAAAGCTGCCATCGCGCTGGCGCAGCACGGCGTTGAAGCTGTTGCCGCCTGGATACGGCGTCACCGCCTCGCCGCGCACGTCCGCCTGTGCCGAAAAGCCATAGGTTATCACCCGGCGGTCGGGCACCTTGGGGATCAGCGCCTGGACCTCGGGATGGTCGATGCACAACACCGCCGCGCCATAGAACGGCACGTTCTCGATGAACTCGACGAAGCATGCCTTGACCCGGTCGAAGCTGCCGTAATGATCGAGGTGCTCGGGATCGATGTTGGTGACCACCGCGATAGTGCCGTCCAGCCGCAGGAAGCTGCCGTCGCTTTCGTCGGCCTCGACCACCATCCAGTCGCTGGCGCCCAGCCGCGCGTTCGAGCCATAGCTGTTGATGATGCCGCCGTTGATGACCGTCGGATCGATCCCGCCGGCATCGAGCAGCGCCGCCACCATCGATGTCGTCGTGGTCTTGCCATGCGTGCCGGCCACCGCGACGGTGTTTTTCAGCCGCATCAGTTCGGCTAGCATCTCGGCGCGGCGCACCACCGGAATTCGCGCTTCCAGCGCGGCGACGACTTCGGGATTATCGCGCTTTACGGCGGTCGAGGTCACCACCACCGCCGCATCGCCGACGTTGGCCGCGTCATGGCCGATCATCACGTCGATCCCCTTGGCGCGCAGCCCCGCGACGACGGTGCTTTCGGCAATGTCGCTACCCTGCACGTTATAACCCAGGTTGCACATCACCTCGGCGATACCCGACATGCCGATCCCGCCGATGCCGACGAAGTGGATCGTGCCGATGTCGATGCCTACCCCCTTCATTCGAGAATGCCGGTCATGCCGCACCGCCAATGGCAGGGGTTTTTTGCAAACGCGGCGCGGACTGGCCGATGCGGATCACATCCGTCATCGGCGCACCGCCGAAACTCTCGACCAGATCCGCCAGGTCTGCGGCAGCGCGCGGATAGCCGCAGTTCCACGCGGCGTGCGCGGCGTGAGCCAGTTCCTCGGGCGGCAGCGTCATGGCCATGATCTGCGCCGCGAGTTCGGCGGCGGTGAATTTGTCCTGACCGATCGCGCGGGCGCCACCGCCCGCTACCATTTCGCGAGCGTTGACGGTCTGGTGATCGTCGGTAGCGATAGCCAGCGGGACCAGGATCGCCGGGCGCCCCACCGCGGTCAGTTCGGCAATCGTGGATGCGCCGGCACGACCGATGAACAGATGCGTGGCGGCGAGCCGTTCCGCCATATCCTCGAAATAGGTGCCGAGTTCTGCGGGAATGCCGTGCCCGGCATAGCGCGCCCGCACCGCGTCGATATCTTCCGGACGGCACTGCTGCGTCACCACCAACCTTGCGGCAAGTGCAGGCGGCAGCATCGCCAGGCCGTCGGGCACGACCTCGGACAGCACCCGCGCGCCCTGGCTGCCGCCCGTCACCAGCACCCGCAGCAGGCCGCTGGCGGTGAAAGGCGGGAACGGCTGCTCGCGCAGTTTGAGCACGTCGCCGCGCACCGGATTGCCGACCAGATGCACCTTGCGAACGAGCTTTGGGGCCAGCCGATCGACGCGGGCATAAGCGGTGGCGATGGCGTTGACGCGCGGCGCGAGAAAGCGATTGACCCGGCCCAGCACCGCGTTCTGTTCGTGAATGATGCTGGGAATGGCCAGGTCGCGCGCCGCGAGCAACGCCGGCAGCGCCGGATAGCCGCCAAAGCCGACCACCGCGGCCGGTTGGAACGTGGCGAACAACCGGCGCGCCTGTTGGCGACCCCGCCGGATCGCGGCCAGCGCACGCAGCCAGCCAAGCGGGTTACTCCCCTCCAGCCGGCCGGCGGGCAGGACATGGGCGGCCAGCATATCGGGCTTGCCAGGGATGGCCGCACCGCGCAAATCGGTCACCAGCGCGACCTGATGCCCGCGCGCTTCCAGCTCGGCGGCCAGCGCGAAGGCCGGGATCAAATGGCCCCCGGTGCCACCGGCGGCCAGCACGTAATGGCGCGTCACCATGCTCATCGGCGCCTGCCCGCCGATTTATGCGAAAACGGATCGCGCGACAGGAACGGATTGCGCCGGGTGATCGCCAGCAGGAACCCGACCCCCAGGCACAGCGCGATGGTGGACGATCCGCCATAGGAAATCAGCGGCAGGGTCATGCCCTTGGACGGAAACAACTGCAGGTTGACCAGGATATTGATGAACGCCTGCCCGCCTAGCTGGGCGACCAGCCCGGTCGCCGCCAGCACGGTAAACAGGTCTTCTTCCTGCACCAGCCGGATCAGCACGCGGAAGATGATGGCGAAATACAGCA
Source organism: uncultured Acetobacteraceae bacterium (assembly GCA_964658485.1). Classification (GTDB taxonomy): domain Bacteria; phylum Pseudomonadota; class Alphaproteobacteria; order Sphingomonadales; family Sphingomonadaceae; genus Novosphingobium. Next base: position 8,071 of record CAZZYX010000067.1, on the reverse strand, counting down.
GCACGATCACCGTGCAGGCGATCAGCCCGCCTTCTTCGCCGATCACCGAGAAGATATAGTCGGTATGGGCCTCGGGCAGGCTCAGCTTATGCGTGCCCAGCCACAGCCCGGTGCCGGTCCAGCCGCCCGCCAGCAGGGTATGCTTGGCAATGTCCACCTGATCGTAAGCGGTGCCCCCGCCGAGAAAGGCGTCGATGCGGTGCCGGGCATTGCCATAGAACATATAGGCCGCCGCCAGCCCGACAACCCCCGCGCCGCCCGCCATCGCTACCCGGCGCATCGACAGCCCGGACTGGAACATCATCACGAACCACACCCCCACGAACAGCACGGTCGAGCCAAAATCTGGCTGCGCCATCAGCAGCGCCCCAATCAAGGCCATGACCCCGGTCGCGACCGCCATCACCGGCAGGCGCGGATCGCGCAGCCGCCATGACAATATCCAGGCGAGCACGATGGCAAATGCAGGCTTCATGAATTCGGACGGCTGGAGCGAAATCCCCAGGTTCAGCCAGCGTTTCGCGCCGTTGACCGTGGTACCGACGACCGGCACCAGCATCAACGCGAACAGCATCGTGAAACCGAGCACGATTCCCGCCCGCCGCGCGGCATCGCGCGGCAGCAGCGAGGCGGCGAACATGGTGACCAGCCCGAGCAATTGCCATCGGACATGCAGCACCAGGAAATGCAGGTCATCGAGCCGGACATGCACAGTCGACAGCCGTTGCGCGCTGGCCGGCGACGCTACCGCCACCGCCAGCGTGCCGATCAGCATCAGGAACAGGACCAGTCCCAGCAGCACCCGGTCGATCTCGCGCCACCAGATCCCCAGTTCGCTGCGCCGGCTCCGCCTGATATGCGGAGCGCTGCCGGTGGTCGGGCGGCTGGCACCGGGAATGAACGGCGGCGTCGTGGCCATCAGTGAAGTTCCCCTTGCCGGGGGACCAGCGTCCCGCTTTCGGTCAACGCCGCGACGATCTGGCAGAACGCCAGCCCGCGCGCCTCGTAATCGCGGAACTGGTCGAAGCTGGCACAGGCCGGCGACAACAGCACGACATCGCCCGGCTGTGCTGCGGCGATCGCCTCGCGGACTGCTTCGACCAGCATTTCGCTGCGCGCCACCGGCATGTGCGGCTCCAGTATTTCAGCAAAACGCTGGCCGGCATCGCCGATGGTGTAAGCGGCGGCGACGTGGCTGAAAAACGGCGCGCATTCATCGAGATCGTCGCCCTTGGGCAGGCCGCCCAAAATCCAGTGAATGCGCGGGCGTGGATTTGGCGGAAAAGCCGCCAGCGCGGGCGCGGCGGAGGCGGGATTGGTCGCCTTGCTGTCGTTGATGAATGATACATCATCAACCTCGGCGACGCGTTCCATGCGGTGCGGCAGGCCCCGAAAGCTCTGCAACCCGGCGATGATGGCAGGCTCGCCGACGCCCAGGTGGCGGGCCGTGGCAACGGCAGCAGCGGCATTGGCGCGGTTGTGCGGACCATGCAGCGAGGGCCAATCGGCCTGGTCACCGGGCAAGTCCACGGCATCGATGAACAGGAACGGCTGGCCCTCCGGGGCATGGCGCAGCACGTCCTCATCCACTTCGGCACGATAATCGACGATTGCGAGTTTGGGGTGGGTGGGTGACGATAGCGCCTGCATCCCGAACACCCGCGCCTTGGCATCGACATAGGCAGCATAGCCGTCGTAGCGATCGAGGTGATCGGGCGACAGGTTGAGCAGGATCGCCACGTCGCAATCGAGCCGTAGCGTCAGGTCGATCTGAAAACTGGACAGTTCCAGCACATAGACGCCCAAAGCCTCTCCATCGGCCACCAAAGCCTCTTCGCTCAGGATCGGCAGGCCGATATTGCCACCCATGCGCGACGGCACCCCACCGGTGGTTAGCAGATGGTGGATCAGCGCGGTAGTCGTCGACTTGCCGTTGGTGCCGGTGATGCCGACCACGCGGTGCGCGGGCAGATCGGCGCGCGCCTGCGCAAACAGTTCGATATCGCAGATCAAGGGCACCCCCGCCGCCCGCGCCGCGTCGGCAACGGGATGACGATTGATCGGCACGCCCGGCGACACCACCACGGCGGCGTAGCCCGCCAGATCGATCGCGCAGGGATCGGCGGCGCTCAGCCGCCCCGAAAGCGCCGCCTCGACATGTTCGGCAAACAGCGCTGCACGTGGTTCCTCGCGCGCGTCCCACGCGGTGACCTCGGCCCCGCTCGCCAGCAGCGAGGCCACCGCCGCCTGGCCCGAACGGGCCAGCCCGAGGACGGCATAACGCTTGCCGGCAAAGACGGGCGAGGTGATCATCGCAGCTTCAGCGTAGCGAGGCCGACCACCGCCAGCACGATCGAGACGATCCAGAAGCGGATGACCACGGTCGGTTCGGCCCAGCCGAGCTGTTCGAAATGGTGGTGGATCGGCGCCATGCGGAACACCCGCTTGCCAGTGCGCTTGTAGAAGAACACCTGGATGATGACCGAGGCTGCCTCCAGCACGAACAGTCCGCCGACGATGGCCAGCACAATCTCGGAATGCGCCGCCACCGCGATCGCACCCAACGCGCCCCCCAGGGCAAGGCTGCCGGTATCGCCCATGAACACCGCCGCAGGGGGCGCATTGAACCACAGGAAGCCCAGCCCCGCACCCATGATCCCCGCGCACAGGATCGCCAGTTCGCCGGCGCGCGGCACATGCGGGATGCCGAGGTAGGTGGCATAGTCGATGCGCCCGGTGAGGTAGGCGATAATCGCGAAGGTGCCCGCCGCGATAATCACCGGCATCGTCGCCAGACCGTCCAGGCCATCGGTCAGGTTCACGGCATTGCCCGCGCCGACAATGACGACGGCAGCAAAGACGTAATAGAAATAACCGAGCGGAATGTAGCGTTTGCTCAGGAACGGCACGTAAAGATTGGTACTGATCTGGCTGACGATGATCCAGGCGGCGATCCCGGCGACGGCAAATTCGGCGAGCAGCCGCATCCGCGCCGAGATGCCATTGTGGCTGCGCTTGGTGATCTTGTCGTAATCGTCGAGAAACCCGATCACGCCAAAGCCCAGCGTTACCGCCAGGCAGGCCAGCACGAACGGATTGGTCAGGTCCATCCACAGGAACATCGCCACCAGCAGAGAAATCAGGATCATCAGCCCGCCCATGGTCGGCGTGCCGCGCTTGGCGAAATGTGTTTTCGGGCCATCTTCGCGAATCGGCTGGCCTTTGCCCTGGCGCATCCGCAGCATCAGGATGAAACGCGGACCGATCAGCAACCCCACCGTCAACGCGGTCATCAACGCGGCGCCGGCGCGGAAACTCTGGTAGCGGATGAGATTGGCCGCCCCGGCAAAATGAAAATAATCGGCGATGAGGTATAGCATACGGTGGTTACGACCCGTCGGGAGCAATTAGAGCGGTGACGAGCGCGCCCAATCCCACGCCATTCGATCCCTTGACCAGGATCGCATCCCCGGCAGCTATACCATGGTCCGCCAGTGCCGCGCGCGCTTCATCGACATTCGCGCAATGGGCGAAGGCGACCGGCCTGCCAAGCGCGGATTTTTTCAATTCGTCCGCCAGCGCCAACATTTCGTCGCCGACCAGCACGGCAAAGTCCACGCCCGCCCTGGTCACCGGCTCGGCTAGCGCGGCGTGCAGCGACGGCCCGAAATCGCCAAGTTCCTTCATCGCGCCCAGCACGGCGATGCGGCGCCGCGCCGGGGTTTCGGCCAATGCCGCCAGCGTCGCGCGCATCGAGGCCGGATTGGCGTTGTAGCTTTCATCGATCAGCAGCGCGGTGCCACCGTCCGTGGTGGCGATGTCGTGCCGGGCACCGCGCCCGGCCATGCCTTCCAGCTCGGCCAGCGCCAGCCCTGCCGCGCCGAGATCGCCGCCCGCCGCGCGCACCGCCGCCATCACCGCCAGCGAATTGATGATCCAATGCTCGCCCGCCGCGGCCACGGTGTAACACACCCGACGGTCGCCCATGTCGATCGTGACCAGCGAGCCCTGCGCCGCCGGCACCGCATCGAGCAACCGGACATTGGCCCCGGCATCCCGCCCGAACGAGACCACCTTCGCCCCGCAGGCCAGCGCCGCCGCCTTCAAGCGGTCGAAATGCGGGCTGTCGGCGGGGATCACGGCGGTGCCACCGGGCAGCAGGCCCTGGAAAATCTCGGCCTTGGCATCGGCAATGGCTTCCTCGCTGCCCAGCATCTCGATGTGCGCGGGCGCGATATTGGTGACCACCGCAACATGCGGGCGGACCTGCGCGGTCAGCGCGGCGATTTCGCCGGCGTGATTCATCCCCATCTCGAAAATGCCGTATTGCGCACGCGCCGACATCCGCGCCAGGCTGAGCGGCACGCCGACATGGTTATTGTAGCTTTTGACCGAGCGATGCGCCGCGCCCCGGCTCGACCGGTCGAGGGCCGCGAACAGCGCTTCCTTGACGCTGGTCTTGCCCACCGACCCGGTGACGCCGACGATCGTCGCATTGGACCGCGACCGGGCCGCCTGTCCCAGGGCCTGCAAGGCGAGGAAGCTGTCCGAAACGCGGATATGGCGCCCCGGCACTTCGCGCTCTACCAACGCCGCGCTTGCGCCACGTTCCATCGCGGAGGCAACGAAACGGTGACCATCGGTGGCCTCGCCGCTCAGCGCGACGAACAGGTCGCCCTCTCGCACTTCGCGCGAATCGATCGCTACGCCCGACATCAGGCCATCGCCCGAGGCGGTGCCGCCGGTCGCTTCGGCAACGCCGCGCGCGCTCCACAAGGCCAGTGGCAAGGCATCGGCCAGTTCCGCCGGCCAAGCGATCACCCGCGCCCGTTTGCCAATAGCACTCATACCACTCTCTCCGTTTTTCCAGTTTGCGCAGCCGCCTCGCGCGCCACCATGACATCATCGAACGGCAGGATGCGCATGGCCTCGCCTCGCCCGACAATCTGACCCTGTTCGTGGCCCTTTCCGGCGATGAGGACGATGTCGTCCCGGCCAGCCAGCGCGATCGCCTGCGCAATGGCCGTGCGGCGGTCGCCGATTTCGCGAATGTCGCCGCCATCTGCTCCGGCCATCACCATCGCCCTGATGCTCGCCGGGTCTTCGCCGCGCGGATTGTCATCGGTGACGATGGCGATGTCGGCCAGCGTTGCCGCCACTCGTCCCATCTCCGGGCGCTTGCCGTGGTCGCGGTCGCCGCCGGCGCCCAGCATCAGGATCAGCCGCCCCGCGACATGCGGGCGCAGCGCGGCGATCGCCGCCGCCAAGGCATCGGCGGTATGGGCGTAATCGACATAGATCGGCGCACCAGCCGCGCTGATCGCGGCCCGTTCCAGACGCCCGCGCACGCCCTGCAGGCGCGCCATTGCATCGAACAGCGCCGTCGGCGACACCCCTCCAGCTAACGCCAGCCCCGCCGAAACCAGCGCGTTGGCGGCCTGATACGCACCGATCAGCGGCAAATTTACCTTGCGCCGGACCCCGGCATGCTCCAATTCCAACACCTGCCCCAGCTGTCCCGGCGTCCGTGCGATCAGTTTGATCCCGTCGCCCCGCTCGCCAACCGTGAACAATTGCAAACCGCGTCGGCGCGCATGGCCGATGGCGCGGTCCGACCACGGATCGTCGGCCCAGATCACGGCGGTGCCGCCGGGCGCGATCACCTCGTCGAACAGGCGCATCTTGGCCGTGAAATAGCTGTCCATATCGGCGTGATAATCGAGATGGTCGCGGCTGAGATTGGTGAAGGCCCCGGCGCAGACGCGTAAGCCTTCGTTGCGATATTGGTCGAGGCCGTGGCTCGATGCTTCGTAAGCGACATGAGTCACCCCCTCGCGCGCCAGCCCCGCCATATTCGCAAGGAAGGTGACGATGTCGGGCGTAGTCAGCCCGGTGGACACGCTTTCATCGGGCGTCGTCACCCCCAGCGTGCCGATCGAGGCAGCGCGCATCCCGGCCATGCGCCACAACTGCCGGGTCATCTCGACCGAGGAGGTCTTGCCGTTAGTGCCGGTGACGGCGACGATGACCGGCGGCACCGGCTGGTAGAACTGCGCCGCAAGCCGCGCGAAGGTGCGGCGGGGCGAAGCGTCGGAAATATGGCTCGCGCCGGTCACCTGCGCCTCGGGCCGCGCCACCACCGCGATGGCCCCGGCGGCAATCGCAGCGGCAATGAAGTCCTCGCCATTGACCACGCTGCCGGGAAAGGCGCCGAAGACATTGCCCGGCGCGACCTTGCGGTGGTCGATGGCGAAACCGGTCAAAGGCAGCGCGACAGCGCCGGGCGCAAGCTCGATCCCCGCCGCCCGTGCTGCCTCGTCCAGCCTCATTCGCCTTCGCCGGCAATCAGCGGGCGGACATCGGACACGTCGATATCGTGGCTGTCATCGGGCATGATCCCCAGCAGCGGGCCGATGCGCGGCACCACCCGCCCCACCACCGGCGCGGCGTTCCAGGCGGCAGTCCGTTGCCCGCTGGTAGCGGCGGTCGCCTTGGGCTCTTCCAAGGTCGCCAGCACGACATAGCGCGGATGATCCATTGGAAATGCCGAGGCGAATGTCGTGATCACGCGGTCCTTGTGATAGCCGCCACGGTCGCCGATCTCGGCGGTACCGGTCTTGCCGCCAACGCGGAAACCGGCGGCATTGGCCGACCGCCCGGTGCCGACTTCGGTAATCAAGCGCAGCAACTGGCGCATCCGCGCGCTGGTCGAATCCTTGAAAACGCGGCGCCCGACAGGCTCCTGGCCGGGTGCGAGTTTCATCAAGGTTGCGGGATGCCAGACCCCGCCATTGACCAACGCAGCGTATGCGCAGGCGATATGCAGCGGCGTCACTGCCAGACCGTGGCCATAGGCGATGGTGGTGGTGGTCACCTCCGACCATTTGCCGCGCGGCCAGCTTGGCATGCCGCGCGCCGGCAGTTCGATCACGGGCCGCTTGTCGAAGCCCAGCGAGCGCAGCGTCGTGCCCAGGCGTTCGCCACCCAGTTCCTCGCCGACCTGCGCCAGCACGATGTTCGAGGAATGGACCAGCGCCTCGGGCACATCGAGGCTTGCCCCGAAGTTCTTGTCATCGTGGACCAGATGCCCGCCGACCATGCGGGAGCCGTTGGCAGGATAGCGCCGCGCCAGATTGGTGATCGTGCCCGCCTCGATCGCCGAGGCGACGGTGAGCGGCTTGAACACCGAGCCCAGCTCGTAGGTTTCGCTGGTAATGTGATTGCGCATCAATTTCTGGCCGTCGGTGGCGACGATGCGCGGCGTATTCGGATCGAACGAAGGCAACGATGCCAGCCCCAGCACTTCGCCGGTATCGACATCCATCACCAGCGCGCCGCCGCCCCTGGCATTGGAGGCGTGGATCGCGCGCAGCAGTTCGTCTTCCAGCGCGCCCTGCACACGGGTATCGATCGACAGTTCGATCGGCGTGCCGCGCAGCGCGTGATTGGTCAGCCGGTGATCGAGCACCTCCTCCATGCCGTATTGGCCGTGCCCCTCGGCATCGACATAACCCATGACATGCGCGCCCATCGAGCCTTGCGGATAATAGCGTTCATTCTCGCGCGGGAATTCCAGCGCCGGCTCGCCCAGCGCGTGGATGCGATTGGCTTCGTCGGGCAGGATGCGCCGCCGCAGATAGCCAGGCTTGCCCGACGCCAGTTGGGCGGTCAGGTCCGCCAGATTCAGGTCGGGAAAAATCTGTTGCAACGCTGCGGCCACCACTGCCGGGCTTTGCACCAGCGGCGAACCATTACCCATCGCCTTGGGGTTGAACCACAGCGAATAGGCCGGAAACGCGCGGGCCAGAGGCACCCCGTTGCGATCGACGATATCGCCGCGATCGGGTAACAATGCATCCGCCGAATCGCTGGGCGGGGCGGATTCGAACAGGCCCAGGTGGACGATCTGCGCCACTGCACCCAGCGCGATCACCCCGAACACCCGCAATACCCAGCGCGCGCGCCATTTCGCTTGCCGCACGGCGCGCTTGCGGACATCGGCAACCTCGATCCGCTGGACCACGTCGGCGGCGCGCCGGGGCAGCGTTCCGCTTCCCGACGAACTCGAGAT
>CAZZYX010000066.1:0-19965 GCA_964658485.1 uncultured Acetobacteraceae bacterium | reverse complement strand
GTTGAGGCAGAGGCCTGGGCCCGAGCGCGGCAGCGCGCGCAGCGCAGGCGCGCTGGGCCGGTGGTGTGCCACTAGGCCCGCTCGATGGCGTACCGGTCGGGATCAAGGATGTGATCGATGTCGCGGGCATGCCGACGCGGTGCCATTCGCGCACCACCAGTGATGTGCCGGTTGCGCGGGATGCGGCGGTGGTGGCGCAGCTGCGGGCCGGGGGTGCAGTCATCCTCGGAAAACTTGCGACCCACGAATTCGCGATCGGCGGCCCGGCGTTCGACTTGCCCTTTCCGCCAGCGCGCAATCCGTGGAACCCCGATCATCATCCCGGCGGATCGTCGTCCGGCGCGGGCGCTGCGGTGGCGGCGGGGCTGGTGCCGTTGGCGGTCGGTACCGACACCGCCGGATCGGTGCGCAATCCGGCGAGCGCCTGCGGGATCGTCGGGCTGAAGCCGGGGCTGGGGGTGCTGCCGCTCGACGGTGTTGTGCCGCTCGCCACGACGCTCGATCATGTCGGGTTGCTGACCCGCAGCGTGGCCGATATGGCGATCGCGGCCAAGGCGCTGGGAATAATTGGCACGACCGGCGGGGGATTGAAGGTAGGGTATGTCCGCCACTTCCATTCCCGCGATATGGCAGCCAGCGCGGATGTCGCAGCGGCGCTGGACCGGGTTGCGGAAGCCCTGGACGCACGGGAGATCGAGCTGCCCCCGCTCGGCGATTTCGCGCTGGTCAATCGGGTGATCCTGCAAAGCGAAGGGTTTGCGGCGCATGCCGAGCGCTTTCGCGCGCGCCCCGAAGAGTTGTCGGCGCTGACGCGAGCGGCGCTGCTGGCGGGCGCGTTCACCTCTGCCGAAACGCTGCTGGCGGCCTATCGCCAGCGACATTGGCTCACCGCCGCAGTCGATGCCGCGTTCGCGGTGGTCGATATCCTGGTGACCGCAAGCAGCCTTGAACCGGCCTGTCGCATCGACGACCCGGCAGAGATCGCGCGCAGCTACATGCTCCAGGCGCGCAGCCCCTTCAACGTGACCGGGCATCCTGCGCTGGCGATGATGGCCGGGCTGTCGGTGGACGGCCTGCCCCTGTCGGTCCAGTTCGTCAGCCGAATGGGCGAGGAAGGACGGTTGCTCGCCGTGGCGGCGGCATGGGAGGCGATTATGGGTGGACCGGTGTTTCCGCCCCTTTGAACGCCGCGCTCTTGTCCATCGCGCCGGCGAGCGGCAGGACCGGCATGATGATCTTAGGCAGCAGCGGCGAACGATCGGTGTTCTCGATCGTCTCGGTGGCGGTGGCGACGTGGCCCGCTATGCGGGTGGAGGCCGGTGGGCACATTGCTTGTCTTGCGCCGGCAATCGATCACCGCCGACGTCGGTTGTCCGGGAATGTCCATGGAAACGACATCCGATCCGAGGTGCCGCCCAGATGACTACGACGTTCGCCCCGCCGATGCGACGCTTTCTGCAGGTCGGGGATCGGCGCGTGCATTATTTTCGCGCCGGCAATGGCGCCCCGGCAGTGTTGATCCATTCATCGCCGGCCAATGCCAGGCTGCTGATGAAAGAGATCCAGCGGCTCTCGCAAGACCATACCGTTTTCGCATTCGATACCCCCGGATTCGGGTTGTCGGATCCATTGCCGCGCGAAACGATGACCGTGGCCGATCTCGCCGATGCGCTGGCCGATACTCTTGCCGCGATCGAAATGCCGAGCTGTCCCGTGTTCGGCACCCATACCGGGGCGGCCATCGCGCTGGAACTGGGCGTGCGGTATCCCGAGCGGGTGACGGGGCTGGTGCTCGACGGCGTGCCCGCATTCACCGACGCGGAATGCGCGACCTACTTTGGCGATTATTTCCGCAAACTGCCGCTTAGCGACCTCGGGCGGCAATATGCCGAGACCTGGACCCGCTTTCGCGACCAGTCGATCTGGTTTCCGTGGAGCGAGCGGGTACCGGGCAATCTCAACGGCTATGATCTCAGCCCGCCGCACAGCACGCATCTGTGGGTGTCGATGTATTTCGAGGCCGCCGAGCATTACGAACCGGCCTACCGGGCAGCGAGCTTCTACGGCGCCCGCGCGATCGCCGCGGCGGCCGAGCTGACCGTCCCGGCGGTGTTCGTCGCCACCGAGACCGACATGCTTTATCCGCATCTTGATCGCTTGCCCCCCCTCAAGCCCGGCCAAACGATCGTACCGATCGGCATTTCCTACGAGCGCAAACGCGAAGTCGTCGCCGACGCATTTGCGCGCTTCGGCGCCACGGGGAACGCACCGGCACAGCAAGATCGGATCGGCTCGGCGCCAACGATCGCGCGTCAATTCATCGATGGCGTCGCGGGGCAAATTCACCTGCGCTATGCCGGTGATCGCGCAATGCCCGCGCTGCTGCTGATTCACGACGCTCCGGGATCGTCCGAACAGGCGGAGCCGCTGATCGCGCATCTCGCCCGGGATTTCTTCGTGATCGCGCCCGATCTGCCGGGCAGCGGCGAATCCGACCCCTGCCCGGCTCCACCGACGATCGCAACGCTGGCCGAGGTGGCGGTCGGCGTGCTCGACACGCTCGGCATCGCCAAGGCTGCAGGGTATGGCCTGGGGTTCGGATCATCGGTGGCGCTGGCTGCGGCGCAGGCCTATCCGGCGCGGTTCGGGGCGGTCGTGGTGCAGGGCGTGGCGCTGGTCGATGCGGCCGAGCGCGCCACGCTGCTGGCACGCTATGCGCCGCCGATCGAAATCGAGCCGGACGGCGGGCATTGGTACCGGACCTGGCTGATGCTCCGCGATTCACAGATTTATTGGCCGTGGTACGATCGCCGCCTGGCAGCGCTGCGGCGCGTGGCGGCAGATTTCTCGGCGCGTCCGCTGCATCGCTGGACGATGGACGTGATGCGCGGCCGCGCGAGCTATGCGCACCCCATCCACGCCGCGCTTCGCCACGACGCGGCGGCGGCTTTAAGCGCCCTGGCGGTGCCGCTCCTGATCGTGCGGGATGCCTCGACGCCGCTGTCGGTATACGACGGCCGGTTACGCGAGCTGTGCCCGGATGCGGCTATATTCGAAAGCGGCGGTGGCGGTTGTGTCGCCGCGCTGGCAGAATTCATGACCGGGGTCCGACATCCTGTCCTGGGGCAGCCTTTTTCGTGAGCTTCCATTGTCGAGGAGACAACCGATGATTGCCAAGACATATTTACTGGTCGCGGCTTGCGCTGTCGCCGCAGGCGGTTCTGCTGCAGAGGGCAGGCCGGCTCATGCGCTGGGGTGTCCGCCGACCACGGTGTTCACCACCGCGCTGGACCATCTCGATGGCTACCGCGTCTATACCGGCCCGGACGGCGATTCCGCCGTAGCGCCGTTGCGCATGGATTCGCGGATCGTGCCATTGCTCAAGACGGGCAAGAAGCTGGGCATCATCGACTTGCCCAAGGAGGGCGACCGGGCCGGAGAAATCGTGATCGGCGCGCCCGATGTCGACCTGGCTTTCCACCCCGCGCCGTACAAGGAGATCTTCATCCTGCTCGGCGGATCATTCACCTTCCGCACCGCGAAGTTCAGTGCGCCGATGACACCCGGCTCGGTGCTGCTGTTCGAGGATGTCGGCGCGAAAATCGGGCATGGCGGCCATATCGGGCCGTGCGGCTACGTCTCGTTGTCGATCAAGCCCGCCCCGTGATGCCGGTGGCCGTGCCTCTCGACTCTTCAGTGAGAGGGATCAGTGGAAGGCGCGAGCATCACTTTTGCGGCGATGTGTCGCGCATCGCCGCAAGCTTTCGTTCGTCGAGCGTGTAGCCGAGCAAGGCCAGGATCGCTGCGACGGTGATCGCGGTCGGCACATAGGCCATCGTCACGCGGATCGCCCATAGCGCGGTTTCAGGCTGTACCACCGCCGCGCCCCGCGACTGGACATAACCATAAGCGCCCAGCAGAGCGCCGACGAGTGCCACGCCGACCGCGCCGGACAGCTTTTCGACGGTAGTGTAGAGCGCGGCGAACAGGCCCTCGCGACGCAGTCCGGTGATGCGAAAATCATATTCCATCGTATCGGGTAGCATCGACTGCCCCATCAGGATGATCCCGCTGCCGCTGATGCCGAGGATGATGCCGCGCAGATAGACCAGCGCGAGCGGTTCGCCATGCGACACGAACGCCCAGCTAAGCCAGATCGGCAGGCTGATGGCGAGGGCTATCAGGAACGTCGCCTTTTTGCCGAACCGCAGGGAGATCGCCAGCCATAACGAGGGCGCGACCAGGAACATCGCCGACTGGCAAAGGAAATAGGTGCCAAGCACGCTGTTCGGCACGCCGAGGATGCGTTCGAAGAAGAACGGGAAGATCGATTGCGTCCCAAGCGACATCAGCGTGATGAACTTGACGAGCACGAGGATCACAAACGGCCGGTTGCCCGCAGCCGATCTGATCTGCTGCGCGATCGTATAATGCGTCACGATCCGTTCGGCTGAGGGCGCGCGCGCGGTGCCCAGGAACGCGATCACCCCCGCGCCGATCACGATCGGCGCGAACACCAACGCCATCTTGGCATAGGCTTGTTCGCCGCCGCCAAACCAGTCGAGCAGCTTGGGGCCGATCGCGGTCGCGATGATGATCGATAGCCCGACCGCATAGACCCGCCAGCGCATCAACTCGCTGCGCTCGTGATAGGTCCGCGTCATTTCACCCGGCATGGCCATGTAGGGCACGTTGAATATGGTATAGGCGGTCGCGTAGAAAACCAGGATCGCAGCCATGTAGCCCAGCCGCATCGTCTGGCTGGCGAATGCGGGGGCGGCGAAGATCGCGACGATCGACAACGCGAGCAGCACCGCGCCGAATACCAGATACGGTCGCCTGCGCCCCATTTTCGTGCGCGTCCGGTCGCTGACCACGCCCATCGCGACATCGGCGAAGGCGTCATAGAATTTCGAGACCGCAATCAGCGTTGCCGCGACGCCGGCAGCAAGGCCGTAGAAATCCGTCAGGAAGCGCAGCAGCAGCGCGTTGGTCGCCGTCAGCACCGTCACCGGGCCGAGCGTGCCCATGCCCCATGCGATCATCGTCCGCTTGTCGAGCGCCGGCAGAACGGCGGCGGGAACGGCAGCGTCGATCGATCGGGTGGCCATGCGCGTCTCCTTGAGGCAGGACATCGATGATACGCAGCAAGCGCGATCTGCATAGGTATTGCCAGCCAAGCTCCGAACTTCGGTTGCCGGCGATCTATTCGGCGGTGCCCGGTTACGGCTGAGGTAGTCTGACAGACCAGGGCGCGGTGGCGAAGGAGTCGGGGATGATCAGGTGGCTGTGGAAAGTGATCGCGCTGGTGCTGCTGGCGGCTGGTACGCCAGCCTTTGCCGGGCCACCGGCAGACGCGGTGCCGTCCGACGCTGCCAAGGCTTGCGGCAAGATCAAGTCGATCGACTTTGGTACGCTGCAGGATGCGCCGACGAGCATCATCACCGCCGCGGTCCTGACCTATGGCCCCGACAAGCGCGAAGTCTGTCAGGTCGAAGGCGTTGTCAATCCGACGATCGGTTTCAAGATCGTGATGCCGACAAGCGGGTGGAACGGCAAATATCTCCAGGGTGGATGCGGCGGCGGGTGCGGGACCAGCAAATTGTTCTGGTGCGACGATCCGCTCCGGCGTGGCTATGCCTGCCTCGGCTCGGACATGGGGCATCAGGGCAATGTCGCCGACTGGCGCTGGGCCTGGAACAATATCCAGCTGCAGGGCGATTTTGGTTTCCGCAGCACGCATGTCGCGTCGCTTGCAGGCAAGGCGATCGTCGCCGCTTATTACGGCAAGCCGGCGACGCTGAGCTATTACTGGGGCTGCTCGACCGGTGGCCGGCAAGCCTATCACGAGGCGGAATTCTATCCGTCCGACTTCGCCGGGATCGCCGGTGGATCGCCACCGCTGAACGAAACCGGCTCGGCGGTGCAGATCGCGTGGACCGTGAAAGCCAATCTGCGCGCCGACGGCAGCGAGATATTGGGCGTGCCCCAGGCCCAGCTGCTGCATCGCGCGGTGGTCGCGCTATGCGACATCAATGACGGCATCAAGGACGGTTTGATCGGCGATCCGCGGCTGTGCAAGTTCGATCCCGCGACGATCGTGTGCAAGCCCGGACAAGCCGCAGACGCGTGCCTCACGTCCGAACAAGCCGACGCTGCGCGGCGCATGTATGCCGGGCCGCATGACGGCAACGGCAAATCGATCGGTTTTTACGGCGGGGTCATGCCGGGGTCCGAACTCAATTGGATCGGCGACTATATCGACAGTCCGACCCGCAAGGCGCAGTATCGCGACTTCATCGCCAATGTGTTCCGTTATATCGGCTTCAATCCCGGACCAGGCCCCAGCTGGACGCTGAAGGATCTCGATTTCGACCGCGATCCACAGCGATTGCAGATCAACGAAGCCCTATACCGCGCCGACAATCCCGATTTTCGCCTGTTCAAGGCGGCGGGCGGCAAGTTCCTCGGCTATCAGGGCTGGAGCGATACGTCGATCGTGCCGATGGGGACGGTGGACTTCTACGAGACTGTCGCCCGGACGATGGGCGGTTACGACCGGACCAAGGAGTTCTTCCGCTTCTACGCGGTTCCGGGAATGCGGCACTGCTCGTCAGATGGCGACGGGGCCGACAACATCGATTTTCTGACCGCGCTGGAGAATTGGGTCGAGCGGGGGCAGGCGCCGGATATGCTGATCGGCTATAATTTCGATTGGCGCGGGCCGGTTTCTGTCGCTCCGACCTGGCCGCGCCCGGCCGACCAGATCCGCTTCACACGCCCGAGTTTCCCCTATCCCGATCGCGCGATGTGGTCGGGCAAAGGCGATCCCAACGACCCGAAGACATGGCGGCGCGTACGTGCCTCCCCGGATAGCGGTTAGCGGGCGGGCGACTCTTGTCGCCAGCCCCGCCAGGCGCATATCATTGCTGACAATGGACCAGAGCACACCCCGCAAACCTCGCCGCCGTTTCGCGCGCGGCCAGTCCCGGCCCGACTATCTCCGGCCGGGGGATGTCGATGCCGTGATGGTCATGGTCATCGCGCTGATGTCCGAAGTGTCCGCGCTGCGTGATCGCCTCGATACCCACGAGGCGGTTGCCGATCTTGGCGGCAGCGTCACGACCGCAGCAATCGAGGCCTACGAGTTGACTCCGCAACGCCAGGCGGATCGCGAGGCGAATCGCGAGGCGATGCTGAAGCGCGTATTGCGCATCATCACCCAGGAGGCCGATGCCGCCACCTTCGACGCCGCGGCATTGGCCGAGGTCGTGGGCTGATGGTCGCGCTCGCCATCGCGACGCAGATCGCGCAGACCGCGTTTGCAGAAGGCGAGAAGCTGGGCGTCACGGTGATGTCGATCGTCGTGACCGATGCCGGCGGGCACATCCGTCTGGCGATGCGCAGCGATACCCAGGGAATTTTCGGACTCGATACCGCGATCGGCAAGGCGCGCACCGCGCTCGGTTTCAATCGAACCTCGCTCCATCTGTCCAAGATTTTCACCGACCCCTGCGCGGTTGCGGCGATCACGGCGGCAACCGGTGGCGCCTTCGTGCCGCTGGGTGGCGGCGTGGTCGTTCAGCGGGACGGTATGACGATCGGCGCAATCGCTATATCCGGCGGCCTGCCCGATATCGACGAGGCGATCGCGGTCGCCGCAGCCGAGGCAGCCGGACTTACCGTTTTACGCTGAGGAGACCGACCGATGTTCCAGGAACGCCACGCGCTGCTGCCCAGTGAAACGCATGACGAGGCGGCGCGCTATGCCTTCATCTCGTCGTTGCGCAAGATGTTCACCACCGAACTCTTTCCCGGCATGCGCACCGTCTATCAGGAACGCCAGCGCCCGAAGTTCGAGGCCAGGCATGGCCGCGCGCCGGATACCGTGCGCGAGGCGAAAGAGCTCATGGAAGACAGCTTCTATTATCGCGGCGCCAACCTTGTCGGGCGGGCCGCGCAGGAACTGCTGTGGGATACCGTTGGCGAGAGCGTCGAGCGTCAGCTCGACACGCTCGACGAAGCGGCCAAGCCGACTCGTCATGATGTCGGCACGTTGCGCATCAATCCTGACCTCGCGATCCCGCGCTACATCGACGCGGTCGACATCCACGTCATGCCCGGCAATTTCCACACCGAGCTGTCGCCCGACGACACCTTCGCCGGCGCGCTCTACGATCGCGGCGTGTATGTCTTTGCGTTCGGTGGCCTGGGCCCGCGCAACGACGGGCTTGGCGTCGCGCATGCGGCATTCGTCAAGGAGCGCTTCCCCGATCTCAAGCCCAGGCGCATCCTCGACATGGGTTGCGGCCCCGGCTTCACCACCCTGCCGTGGAAGGAAGTCTATCCCGATGCCGAGGTCCACGGCGTCGATGTCGGCGGCCCGCAGGTGCGCTATGCGCATGGTCGTGCCGAATCGATGGGAGTGCCGATCCATTTCAGCCAGCAGGACGCGACTGCGACCGATTTCCCGGACGGGTATTTCGATATCGTCGCCTCGATGCTGGTCACGCACGAATGCCCGCAGCCGGTTATTCGCGGGCTGTTCAGGGAGGCGCATCGGCTACTGGCGCCCGGTGGCGTGACGATCCATGACGGCGGCGCATCTTATGCCTCCGATCCATTCGAAAATCTGTTGACCAGCTGGTTCGGCAATAACGCCAACGAGCCGTTCTCGGCCGGGTTCAAGGCGCTCGACTACGACCAGGCTTTCATCGACGCCGGCTTTGCGAAGGACAATCTCGTCCGTGGCACCCGCGATCCGGTTTATCTGAAAGGCCAGCTGCCTCCAATCAGCTTCATCGGCGCAATCAAGGAATAAACGCTCGGGCTCGCCGACCCGGCCCGCCATCGCGAGCGCGGGCGGCAAGCGCTGCAAGCGAGTGGCTAATCTGCGCCCGCAAATTGCGACCATGGCGGGGCGGTGGCTGACCAGAAGCAGCCCCTGCCCGCTCGTTTCAATCCGTTGCGAAAGGCGTTGGGCCAGCAGCGCTTCGGTCGCCGGATCCAGTCCTTCGCTTGGCTCATCGAGAAGCAGCCACGGCGCCGGGGAGCAATAAGCACGCGCGACCGCCAGGCGGCGCTGCTCGCCACCGGACAGGCAAGCGCCATTTTCACCCACCCAGCTATCGAGGCCAAGATCGAGCGCCCGCACCCGATCGTCCAGCACCGCCGCGTGCAGCGCATCCCAGAGCATGGCGTCGTCAGCGTGCGGGTTGCCCAGCAGGAGGTTGTCGCGCACTGTTCCCGACAGCAGCGTCGCGTCCTGCGGTGCCCAGGCAAAGCATCGCCTGAGCGTGGCGGGTGAAATGTCGGCGATGTCGATCCCGTCAAGAAACAATTGGCCAGCGATGGCCGGTCTCAAGCCGATGAGCGTTTCGACCAGCGTCGTCTTGCCAGTGCCCGAAGCACCGACAATGGCCAACCGGCTGCCCGGTGCGGCACAGGCCCAGCCAGGACGCATGAACCGGATCCCCGGCGCGGCACTTATCGACCGGGCGTGGTTCGCCGGCAGTTCGTCGGTGAAGACGGTGTCGAGCCGCGCCTCGGCTTCGTTCAACCGGCCGCGATCGAGCAAGGCGCGCAGGAACGGACCAGCGGCGTCGATAGTCATCGCGGCGGCGAGTGCTGCCAGCGCCGCTTTCGGCGCGCCGGCGTGAGCGGACAACAACAGGGCAGCAGCAGTTGCAACCCCGATCGCGGTCCCGTGCAGCATTTCCATCCAGCCGCCCGCGTTCGCCTGCGCGCGCTGGGCGGCGCAGAGATCGCGGCTGCATTCGTCGATCCGCGCTGCCGCCCAATCTTCCAGGCCGAAGCAACGCAGTTCGGGCGCGGCGCTGCCAAGCATCGCGAATTCCTCGGTCAGCGCACCACTCGCGCGCTGGACGGCGCGTCCTGGCCCAGCCACTCGTCTTGCCAGTCGGTCCCCGATCAGCAGCGTTCCAGCAAGACAGCCGGCGGTGGCGATGGCCGCGCCGTAACCGCCAAGCTGGATCAGTACCAACCCCGCCAACAGCGCGGCGACGATACCCCAGGGCGCGGAAAGCCGGACGAAGTGCGTTTCGACGGCGGCGACATCGCCGATCATCCGCGCGGTCGCCTGACCGGTGCCCATGGCAAGCGCGCGGGTCGCCGGTTGTGCCGCGAGTGCCCGGAACAGCGCCGGGCGAATGCGGGCAAGTGCGCCCAGTGCCGCATCGTGGCTCGCCAGACGTTCGCCATAGCGCGCGCCGGTACGGACGATCGCCAGCAGGCGGATCGCGGCACTGGGCAACATGTAGTTGAACGCCTGTACCGCGATCAGGCCGGTCGCGCCGGCAACCGCAGCGCCGGTGATGAACCAGCCCGACAGGCCAAGCAGCGTGACCGACGCCGCGGCCACCAGGGCGGCGCAGAGCGCAGCCCGTCGCAGGAGCCGGCGTTGAGCGCAACGTTGCGCGGTAAGCAGCGATTGCAGGGCGCGGCTCATGCCGGTTGGCCGATGTCGACGATTTGATCGGCAATCGCCGCCAGGCGGGCGCTGTGCGTGGCAATCAGCACCGTGCGCCCCTCGCAAGCCTGTTTTATGGTCGCGATCAGCGCGGCTTCGGCGATAGCATCCAGGTGCGCGGTCGGTTCGTCGAGCAACAGCAGCGGTGCGGATTTCAACAGCGCCCGGGCAAGCGCGATCCGCCGTCGCTCGCCACCCGACAGTCCGCCGCCACGCTGGTCGATGACGCTGTCGATGCCGTGTTCACGCCGCGCCAGCATGGGGCCAAGACCAGCGGCTCGGACGGCCGCCAGCAATGCTTCGTCCGTGGCATCGCGGCAGGCGAGGCGCAGATTATCGGCGATGCTGCCTGCGATAATCAACGGCTGCTGTCCCGCCCATGCGGTGATCGGCGCAATCGATCCATTCCAGACCATGTCCCCGACACGGACCTCTCCGCCACTGAGCGGAGCAAGGCCGAGCAAGAGATGAAGCAGGCTGGTCTTGCCGCTGCCGGATGGCCCGAGCAGCGCGACGGTGGACCCGGCTGGAACATGAAAACTCAGGCCGCTGACGGCGGCGCAGTCGCTGCCGGGATATTGGATCGATACATTGGCGAACGTCAGGCTGACCGGTTTTCCCGTGAGGATGACATCCTGCGCGACCAATGGCCGAGGCAATGCCGACAAGCGCAAGGCGGCGGTTTCCGCCGACTGCCGGTCATGATAGGCGGCGGCCAGGCGGCGCATCGGGCCATAGAATTCGGGAGCCAGCGCGAGCACGAAAAAGGCGCGTCCCAGATCAAGCTGCTCGGGCACGTGAAAGGGCAGCAGCCCCAGCAGCGCAAACCCGCAATAAACCGCGACCATCGCCACCGACAGGGCCGCGAAGAATTCCAGCGCACCCGATGACAGGAAGGCAACCCGCAACACGCTCATCGTGCGCCGTGCCAACTCGTCCGCCGCCCGGGCCAGTGCCTGGGCCTCGCTTTCCTGAGCATTGAAGGCCAGCACCAGCGGCAAGGCCCGCACGCGGTCGGCAAACCTGCTGGTGAGTCGTGCCAGCGCCACGAACTGGCGCCGGGACTGGTCCGCCGCCGCTCCACCGGCCAGGATCATCGCAGCCACGAACGGGATCAGCGTGATCGTCAGGATGGCGGCGGCGACCGGACTGGCCAGCGCCGTCACCGCCAGCACGATCAGCGGCGCCACGGCACTCGCCCGGCGTGCCGGCAGAAAGCGCGAGACATAGCCGTCGATGGCATCGACCTCATCTGAGACCGCGCTGATCAGTGTGCCGGTGGTATCGATCGATCCCGGCGCCCGGTTGAGTGCGCTGGCGACGACCCGGCGGCGCAGGCGCAGCTTGGCCTGTTGCGCACCCGCTGCTCCGGA
Source organism: uncultured Acetobacteraceae bacterium (assembly GCA_964658485.1). Lineage (GTDB taxonomy): Bacteria > Pseudomonadota > Alphaproteobacteria > Sphingomonadales > Sphingomonadaceae > Novosphingobium. The sequence continues at coordinate 8,103 of CAZZYX010000066.1, read as the reverse complement.
CCGCGCCGCCAGCAGCGAGAATATGCCGCGCATCAATCCCGACACTGCCGCCAGGAGACTTCCGGGCCAAACCGACCCGATCCTGCCGACAATCGCCGTGATCGCCAGGGCAAGCCCGCCTGCGAAGCCGATCGCCGCGATAGTGTCGAGCAATAGCAGGGTTGCGGAAATGCCCGTTCGTCCGCCATCGGCAACCACGGCCTTCAGCCACCGCTTGCTCTCACCAATAGCGCCGGGGTTGGAAGCAATTGTCTGCATATCCTGCATGTGGCGCAACCACCGGTTCGCGTCTTTGACCGGGATCAAAGACAGCGCGAGGATGCCGCCATACCGCTTGTCCATCAGCCGGCACATCGCCGGACGGGAGATTTTCCATGGACCTCGGCGTCGCCGATCTGTCGCGGCTGCAATTTGCGTTGACCGCGCTTTACCACTTCCTGTTCGTGCCGCTCACGCTGGGCCTGTCGATGATGCTGGTCATCATGGAGTCGGTCTATGTGATGACCAATCGCCCGGTCTGGCGCGTCACCACCCGGTTCTGGTCGCGCATCTTCGGTATCAATTTCGTGCTGGGCGTCGCCACCGGCCTGACCATGGAGTTTCAGTTCGGGACCAACTGGTCCTATTTCTCGCATTATGTCGGCGACGTCTTCGGTGCGCCGCTGGCTATCGAAGGATTGATGGCGTTTTTTCTGGAGGCCACTTTCGTCGGGCTGATGTTCTTTGGCTGGGATCGCTTGTCGAAGCTCGGGCACCTCGCGGTTACGTGCATGGTCGCCCTGGGCAGCAATTTGTCGGCGTTGTGGATATTGGTCGCCAACGGCTGGATGCAGAACCCTGCGGGCGCGGTGTTCAATCCCGAAACGATGCGGATGGAAGTGACCGATTTTAGCGCGGTGCTGTTCAACCCCATCGCCCAGGCCAAATTCGTCCATACCGTCAGCGCCGGTTATGTCTGCGCCTCGGTCGTCGTCCTCGGAGTTTCGGCATTTTACCTCTTGCGCGGGCGGTACGTCGCAGTGGCGCGGCGTTCGATGACCGTTGCTGCGGCATTCGGGCTTGCCGCTTCGCTGTCGGTCATCGTGCTGGGTGACCAGAGCGGTTATGTGCTGACCGACAACCAGAAAATGAAACTCGCCGCGATCGAGTCCGCCTGGCACACCGCGCCAGCGCCCGCCGGACTGACGCTGTTCGGCATTCCCGACGTTGCGACCCGGACGACGCGCTATGCGGTCGAGGTGCCGTGGGTGCTCGGCCTGGTCGCCACCCGCAGCCTCGATGGCGAAGTGACGGGCATGTCCGAACTGGTCCTCAAGGCACAGGAACGGATTACTTCCGGCGTGATCGCCTATGATGCCGTGCAAAAGTTGAAGGTCAATCCTGCCGACCTGGCCCAGCGCGCACGGTTCGAGGCGCATAAGCGCGATCTCGGCTATGCCCTGCTGTTGAAGCGCGCCGTCGCCGATCCGCGCATGGCCAGTCCGCAGCTCATCGCGAAAACCGCTTGGGATGTCGTGCCCAACGTGCCGCTGATGTTCTGGAGTTTCCGGATCATGGCAGGCATCGGGTTTCTCATGCTGGCGCTGTTCGGGACCGCTTTCACGCTATGCTCGCTCAGGCTGCACATGCAGACGCGATGGTTCCTGAAGCTGGCGGTGCTGGCGATCCCGCTGCCGTGGATCGCGATGGAACTGGGCTGGGTGCTGGCCGAAGTCGGTCGCCAGCCCTGGGCGATCGACGGGGTTCTGCCGACCTTCCTGGCGCCATCTTCGCTGACGCGAGGCGAGCTGTGGATTACGATCGTCGGCTTTACCGCGCTTTACGGTTCGCTTGCGGTGGTCGAGTTCCGGCTGATCCTGGCGACGATACGCAAGGGACCATACGAGCATCAGGAACCGCTGGCCCCGCCCCCGCCTCCGACCCTGGTTCCGGCTCCGGTCCCGGCGCCGGCACCGATCCTTGCCGATCCCATAGCTGTTTGAGGAAAGCGTCATGTTCGACTATGAAAACCTTCGCATCCTGTGGTGGGGCCTGCTGGGCGTACTGCTGATTGCTTTTGCCCTGACCGACGGCTTCGATCTCGGCGTGGCTGCGCTGCTGCCATTCGTGGCGCGCACCGATGCCCAGCGGCGCATGGTCATCAATTCGATCGGACCGACGTGGGAAGGCAACCAGGTCTGGTTTATCCTGGGCGGCGGCGCGATCTTCGCGGCTTGGCCATTTGTCTACGCGGTCAGCTTTTCCGGCTTCTACCTGGCGATGTTCCTGCTGCTGGCGGCGCTGATCCTGCGCCCGGTGGCATTCAAATATCGCTCCAAACGCCCCGATCCGGCATGGCGGTCGCGCTGGGACTGGGCCTTGTTCGTCGGTGGCTTCGTGCCGGCGCTGGTATTCGGCGTCGCGGTCGGCAATGTCCTGACCGGGCTGCCTTTCCGCCTGGATAGCGACCTGCGATCCTTTTACGAAGGCAGCTTCCTCGGGCTGTTCATGCCGTTGCCGCTGCTCTGCGGATTGCTGTCGGTGGCGATGCTGGTGTTGCATGGCTCGGCGTGGCTGGCGATCAAGATCGAGCATGGCGTCGTCCATGATCGGGCGCGGCGGTTCGGTACCGTGGCGGCAATCCTGTCGATCCTGTTGTTTGCCACCGGCTGGGCCTATGTCGCCTATGGCGATGTCGGATTTCGCATCGTCAACGCGGTCGATCCGCTTGGGCCGTCCAATCCGCTGCGCATGACATCCCGGCAGGTTGCGGGCGGATGGCTGACGAATTACGGACTTCATCCGTGGATGATGGTTGCGCCCGCGGCAGGTTTCCTGGGGGCGCTGATTGCCCTGTTCGGCATCCGCCGGCAGCGGGAAGCGGCGGCATTCACGGGTTCCTCGCTATCGACCATCGGCATCATCGCCACGGTCGGCCTGTCGATGTTCCCATTCATCCTGCCCTCGCGGATCGATGTGCATTCCAGCCTGACGGTATGGAACGCTTCCTCGAGCGAAAAGACGCTGGGCATCATGCTGTTTGTCACCGCGGTGTTCCTGCCCATGGTGCTGGCCTATACGAGCTGGGCCTATCGGGTGATGTGGGGCCGGGTGTCATTGCGCGAAGTCGCCACCAATCCCGACTTTTACTGACTGACCTTGCTGAAAAAGGACATGAGCTGATGTGGTATTTTACGTGGATTCTCGGCCTCGGTTTCGCGGTCGGCTTCGGCATCCTCAACGGCATCTGGCACGAGTTTTACTTGCCCATCGAGGATGAAGTCGATGCGCCACCAAACAAGCTGCCGTTGCCACTGAGATGACCACCGGGTAACTTTGCGGCCTTTTACATTCTCATCGTGCCGGTATCCATGAACCGCTGATGCCATGACAGCGCCTCACCCGGCAGCGACGGCGATTGCTGGCCATAGGAACCCAGCCGCGCCCGCCGGTAATAATCGGCCAGCGCCGGTCGATAATCGGGGTGCGCGCAGTTTTCGATGATCACCGCCGCACGTTGCTTCGGGCTCAGGCCGCGCAAGTCTGCCAGCCCCTGTTCGGTAACCAGCACCTGCACATCCTGGGTGATGTGATCGACATGGCTGGCCTGCGGCACGATGGCGGAGATGTTGCCGTTCCTGGCGGTCGAAGAGGTCATGAAGATCGACACATAGGCGTTGCGCGCAAAGTCACCCGATCCGCCGATGCCGTTCTGGATGCGCGAACCCATGATGTGGGTCGAGTTCACATTGCCATAAATGTCCGCCTCGATCAGCCCGTTCATGGCCAGGCAGCCCAGCCGCCGGATCAGCTCGGGATGGTTGCTGATTTCTTGCGGGCGCAGGATCATCTTGTCGCGATACCGTCCCATATCCGCGTTCAACCGGGTTGCAGCCTCGGGACTGAGCGAGAAGGCGGTGGCCGATGCCATCCGCATCTTGCCCGAATCGAGCAAGTCCAGCATGCCGTCCTGGATGACTTCGGTGTAGGATGTCAGGTTCTCGAACGGCCCGCCGACCAGGCCGCTCAACACGGCGTTGGCGATGTTGCCGACCCCCGATTGCACGGGCAGCAACGACGCGGGAAGGCGTCCCCGGGCAACTTCATGCCTAAAGAACTCGATCAGGTGCCCGGCAATCCGATGCGCGGCGGTGTCGGGCGCAGCGAACGGCAAATTACGGTCGGGTGCATCGGTTTCGACGATTGCGACGATCTTGGCCGGGTCGCAACGCAGATAGGCCTCGCCGATGCGGTCGTCGGGACGGATCAGCGGGATCGGCACGCGATGCGGCGGCAGCGCGGTGCCGTAATAAATATCGTGCATCCCCTCCAGCGCCGGGTTCTGCCAGCGATTGACCTCGAGAATCACCTGGCCCGCCCGGTCGAGCCAGGTCTTGTTGTTGCCGACCGAAGACGACGGGATCAGCGAACCGTCGGCCCTGATGCCCGATACTTCGATGACGGCGGTGTCGAGCGGGCCAAGAAATCCCTGCCACGCCATGGGCGCGACCTGGCTCAGGTGCATGTCGAAATATTCCATCTCGCCGCGATTGATCTTTTCGCGGGCGATCGGATCGGAATTATAGGGCAGCCGGAATTCAATCCCGTCGGCCTTGGCAAGCGCCCCATCGAGTTCGGGGCCGGTCGAGGCTCCGGTCCAGATCCGGACCTTGAATGGATTGCCGCGTGCGTGTTCGCCTTCGATTCGCGCCGCCAGCGCCAGCGGTACGGCCTTGGGATAACCCGACCCGGTAAATCCGCTCAGTCCAACCGTGCTGCCCGAGGTAATGAAGGCGGCGGCGACATCGGCATCGACGATCTTCGACCGCAATGCCGCCGGCCCGATACGGCCGGCGGCACCGTCATCATGCCTGGTGGGCATCATATTTCCTTGTGTGTCCTGGCCAAGATGGAAAGGTACGACGGTGTTATGCGCCGAAATGTTCCGAAATAGTACCATGAATTCAGGTAAAACCTGGTCAATTTGATGAAATTTTAAACGATCAAGTGTTTGCTTTCCAAATCAATTTATAGTGTTTTTGCCCAGATTCGTCGAAATGTCGGCAAACGAATAAATTGCCGCCGTCGGCGCAGTCTGATAGTGACTGACGATGGCCAATTGTGACTTCTGTATTGTCCGTAACCGCGCCATTTGTGAGGCTCTCGATGCTCGGGAGGTCAAGGCGCTCAGCGCCATCGGTCGCCGCCGCACGCTGGTCGCGGGTGAACCGCTGATCTGGTCGGGCGAGGATTCGATGCTGGTTGCCAACGTCGTCGAAGGCGTGCTGAAACTGTCGACCGGAACAGCCGACGGGCGTGAACAGATCGTTGGCGTGGTCTATCCCAGCGAGTTCATCGGCAGGCCGTTCGGTGGCACCTCCGCCCAGGACATCACGGCGCTGACCGATGCGAAAATCTGCGTGTTCGCTCGCAAGGATTTCGATGCCTTCGCCCGCGAACACCCCGCGCTCGAACATAAGCTGCTGGAACGCACCCTGGCCGAGCTTGACCGTACGCGGCAGTGGATGTTGCTGCTGGGGCGCAAGTCCGCTGGTGAAAAGCTCGCTACGTTCCTGCTCGAACTTGCGGAGCGATTGTCTCCGGCGGATTGCCACGCCATACCCGGCTCCGGCGCCAAACGCTTTACCTTGCCGTTTTCTCGCCAGCAGATCGCCGACGTGCTGGGGCTGACGATCGAGACCGTCAGCCGCCAGTTCACCAGGTTGAAAAGCGATGGCCTGATCGACCTGCCGTCGCGCCGTGAAGTCACCATTCTCGATCATGCGGCGCTGGCAGCGGAGGGCGGCTAGAGCAAGATGCGACAGATAGAGTCGCATCTTGCTAGCATCTTTGTTTTCGCGCGATTTAAGAACAAAAACCGGTGCCCACTTTTTGTCATCACGCTCTAGAAACGATAGCTGATACCCGCGCTGACTACCCAGGGGTTGAGGTTCACTTTCACATCCTCGACATCCGCCGTGGCCGTATGGAAATGCGCTTCGGTCTTGACGAAATATTTCTTGGCATCGAGGCTGAGGCCATAGCCGTGACCGACCGGGACATCGATGCCGGCCTGCAGGACACCGCCGACATTGCTGCTCAACTTGGTCCTGGTAATGCCCAGGCTCTGCGCTGCCGCGCTCGGGCGGTCCGCTACCCACAGGAACAGCGTCGGTCCGACCCCGACATAGGGCTTGATGCCGTAAGGCAGGCCGAGAAAGTGATACTTGAGCGTCAACGTGGCGGGTACGACCAGCGCATGATCGACGAGCACGGTTCCCGCCAAAGCCCCGGCTGACGCGGAGACGTGGTGCGCCGAGACGCCGGCGATCGTTTCGAGCGAAATAGCGGGTCTGAGGAAATACTCCAGGGCAATCGTCGGCGTGACATTGTTGCTGGCCTTGGTTTGCTGGACCGATCCGGCCTTGACCAGGCCGGCGCTATCGTTGGGCACGCTGCTGACGCTGCCGCTGGGCATGACGCTGGTCGCCAGCAGCTTGATCTGGAATTTGCCGTCCGGGTTGCCGTTACCTTCGGCATGGGCGGCGGCGGTGCAAGTCAGCGCCGCGGCCAGCGCGGCCATGGTCCTTGCGAATGTGAGCTTGCGCATTGTTGCCTCATTGTCTGCCGTGTCATCCGCCCGGTGCGGATGTCCAGTGCCGGCATTCCCGTCATCGGCCTTGGCGCGGCCAGCCACATTGATTTGCCGCAAATGCGCGGCGATGATCGCTAACATACCAAAATGTTTATGATAATTGACCCCGCGCAATGACGTGGAGCGACATCGCGTCGAGAGAAATCGCAATGTGGCCCTATCACCCCGAACTGCTCGCCACGCCGGTGCCGCGCTACACCAGCTTTCCCACCGCGGCCGAATTTGGCGATAGCGTCGGCCCGGCGGACATGACGGTAGCGCTGCGCGAATTGACCGGTGACATTTCACTCTATGTCCACATTCCCTTCTGCGAGAAAATCTGCTGGTATTGCGGTTGCAATACCAGCGCGGCCAATCGGCATGACCGGGTGGCCAACTACCTCGATGCCCTGCACCGCGAAATGGCCCTGACCGGAAGGCTGATTGGCAAACACCGGGCGCGAGCACGCCGGATCGCCTTTGGCGGCGGTAGTCCCAATGCGATTTCTCCAACCGAACTGGTGCGGCTGGTCACGTCGCTGACGCTGTATCTGCCACTGGTCGATCCGATCTGGTCGATCGAACTCGATCCACGAAACCTGACGCAGGACTGGGGACGGGCGCTGGGCGCGATCGGCTTCACTCATGCCAGCCTGGGCGTGCAGACCTTCGCACCCCGTCTGCAGGCAGCTATCGGCCGGGTCCAGCCGGATGCCGATATTGCCCGCGCCACGGCGTTGCTACGTCAGGCCGGGGTCACCTCGCTCAATTTCGATCTCATGTACGGACTGCCGGGTCAGACGCTTGCCGATCTTGAGGAAACGCTGCGCCGCGCCGTCGCCCTTGGCGCGGACCGGATCGCCCTGTTCGGCTATGCCCATGTCCCACATATCATGGCGCGCCAACGCCGGATCGACGACGCCGTCTTGCCGGACATGGGCGAGCGTTTTGCCATGGCTGCGCTGGGGTTCGACCTGCTGACTGCTGCAGGCTATGTCGCGGTCGGCTTCGATCATTTCGCCCTGGCTCACGATCCGCTGGCGCAGGCAGCGGTGGATAGAAGACTACGTCGGAATTTCCAGGGGTTCACCGAGGACCAGGCACCCGCGCTGGTCGGCTTCGGGGCCTCGGCGATCAGCAGCTATCCCGCGCTGATCGTCCAGAATGAAAAGAATTCCGGACGCTATGGCCGGGCGCTGGCGGAGGGCCGGCTACCGGTGGCAGGGGGGCTGGTGCGCTCGCCCGACGATCAGCGAACCGGGCGCCTGATCGAAGCACTGCTGTGCCGGAACGAAGCTGCGTTGCTGCCTGAGCTTTACCAATCGAGCCTTGCGGCGCTGGAGCCATTCGTGAACAGCGGCCTGGCGGAGGTCAGCGGCAACTCGCTTCGCATCCTGCCCCAGGGGCTGCCCTATGCCCGCACTATTGCCGCGCTGTTCGATCCCTATCGCCAGCATTCGCGGCGACGTTTCAGCCCGGCGGTTTGAGCT
>CAZZYX010000065.1:0-20063 GCA_964658485.1 uncultured Acetobacteraceae bacterium | reverse complement strand
AGAGGATTCGAACCTCCGGCCCCTGCCTCCCGAAGACAGTGCTCTACCAGGCTGAGCTATTCCCCGACCGTGCTGACCACCCGAAGGTGCCCGAGGCAGGAGCGGGCCTATAGTCGGCGCGTCCCTTGGTGGCAAGCCATTCCCGTCGATTTATGGTCGCACCGGGACTACCGGGAAACTGTAAAGGCGGCTGCCTAGGCACTACAGAATGGCACGAAACACTCTATAGCCGTCGCTTGGGGCGAAAGGGACAATCGTGCGTCATCCGGAATATCAATATCTCGACCTCCTCGAGCAGGTGCTCGATCGGGGCGACCAGCGGATCGATCGGACGGGGGTCGGCACCCGGTCGCTGTTCGGGGCGATGGCTCGCTTCGACCTTGCCGACGGAACCGTGCCGCTGCTCACCACCAAGCGGGTCTTCTGGAAGACGGCGGTAAAGGAAATGCTGTGGTTTCTGACGGGAGAAACCAACATCCAGCCGCTGGTGCGCGCGAACGTCCGGATCTGGACCGATTGGCCGCTGGCGACTTATCGGCGCGAAACCGGCGCGGATATCAGCCAGGCAGCGTTCGAGCAGCGTATCGCCGACGATGATGGTTTCGCCGCGCGCTGGGGCGACCTGGGTCCGGTTTATGGCAAGCAATGGCGTCGCTGGCTGGGCGCGGACGGGCGCGAATACGATCAGATCGGCGATCTGATCGAGACGCTTCGCACCAATCCAGCCAGTCGCCGCATGCTTTTTCACGGATGGAATGTCGCCGATATCAGCCGGATGGCGCTGCCGCCGTGCCATATGGTGTATCAGTATCATGTCACGTCCGACGGCAAGCTGTCATCGCTCTGTTTCCAGAGATCCGCGGATTTGCTGCTGGGAGTCGGCTTTAACTGGGTCAATTGTTGCGCGCTCCAGATGATGATAGCGCAGCAGGCCGGTCTTGAACTCGGCGAGTTCGTCTGGTTCGGCGGCGATGTTCATCTGTATCTTAATCATCTCGACCAGGCCCGCGAACAACTGGCCCGAGAACCGCGTCCTTTTCCCCGAATGCGGCTTAATCGCCACGCCGCGAACATCGATGACTATCGCATCGAAGACTTCGAGGTCGCGGATTATCATCCCCACGCGGTGATCAAGGCCGAAGTGGCAGTGTGACCGGGGTCGCCAGCCTACCTCGCCGCCACCAGCCTACTTCATTGCAAGTAGAGCGCGCACTCCGACAATGGCCGCAGCGATTGCGATCAGTAGCAGCCAGGCTATCGCGCTTTTCTGCCACGGTCGGAGTTTTTGCCAATGTCCCGATGCCGGACGCAAGCCGGCCGAGCCCGTCGGCCGATAGCCTTTGAACTGCTTCTCGTTCCGGGGCGGTCGCTTGAATTTGTGAATCGTTCCCATTGCACCAGTCCTAGGCCACGATGTGGCCACGGTCCATATCCGGCGCAACGCTCTTGCTGGTGGTCAGCAGTAATCAGGCATTGACCAAAATTCTCGATCAAGCGTTGATACCACTATGGCCGATACTATCCAGACCCTGCGTGAACGGCTGGAAACCGCCGCGTAAACCCACCCTGTAAAAGCCGGATTTGACCTGAAACCGATCGTATCGTAGCCTTCTGCCACCAACGAGTTGCCGGTCAAAAAAACCGGGAGAGATCGAGAATCAAGGCAGATGAAGTGGCTGGCTGCTCTCTGTTGCGCATGGCTGTCTGCATCTGCACAGGCTCAGCCCGACCTGCCCGTCGTTCCGCCGGTGCCATTGCCGACCGGGCAGGTCATTGCCATCGGCACCGATTTTTCGCCCCGGTTGAGTACTCCGGTAGCGATTGGAGGCAAGTTGTGGAATTTCCTGATCGATACCGCCTCGACCCGCTCGGTCATTGCCAGCGAGGTATCGGACAGCCTGGACCTGTCCAAAGGCGGCGCGCTGCAAATCTTGACCATTGCCGGCGTCGATACCGTACCGTCGGTCATCATCCCCGACCTGCGCTTTTCCGACATGGTGGTGCGCGACATCCATGCCCCGGCGTTGTTGCGCGGCGATCTGGGCGGCGACGGCCTGCTCGGGCTCGATGTCCTGCACGATAGCCGGGTATCGATCGATTTCCAGCGTGCCACCACGGTGACCATCTCGCCATCGTCGCACTCTTCGCATCGCGTTTCCGAGCATGTCGATCCCGACACCATCGTCGTGGTCGCGCGATCGCGAATGGGCGAACTGGTGATCACTCATGCCGATATCGACGGCATTCCGGTGGTCGTCATCCTCGATACCGGATCGGAGGAAAGCATCGGCAATCCTGCCCTCGCCAGGCGGCTGCATGGCAACGCCTCACGCGCAAAGCTGCTCCCGGTAACATTCGTGAGCGTCACCGGCCGGACCCTGGTCGCCGATTATGCATTGATCGACAATCTGAAGATCGGGGATGTGGCCATCCAAAACGTCCCGCTGGCGTTCGGCGATGTCGCCACTTTCAAACAATTCGGGCTGTCGCGCCGCCCGGCGATCCTGCTGGGCATGAAGACGCTGCGGCTGTTCGCGATCGTGACGATCGATTTCCCGCGGCGCGAAATCCAGTTCCGGTTGCGCGACATGCTTTCTCACGATCTTTCCCGGCACGATCCGGCGTGATCCGCGATTGCCGCCGTCAGTCCGGCGGATCGGCCGTCGCACCGGGGGCGCCGGTCGAACCGGCAGCCACTTCGGCATCGACCGCCGCCAGCATTTCCCCATGCCGTTCCTTGATCGCCTCCAGCACCTGTTGCGGATCGGCGGGAACCGATAGCGCGTCGGCATGGCTGTCGGTGCGATCCCGGATCATCGGATTATCACGGCGCATTTCCTCGAGCAGTTCCACGATCTTGGCGTTTTTTTGCTCGCTGAGCATCGCCAGCTGGAGCGTCAATTGCTGGCGATGCTCAGTCAGTTCGTCCTGATGGCGCTGCGTGATCAGGATCAGTATAGTGATATACAGCGCGGCCAGCGTATCCAGTCCCTCCAGGATCGGGAATGGCGGCGTATCGAAGGCCGCACCGAACCGTGCCAAGACCGTGTTGAGCACCATCCAGCCCGCGATGAATGCAGTCAGCACCGCCACGAAGCGAGGTCGGCCAACCAGCTGCACCAGGCGATCGACCACCCGTTGGATCGGCGGAGCGCGGCGATGATGTTCCGCATGCAATTCGGCCAGGGCGTCGACGGTTTCTTCGATATGATCGGGCAGGTCGGTATGGTCCGCTGGATTATCCGTCATCTGGTCGCTTTCAATTCCTCGTCGCGCACCATAGATAGGCGCTTCGCCGGCAGTTTCATTGGGCCATGATTTTCCTGCCATGAGCATGGCTTCGCGCTCGCGACAGCAATAGGATGCAGCAATGGCTGAACTTTCCGAGTCCGACGCCGCGCCATCGATCGTGCAGGGCAGCGGCCTGGTCTATCGGCAAAGGCTGCCGGTGCGGCTGTGGCACTGGCTGAACGCGATCACGGTCATCGTCATGCTGATGAGCGGGCTGATGATCTTCAACGCGCATCCCCGGCTTTATTGGGGCCAGTATGGCGCCAATACCGAGACGCCCTGGCTGGAAATCGGCCATACCGATACGGCCGGCTTCCTGCGGCTGGGCCGGGTGACGATCCCGACGACCGGGGTGCTTGGCCTGACGCATGGCTCGGATCGCGCCTTTCCGCCGCTGGTCACAATCCCGTCGAGCTATAGCCTGTCCGGGGCGCGGCAATGGCATTTCGCCTTTGCCTGGCTGCTGGTGGTGCCGGGGCTGCTGTTCTGGCTATGGGGTTTTATCAGCCGCCACGTCCAGCACGATCTCGCGCCGACCCCCGCAGAATTGCACCCGGCCAATCTGTGGCACGATATCAAGAACCATGCCCGGCTGCGTTTCCATGCCGGCGAGGCGGCGCGGCGCTATAATATCCTGCAAAAGCTGAGCTATGTCGGGGTGATCTTCGTATTGTTGCCGGTGGTGGTGCTGACCGGGCTGACCATGTCGCCAGGGCTGGACGCGGGCTGGCCGTGGCTCGTCGAGCTGTTCGGCGGCCGGCCATCGGCGCGCTCGATCCACTTCATCTGCGCGGCGCTGCTGTTCTGTTTCATCGTCGTTCATCTGGTCATGGTTATGCTGGCGGGGCCGGTCAACGAGCTGCGGTCGATCGTTACGGGCTGGTATCGGTTGCCCGAGGAGAAGCCGGAATGAAACTGCTCTCCCGGCGTCGTTTAATTGGTTCAATCGGGGTTGGTGCTGGCGGCCTGCTGCTCTCCGGCTGCGATCGGATCGCGGCTTCTCCGACAGTGGAAAATGTCCTGGGACTGGGCGAGGGGCTGACCTTCCGTGCCCAGCGGCTGGTGATCGATCGCACCGCGCTGGCCCGCGAGTTTTCTGTCCACGACATGTCACCGGTGTTCCGCACCAATGGCAACACCATGCCCGGCAGCGCCGCCTATCAGGCGCATGCCGGCGAAGGTTTCGCGCATTGGCAGCTGGCGGTGACCGGGCTGGTCCGCGACCCGCTGGCGCTGTCGCTGGCGCAAATCCGGGCGATGCCCGCGCGCACCCAGATCACCCGCCACGATTGCGTCGAGGGCTGGAGCGCGATCGGCAAATGGACCGGGTTGCCGCTGAACCTGCTGATGGATCGGGCGGGCGTGTTGCCGACCGCGCGCTACGCGGTGTTCCACTGCGCCGACGATTTTGGGGGCACGCCCTATTACGAAAGCATCGACCTGATCGACGCCCGTCACCCGCAGACGATCCTGGCGTGGGGCATGAACGATCAACTGCTGTCGGTCGGCCACGGCGCCCCGCTGCGCCTGCGGGTGGAACGCCAGCTCGGTTACAAGCAGGCGAAATATGTGATGGGGGTCGAATTTGCCGACACCCTGTTCCGGTTCGGCACCGGCAAGGGCGGGTATTGGGAAGATAACGTCGGGTATGAATGGTATGCGGGTATTTAGTGTTCAGAATCTGATGCTTGGTACTCGCCTGAGTTGATAGTCCCATGACCGCAGTGGGTGGAAAGCGGACAAGAGCCGCCTTGCCAAAAATAGTCGATCAACTAAGAATTGCAGATTGAAGACGTTATGGAGGCAAGTATGCTAGGTATTATCATTGCCGCCTTTCTTATGTCCGATGCGGTATCAAGCCCCTCCGCAGACAACAGTGACGTTACGGCGGCGACAAGTTGGATGGACTTGTTGGATGAGAAGCGATTTGACGATAGCTGGAACGAAGCTGGCAATATATTCAAATCGCGGTTGCCGCAGGCGCGTTGGGCATCGACCATTCAACCAGTTCGAGACCCGTTGGGCGCGGTCTCGTTGCGCTTGTTAAAGAGCATCAGGAAAGCTATGACGTTACCCGGTGCGCCCGACGGCGATTATGAAGTGGTTCAGTTCCAGACGAGCTTCGCCCATAAGAGCAATGCCATCGAAACTGTCGTACTCGCTCGAGAGCAATCGCGTTGGAAAGTTGACGGCTACTTCATTCGGTAATCTGAAAATGGAATGATCGCATCTGGGCGCAGGCAGTCGGCGTTAGCGCGGGTGCCAAGTTTCAGATTTTCACCACCAAGACATTGCAGGACACTAACCGGCGATAGCGTTCAATTGCGCCATCGCCTCATCGTCCAGTGCCAGATCGCCCACGGCGAGATTGTCGCGCAGATGAGCGAGTGAAGAGGTGCCGGGGATCAGCAGGATGTTCGGGCTGCGGCGCAGCAGCCACGCCAGCGCCACCTGCATCGTAGTGGCCCGGAGCCGGGTGGCAACAGCCTCCAACTGCTGGTCCTGCAGCGGCGAAAATCCGCCCAGCGGGAAAAACGGGACATAGGCAATGCCATCCTGCGCCAGGCTGTCGATCAGCGCATCGTCGGACCGCTCGACGATATTGTACTGGTTCTGCACGCAGACGATCGGGCAGATGCGTTGGCCCTCGGCGACTTGCGCGGCGGTTACGTTGGACAGCCCGATGTGGCGGATCAGGCCATGCTGCTGCAACTCGGCGAGCACGGTCAGCGGCGCCTCGATCGAGCCTTCCGCCGGTTCGTGAGTATCGAACATGGCGCGCAGGTTGGCGACTTCCAGCACATCCAGGCCAAGGTTCCGCAGATTGTCGTGGACCGCAGCCGTCAGTTCCGCACGCGAGAACGCCGGGTTCCACGACGCATCGCTGCCCCGCCGCGCGCCCAGCTTGGTGACGAGAACGAGGTTATCCGGATAAGGCACCAAGGCCTCGCGGATCAATTGGTTGGTGACATGCGGCCCATAGAAATCGCTGGTGTCGATATGGTCGACCCCGGCGGCCACGGCGGCGCGCAAGACCGCCAGCGCCGTGCCATGATCCTTCGGCGGGCCGAACACGCCGGGCCCGGCCAATTGCATGGCGCCATAGCCGAGCCGGCGGACCATACGGTCGCCCAGCCGATAGCTGTCGGTTGCCAAAGTCATGGTCATGAGTGTGTCCTGCAAGCTATGATGAATGGGTCGCCGACGTTTGGGCGGCATTGGATTTCGCCGTCCCATCCCTATCTCCAAATCGCGTTGAAGCCAAATCGGAAGGCCAAAGCGGAAGGGAAATTCATGGCGAATGGCTGGGCGCCTGACGGTGCCGTCCAGGATCAGATCGAGGACAGCATCAAGGACATGCTGGCAAGCGCGCGAGCGCGGATGCCAGCGGGCGACGGCAGCGATTTCTGCGAGGATTGCGGCAAGCCGATCCCGGTGGCGCGGCGGCAGGCGCTGTCGGGTGTGCGGACCTGCGTGCCGTGCCAGACGCTGCGCGACAAGCGGCCGGGTTTTTCGAGCATCAATCGGCGCGGCAGCAAGGACAGCCAGTTGCGATGACGCGCTAGTCGTGCCCGACCTGTTCGATACGCCGCTGATCGCCGGCCTCGCGACGGCTGGCGGGTTCTTGACCGCGACCGAAGAGCAGTCGCTCATCGGTGCGATCGACCGGCAGACCTTGACGCCGTTTCAGTTTCACCAATGGACCGGCAAACGGCTCGTGCATAGTTTCGGGTGGAGTTACGATTTCCAGACCGGGGCGCTGTCGCCGGCGGAGCCGATGCCGGAGTGGCTGCTGGCGGTACGCGACCGGGCGGCGGGTTTTGCCGGACTGGCGCCTTCGGAACTGATCCAGGCGTTGCTGCTCCGCTACGATCCCGGCGCCGGGATCGGGTGGCACAAGGACCGTCCGATCTATGCCGATGTTATCGGCATTTCGCTCGGCGCGCCGGCGGTGATGCGCTTTCGGCGGCGGCATGGCGACCGCTGGCACCGTGTTGCCGTTCCGCTGGAGCCGCGCGGGATCTATCATCTTTCCGGCGAGGTGCGCACGGCCTGGGAGCACAGCATCCTGCCGCTGGATCGCACGCGCTGGTCGCTGACCTTTCGCAGCTTTTCGCAAGATGGTTATCGGCAAGCACGAGGCGGCGGCTCAATGTAATATTACTGTCACATCGCTTGCCTATTTCGGACCTGACAAGCCGCCCCGGCGGGATGGTTCGGTGGCCGATTCGGCCCCCTGAAAAGACGTGAGGACGCTATGGCCACGCTGGCAAACGATAGTATCGGGGTACATTCGGCAAGGCCCTCGCTCGACCACAAGCCCGGTTCGACCGGGGTGATCGCGTTTTTCGTCGTTCTGGCGCTGGGCTTGGGTTACGGCATCCACGGCCTGCTCGATGACATCAACAGCGTCCATGAACCGCTCGCGCTCGGCGTTTTCGCGCTGCTGGGGCTGGCACTGATCATCGCACTGGGGTTCGAGTTCGTGAACGGCTTTCACGATACCGCCAACGCCGTGGCGACCGTGATCTATACTCATGCAATGCCGCCGGCGCTGGCGGTGGTGTGGTCCGGCGCGTTCAACCTGATCGGCGTGCTGGCATCCAGCGGAGCGGTGGCCTTTGCCATCGTCACGCTGTTGCCGGTCGAACTGATCCTGCAAGTCGGGTCGGGTGCGGGCTACGCGATGATCTTTTCGCTGCTGCTTGCCGCTATCACCTGGAACCTGGGAACCTGGGCGATGGGCATCCCCAATTCGTCCAGCCACGCGCTGATCGGCTCGATCATGGGCGTGGGCGTGGCCAATCAGTTGATGGCGCCGAAAGGGGTCGCGACCTCGGGCGTCGACTGGGACCAGGCGCTGAAAGTGCTGGAAGCGCTGCTGTTCAGCCCGCTGATGGGCTTCGTCTTTTCCGGCGCGCTGCTGTGGGTGATGAAGATTTTTATCCGCTCGAAAAAGCTTTATGAAGAACCGCAGAGCACCGAACCGCCGCCGTGGTGGATCCGTGGCCTGCTGATCCTGACCTGCACCGGGGTCTCATTTGCTCATGGCGGCAATGATGGCCAGAAGGGCATGGGGCTTATCATGCTGATCCTGATCGGCGCCGCGCCCACCGCCTATGCGCTGAACCGGACCATGCCCGATCAGGCCGCACCCGCGTTCATCGCCTCGGCGTCTTCCGCGCAGTCGGTCTTTACCGTGCATGCCCATGGCCAGGCGCTGCCGACGCCGGGCGTCGCGCGTGTCACCGTCGGCAATGCGCTGAGCACCAAGCAGCTCGATAATCCGGAAGTCTTTGCCAGCCTTGCGGTGCTGTCGGGCGATATCGTCGATCACGTCAAGCGGGCTGGCGCGATTGCTCACGTTCCTGCCGCTGCGACGCCTAACCTGCGTAACGACATGTACCTGACCGGCGATGCGATCCGGGTTATGACCAAGACCAAGGTCAAGTTCGCGGCCGACGAGACCGCCAAGCTCAAGACCTACTCGGGCAATCTGGAACACGGCACCCGCTTCATCCCGCTGTGGGTCAAGGTCTGCGTGGCGATTGCGCTGGGACTGGGCACGATGGTGGGCTGGAAGCGCATCGTCGTGACGGTGGGCGAGAAGATCGGCAAGACGCACCTGACCTATGCCCAGGGCGCGTCGGCCGAAATGGTCGCGGCCGCCACCATCCTGGCGGCCGAAGCCTATGGCCTGCCGGTCTCGACGACGCATATCCTGTCGAGCGGCGTGGCCGGGACGATGGCGGCTAACGGCTCGGGCCTGCAATGGGCGACGGTCCGCTCGATTGCGATGGCCTGGGTACTGACGTTGCCTGCGGCAATGGCGATATCGGCGGCGCTGTATTTTATCCTGCGGCACCTGCTGTAGAACCGGCAGCCGGCGCGACCGTGGGGCAAAATCGTGCAATTTTTGCAGTAAGCGGCAATTCAACGGTTTATGAAGTGGCGGCCTAACTCCGTGCAGATTTACCGCACGGTGCGCTAACCTCCGCGGGTCAGCGTGGCGCGCATGGCATAGCCTCGACGGACCTGGGTGCATCGACCGGCCAGGCCGAATTCTCCGGCCGTTGCCATGATCCACGCCGGCAATTCGTCGCGCGGGCTGACATCGAAACGGCGCAGCCAGGCGCGCAGGGCCGTGCGGAACCAGTGCGGCAGTCGGCGCTGGTCGCCAAAATCGACGATCGCGATGACCCCGCCCGGCGCCAGCAGTCCGGCGGCATGGCGAAGGGCATCTTGCCAGGCGGGGATCATCGACAGGGTATAGCTGAACAGGATGCGATCGAATCGCGCCCGCCCGAACAAGCGTGCCGGGTCGAAATGGGTCGCGTCGCCCTGCCCGAGAACGACCCGCCCGCCAAGCTGGCATTTATCGATCTGAACGGCGGCACTGGCCAGCATCGCGCGCGAGATATCGATTCCGAAAACCTCGATGCCGGGATAGCGCCGGGCGATCGCGACGAGATTCCGGGCGGTGCCGCAGCCTATTTCGAGGACCGCGCCACCGGGAGGCGGCGCCAGGTCGCGGATCGCCTGATCGCGGTCCAGCAGGTAATATTTGCGCGTCGGATCGTAGACATGCCGCTGGACGCGATAGATTTCATCCATGCGCGCCTGATGCGATGCCTGTTCTTGCCGTGCCACAGGCGCGACCGGGCGTTTACCCGGCAAGGACATACAGATGCGCGCCGCCATAGATCGAGGAGCGGTCGGCCGCCGTCGCCTGTTGCGATCGCTCCCGGTCGTAATGCCAGCGGTCGAGCAGCGCCGGTGCAACTCGGCCGGGCAGCAGCGACGGCTCGGCGGCGGTGCGGAACAGCACTCGCGCGCCGGGCCGTGCGGTCCGCGTGATCTGCGCCCACAGCGCGTTGAGCTGGCGGTCGTCCATCCAGTCCTGTGCGTCGAGCAGGATAGTGCGGTCGATGCTCGCGTCCGGCTCGGCGGCGAGCCAACTGGTCATGTCGCAATGTTGCCACGTCACGCGTTCCGCCCGCGCCTGGATCAGCGCATGGTTTTCGGGTGCTAGATAGGGTGGCAACAGATTGCCGTCACGCACGTCGTAGCGGCGACCGAACGCCTGGCGGGCGAAGTAATTTTCCGAAAGCGGAAAATCGCAGGCCAGCTTTTCCAGCCGGCGGCGCAGGACATCGGCCATCGATTTGTCGCCGGCCAGCGCATTGAACTGGGCCGGCGGAATGCCCAGGCCGAATAGCGACGCCGGCTGGTCGCATAACCAGCGTACGAACCGCTTGTCGAAGATCGGCGAGAGCCGGTCCTCGAACACGCGGCGCTGTTCCTCGAGCGTTCGCGCCGCCAGGATTTCGCGCGGATCGACGCGATAGAGCCGGGCGATCAGGTGGGCGGTGCCGATGAAACCGCCCAGCAGTCCGCGCTTGTAGACACCGCGTGCGAACCCGCCGATGCGGCGTCGCCCGGCCAGGTCGCGGCCTTCCCAATAGCGCCGGCTGGTTTCATCGAGCTGCAGTCGGATGTACCGGTGATAGGCGTGGAGATTTTCATCGGTGTCGGCATGAGCGAAGAACCGGGCAAACTCCGCTTGCCCCGGCAGGTGCCGCAGGGCCGCGATCTTCAGCCGCCCCAGGGCGATATGCGCTGTGTTGAGATCGACCGCGACGACCTGCCCCGGATCGGCGGTGAGATAGGACAGGGCGTTGCAACCACCGCTGGCGATGGTGACGACGCGGGCGCCTTGCGGGATTTCCAGCGCCGCCATGTCGGCAACCGGGTCTTCCCAGATTTGCGCATAGACCAGACCCTGGAAGGCAAAGGCGAAGGCACGCTCGAGCAGACGGCCATTGTCGGCGGTACCATTGCCCTGCGCCGCTTCGACTGCGTTGCGCACCTTAACCGCCATGACTGTCATACCCCTGCGCGCTTGATCTCATCATCACGCGCTAGGGATGCAATATGACAAATCGCCGACAACTTCCCCCAAGGGAGGATTCCGGGGTTCTCGACAAGGCTTTGGAGCATGAGGCGATCGCCTCCGATCGCCTCATGCTCCAGCATTTCGCCAGTTGCCGGTTCAGGCCGGCGCTAGTTTGCGAGCGCCCGCTTTCTTGCTCCGGCGCAGCGACGAGCCAACCATCCCCAGGCCACCGATCATCATCGCCCAGCTCGACGATTCGGGAACGGCCCCAATCGGTACGGGCGATGTGAAGGCGATGTTGTCCACTTCGAAGGCCGGCGCACCGGATTGAAATTCCAGGCCGTAAATCGCCGATGTCCCGCCGGTGGTCGTGAAAGTGACCCGGCGATTGGTCGCTCCAGCCGACTGGTCACCATTGGCGGGGGTGAATACGCTCAACCCGGTAAAAGACTGGATGGCGTTACCGTTCTTATCCAGCAAAGTGATCGTATTATAGCTATCCATCGAGCCCCAATAGAAGCTGACGGTATTATACCCGGTAGTCGATAGCAGGGTAGCCGGGTTATTGGAATTTGCAGTCAGATATTTGCTGGTATCGCCCGCCGGTTCCGCACCAATGCCGTTGCTATTGCTTTGAATGACGCCACCGGTGAGACTGAAGTTATTGGGTATGGCGCTGTCGAAATCGATCAGGACATTGGTGTTTGCAGGCGCCGCCAAAGCAAAGGGCGTGCTGCTCACTAGAACCGTAGCAAATGCGCTGCTGCTGGTGGCGCATAGTACCAGAGCCGATAATATTAGTTTTGACATCTGCAGGTTCCCATCTCTGTTTAACGAAGCCAAGCTATTGATCTATAGCCAGACCGTGTAAACTAATGGAAATGGTTAATATTCGCACTGTCCCTAAATGGGACGAAGTAACGATCTACGATGACTTTAACGGGAACAGCCGGTTGTGAGAAATAATAGAGCAGATACCGTCACGAGCGCGAACGATAGTCCGGAATGCTTTGGTTTATTTTCCAGATGTGGTGAGAACGATGCGCTCGGCGGCATGTGCGCGCCAGGCCTGTCCGACCTGGGCCAGGGGCACCGTGGTCGCGGAAAGCGTCAGCGCGCCCGCGACCGTCGCATCGAAAACTCCAGCGATCGCTGCCAGCAACCTGGGCAGGGGCACGCTGCCGAAGCCGCTGCCCATCAATTCCAGCGAAGATGAGCGCAATACCGCGCCCGGCAGCTTGATATCCACGCCGCTGGATGTACCGATCTGCACGAACCGGATCGGCACGGCTTCGGGCGCCACCTTGGCGGCGGCAATCAGCAACGCCTCCGCACTGGATCCCCACAGGTAATCGAGCACGACGTCGACGCCGCGCGCGAACTCGGTCATGAAGGCAGATGCCATCGCTGCAGCGTCATCGGTCAGCGCAACGATCGTATCTGCGCCCAATCCTGCCAGCACATCGCGATTGCGCCCGGTCGCGATAACCCGCGCGGCGCCCATCAGCCTGGCGACCTGCACCGCAAGCTGGCCCGAGGCGCCGGTTGCGCCGTTGATCAACACCGTTTCGCCGGGTTTGAACCGGGCGCGTTCGGTCAGCGCCGCCCACGACGACATGCCCGGATTGGCTATTGCGGCTGCCGTCACGTCATCGAGTTTGTCCGGCAGGGGCAGGCAGTGGGCAGCCGGCGCAACCGATCGTTCCGCCATGGCGCCGAATGGCGCGCGGGGCATTACGAAGTAAACCCGCCGCCCGTCATC
The DNA here is from genome assembly GCA_964658485.1 of uncultured Acetobacteraceae bacterium. GTDB lineage: Bacteria > Pseudomonadota > Alphaproteobacteria > Sphingomonadales > Sphingomonadaceae > Novosphingobium. The sequence goes on along the minus strand of CAZZYX010000065.1, from coordinate 7,113 downwards.
GCTAAGCCCAACGCCGTCTACCCCGGCGACGAAAGGAAATCCTCCCGAAGAACTGTAATGCGTGCCGGACGCGCGGGCTCGCGCCAACTGGCTCAGCGCGCTCGCCGTGACCCGAATGACATGCTCGCCGGCGCCGGCTTGCGGGGCTCCGAAATCGTCGAAAACGGGTAATTGCCCGGTCCCGTGGACAACGGCTGCCTTCATCTTGGAGACCTTTCGTGTTGGGTAGATGCGTTTGATAAAGTGCCTGATGGTCTCAAGCTCGTCCTCCACCAAGGCTGTTTCGGTGAGCCGCGACGCAGCTTCGCCAGGCCGGGACGAACGCGGAAGCGTGGCGCGCTCAAGGTCAGACCAGCGCCATCAGGCTGGCGTTGCCGCCCGCCGCCGTGGTGTTGATCGAAATCGACTGTTCCTCCACCAGCCAGTCGGCGCGGTAGCGACCATCGGCATCGGCCTGCTGCATTAGTGGAATGGCGCCATCGCCAGCAGCCAGCGCAGCGAGCAGCGCGGGCTTCCCCGCAACGCCGGGTTCGATCAGCACCCCGGAAAAAGCGGTGCTCTCCGGCAGCGTGGATAGCCATTCGATCCGTTGGGCCAGCGCGGGTGGCAAAGTCTCGAAGCCGGCTGTGGTAGGCCCGGGCCATAGCACTGTCGCCCGATTGCCGGCGGCCCATGTCGCGGAAAGTTGCGCGATCAGTCCTGGCCGGCTGTGCGGCACCAGCAACACCCGGCCTTTGGGATGGAGCGCGTAAAGATTGTGCTCGCCCACCGGTCCGGCCAGTTCGCCATGGTGGCCAAGCAGGCTGGCCGCCTGCGCCGCGCGCGCCACCGCCGCCCCGGCGCCATCGTTGCCCTGGTCCAGCCAATCGGCAAATTCGCCGGCTGCCGGATCGGGCCTGGCCTCGCCCGGCATCGCCACGGTCGGCTGCGCCTGCATCAATCGCCCCAGATACAGCGGCCCTCCCGCCTTCGGCCCCGTCCCCGACAGGCCGTGACCACCGAACGGTTGCACGCCGACCACCGCGCCGATGACGTTGCGATTGACATAGATATTGCCCGCGCCGGCTCGCGCGGTGACATGGGCGATAGTCTCGTCCAGTCGCGTGTGCAGCCCGAAGGTCAGGCCATAGCCGGTAGCGTTGATTGCCGTGATGGTGGCGTCGAGTTCGTCGCGGGCATAGCGCAATACATGCAGGACCGGGCCGAAGACCTCGGCACCGATCTGCGCGATCGACGCGATCTCGATGATGGTCGGGGCGATGAAAGTGCCGCGGCGGCATTCGTCGGGCAGGGCGGCCTGTTCGATCCGGCAGCCCAGCGCGCGCATGCGTGCGATGTGCGCGGCCAGGCGAGCCGATGCGGCGGAGGTGATGACCGGGCCGATGTCGATCGCCAGCCGCTCGGGATTGCCCACCGCCAGTTCGGCCAGCGCACCCTTCAGCATCGCCAGCTGCCGCTCGGCGATGTCGTCCTGCAGGCACAGCACCCGCAGCGCCGAACAGCGCTGGCCGGCGCTGTCGAAGGCGGAGGCCATGACATCGGCGGTCACCTGTTCGGCCAGTGCCGAGGAATCCACGATCATCGCGTTCTGGCCGCCGGTTTCGGCGATCAGCGGAATCGGTGCGCCGTCACTCGCGGCATGGCCGGCCAGTTCGGCCTGGATGAGCTTGGCTACCTTGGTCGAACCGGTGAACAGCACTGCTGCCGTTTCTGGCCGAGCCACCAGCGCGCCGCCGATATTGCCATCGCCGGGCAACAGTTGCAGCACATCTGCCGGAATTCCCGCTTCGTGCAGAATACGGACGGCTTCCGCCGCGATCAGCGGGGTCTCCGCCGCCGGCTTGGCCAGCACGACATTGCCGGTTACCAGCGCGGCGGCGACTTGCCCGGTGAAGATCGCCAGCGGAAAATTCCATGGCGAGATGCACACCACCGGGCCGAGCGGCGGCTGGGCGGCGGTCTGCGTGCGCCGCGCCTCGCCGGCATAATAGCGCAGGAAATCTATCGCCTCGCGTATTTCGCCGATGGCGTTAGGCAGTGACTTGCCGGCCTCGCGCACGATCAGGCCCATCAGTACCGGCATGCGCGCCTGCAACGCATCCGCGGCGCGTTCCAGGCAAGCGGCGCGGTCGGCCACGGCAGTAGCGGACCATGCGGCGAAGGCAACGGTGGCTCGGGCCATGGCGGGCGCAACACTTTCCGCGGACGCCTCGCAGACCTCGCCAACGCGATCGGCGTGGTCTGCGGGATTGAGCACCGCGCGCGGTGCGTTACCGGGCGATCCGCCCGGCGCGGCTTGCCATTCGCCGCCAACGCTTTCATCGAGCGCCCCGGCAAGCTCGGCTAGTGCGCTCTCGTCCGACAAGTCGATCCCTGCGGAATTGCGCCGCGCGCCGTAGATGTCGCAGGGCAGGGCAATCGCCGGGTGCGGCGCTCCGGCCGGGTCGCTCTGTCGCGCCATGGCGACCGGGTCTCGCACCAGTTCCGCAACCGAAATTCCGGGGTCCCAGATGCGGTGGACGAACGACGAATTCGCGCCATTTTCGAGCAATCGCCGCACCAGATAGGCCAGCAATGTCTCATGCGTCCCCACCGGCGCATAAATTCGGCACGGGCGGTTCAATTTTCCGGCGCCGACCACCTCTTCGTACAGCGGTTCACCCATGCCATGCAGGCACTGGAATTCATAATCCCCCGGCGCGAACTCCGGCCCCGCAAGATGATGGATCGCCGCCAAAGTCTGGGCGTTATGCGTGGCGAACTGGGGGAACACCACGTCGCACGCCGCCAGCATTTTTCGGGCGCAGGCGAGATACGACACATCGGTATGGACCTTGCGCGTATAGACCGGGAAATCGGCAAGGCCGCCCTCCTGCGCGCGCTTGATTTCGCTGTCCCAATAGGCGCCCTTGACCAGCCGGATCATGATCCGCCGGCCCGCGCGCCGCGCCAGGTCGATCAGCCAGTCGATGACGAACGGACAGCGCTTGCCATAGGCCTGGACCACGAAGCCCAAGCCGTTCCAGCCCGCCAGATCGGAATCGAGCGCCAGGCTTTCCAGCAGATCGAGCGAGAGTTCGAGCCGGTCGGCTTCCTCGGCGTCGATATTGAAACCGATGTCATATGATCCGGCAAGCAACGCCAGTTGCTTCAGGCGCGGCAACAGTTCGCCCATCACCCGCCCCGCCTGCGCCCGGCTATAACGCGGGTGCAGCGCCGATAGCTTGATCGAGATCCCTGGTCCGCCGGTAACGCCGCGTCCCGCCGAAGCCCGCCCGATCGCATGGATCGCCTGGACGTAATCGGCCATGTAACGGGCCGCGTCCGCCGCCGTCGTCGCCGCTTCGCCCAGCATGTCGTAGCTATAGCCAAAGCCCTGCGCTTCCAGCTTGCGCGCGCGTTTCAGCGCGTCGGCGATGGTTTCGCCGGTGACGAACTGGTCGCCCATCAATGCCATCGCCATATCGACGCCGCGCCGGATCACCGGCTCGCCCGCACGCGCGATCAGCCGGGTCAGCGCCGCCGCCAAGCCCCGTTCCCCGGCTGCGCCAACCGGGTGGTTGCTTGATGCTCTGGCTGCGCCAACCGGGTGATTGCTTGCTTCTCTGGCTGCGCCAACCGGGCTGATCAGCTTGCCGGTGACCACCAGCCCCCAGGTGGCGGCATTGACGAACAGCGAGCGCCCGGTGCCGAGATGCGCGTGCCAGTCGCCGCCGGCGATCTTGTCGCGGATCAGCGCGTCACGGGTGGCGTTGTCGGGAATGCGCAGCAGCGCTTCGGCCAGGCACATCAGCGCAATGCCTTCCTGGCTGGAGAGCGAATACTCCTGGACCAGGCCTTCCAGCCCGCCGCGCCGGCCCTTGGCCCGCAGTGCGGAGACAAGGATGGTCGCGGTTTCCGCAGCGAGCTGCTGCAAGTCGGGGGGCAGTTCGGCTTGCGGCAACAGGTCGGCCAGGCAATCCGGTTCAGCCCGGCGATACGCCGCCGTTATCCGTCGCCGCAACGCGGAGGGTTCGCGAATGGCGGGCGCAAAATCGGAAAATGGCGGATAAGGCATGCGCATGCTCCGGGAACACGAATATCAGGCTATCTCGGCGTATATCGGGAAGCGCTTCATCCCGGCAGGCGCTAAAACGCCACGTAAGGACCCTGGGTGCCGCCGGCATTGGCGCCCTCGATTGCGGTAAAGACCGTGCGGCCGAAATAGAACGGGATGCCAAACCCGAAGCTGTTGCTATTGGCCTGCTGGGCAAAGGCGACCTGCGGGTTGATCCCCAACCCCGGTGCGACACGCACCGGCTCGACCAGGTCATTGGGGTTGTAAAGGGTAAAGCCGGCGCTGGCGGTGGCATTGTTCTGGCCGGTAAGCGTGGCCGAAAGCGGGATTGGGCTGGCGGGACAGTAAAAATGGTCGAGCCCGCTTTGCGTGCACAGCGCCAGGGTGCTGTCCTCGAAATAATAGGCGCCGCTGCCGGTATCCAGATAGCTCTGGAGCAAGGTCTTGCCGTGGTAGGTTGAGGTCAGCAGGCCGGGGCCAAGGGTGCTTTGCGATGTGGTCAGCGTCAGGATATTGGCGGCGGTCAGGCTGTTGTCCGGCTGAGTGCCGATGCCGAAAGTCAGCGTTCCGCTCAGCGTCGCCACCCCGGCCTGCGCAACCGCGGGCAGGGTCAGGACGGTGCCGTTATTATCCGTGGCAAAGGCGGCAACCGGGTTAGGCAATTGCTGGAACGGCGCTACCGTCGATGCGGCCCGGGCGATGATCTGGCTGCAGCCGCTCGCCGGGCAATCGTAATAGATGGCACCGGTGTTGCCCGCCGCCTGGCAGATGGTCCCGCAGTCGGTGGTGGTCGAGCCGATCCCGATGATGGCATTGGCGTCGATGTCGTCGATAGTTGCAATCTGCGCGCCGCCGCCGGAGGTACAACTGGCCGGCACGCTGCCGAAGGAACTGCTGTCCGCCACTGCCTGGAATGGCATGTTGGCAACGGTTTCACCGGCAATCTTGAAGTCGGCTTGCCGGACCGACCCGAAAGCATAGGACGCAACATACTGATAACATTCGCCCACTGCATTACCTGCAGGGTCTGTTTCGATCGGCAGCGCGGCGAGCAGGGTGGCATTGATCACCGGCTGGAGAATGCGCAATCCGACCGAGCCGGTGTCGAGGATGACATGGTCGATAGTCTGGCAATTGGTCGTCGAACCGGGCGCGCAGATGGTGATCGTAACGAACGGCGAATTGAAAGCGACATGGCCATTGGTGAGCGTGGTCGGCCCGGAATCGAAGATTACGGTGGCGACGTTGGCGACGGCGGGAGTTGCGGTCGGCGTTGGCGCGGGTGTCGGCGTAGCCGTCCCCGTTGCCGGCGTGGACGGCGAAGACGCGCCGCCGCCGCAACCCGACAGCGCCACCGCGGCAAGCATCGCGAGCACGAAACGCGGGATGAACGCCTCGCGCCGCACCTATTGCAGATCGCTGGGCTGAACGCCGGGCGGCAATAGTGCGGGCAGCCAGGCCAGTCCCCAGAAATACCCCATATGGCCGCCGCTCGTAATTTTCAGTTCAGGCTGGTCGATCATCAGCGGGCGCCGCGACAGGCGCCCGAACCGCCCCGATTGAGACACGTTGCCGGCCTGTAATGCGCCGAAATGGACGCCCAGCAGGCTGCGCAGATCGGGTTTGCCTGGCCCTGACCAGCGAATCGCGAAAACCTGGCCTTGCGCATTGGTGAATTCATGCACGGCAGCGCCATTGGGCAGGGACAGTTCGTGCCGGACATGGGTGGCCAGCGCAATCCGTCGCAGCGACGCACGCAGGCGCAACTGGTCAGCCTGGACCGTCCCGCTCGACCCACCCAGTTCGGCCATACCAGGCGTTGCCGGCATCAGCGCCAGCGCAGCCAGCAGGACCACTTGCGCGAGCCTGATCGACAGCCTGGTATTCCGGTGCGCCCACATCATCACCGGCAATTTATCCTCAGCCGGGTGCCAGTCAACCCGCGCGAGTGGTATTTGCCGGGTACAATCTCATCCCAGGTTTGCTCATCCAGGTTTTGCCGCCATCCAGATAGTATGATTGCATTCCATGCCATAGGAGTCGGCGCGGATGGTTATTTCATCGACATCGAACCCGGCCCGTTCCAGCCTTTCGAAAAAATCCGCATCGCTGTAGGACGACCAGATGGCGAGAATGCCGCCGGGACGCAGCGCGGCTAGCGCGGAACGCAGTCCCCAATTGCAGTATAAGCGGTCGTTCGCCAATTGGATCAGGCCATCAGGGCCGTTGTCGACGTCCAGTAGAATGGCATCGTAGCTGGCCGGTGCGCGAGCGATCAAATCATGGACATCGATCACTTCCAGCGTAACCCGCGGGTCGGCGAGCGAATTGCCGAAGATGTGAGCAAGCGGTCCGTTGGCCCATACCACGACCTTGGGCACCAGTTCGGCCACGACTACGCTACCGGCCGGGCCCAAAGCCTTGAGCGCAGCGCCCAGTGTAAAGCCCATGCCCAGGCCGCCGATGAGCAGCCGGGCGCCGTTGTTGGCCAGACGTTCGCAGACCAGCGTCGCCAGCGCCTGTTCGGAGTGCCGGACCTGGCTGCCCATCAGCTCCTCATCGTCGAACTGGATCGAGAAATCATCCCCCCAGCGCACCAGATGCAATGCTCCCCCGCCGGGAATCTCCGCAGCGTCGATGAATTCGTAAGGTGCGCTGGCGGTGTCTTGCCCGGCTGGCGGCACGAAGCGCGAGGAGCTAGCGGGGCGCCTGCACCGGTTCGACGTTTATGATCGCGGGTGTTTCCGCTGCTTTATTGCGGGCGTGCTGGGCAACGATAGCACGCTTGTGCCGCCGGTTTACGCTGCGGATATTGGCCATGATAGTTCCTGTCGGATGGATGTTCGTCGCGGTTTTCGTCTGGTCGGCATCGATTTGGCGCTGACTTCTCATCATGGTCACAAACTGACCCGAATGACAAGGAGTGATCGGTCCAACCATTCATCGGCGAGCCATACATGGTCGCCCATGGCGGGGCGGCTACATTATGATGCGGTATCAAAGTCTTTCATGTCACGACGATTATCGACAATTTGACTTTATTGAGCGAATTGACT
>CAZZYX010000064.1:0-20276 GCA_964658485.1 uncultured Acetobacteraceae bacterium | reverse complement strand
CACATTTCCTCGTCCACCCAGCGGTAGGCCAACGCGCTACGCACTTCCGCCAGCAGCACGTCTTCGGCAAACGGCCCGGCGCAGGCGCAGCCCATGACGTGCTGTGCCAGCACATCCAGCCCGCCGGGCCGAAACGCCTCGCCGTCGCGCTGGCCCTGCCGCACCGCCTCGGCGGCTGCCATCGCCTCGATGTATTCAAAGCGGTTGCCCGGCACCAGCACGGCTTCGCTGGCTTGATCGAGCCGGTGATTGGCGCGACCGATCCGCTGCAACAAGCGCGAGGACCCCTTGGGCGCGCCCATCTGGATCACCAGGTCGATGTCACCCCAATCGACGCCGAGATCGAGGCTCGCGGTGCAGACCAGCGCCCGCAATTCACCCCTCGCCATGGCCGCCTCCACCTTGCGCCGCGCCTCGCGCGACAGCGAACCGTGATGAATGGCGATCGGCAGCTTGTCTTCGTTCGCGTCCCACAGCGCCTGGAAGATATATTCGGCCAGGAAACGCGTATTGGTAAAGATCAGCGTGGTACGATGGTCCTTTATCCGGGCATAGACCTGACCCAGCCCCCACCGCGCGGCGTGACCGCCCCAGGGCATCGTCTCGTGTTCGGGCACCAGAACTTCGACTTCGGGCGCCGCCCCCGGTTCGCCGTCCACCATCGCCACGGCATCGGCGTTTCCGCAGGGCGCCAGCCATTCCCGAAACGCCTGCGGATCGCCCAGCGTCGCCGACAACCCGACCCGTTGCAGGCCGGGCGCAAGCGCCTGCATCCCTGCCAGCGCCAACGCCAGCAGATCGCCGCGCTTGGTCGGGGCGAAGGCGTGAATCTCGTCCAGCACCACCCGTTTCAGCGAAGCGAACATCGTCGCGCTTTCGGGATAGGTCAGCAGCAACGACAGGGATTCGGGCGTCGTCAGCAGGATATGCGGCGGCCGCGCCCGCTGCCGCGCCTTGCGGTCGCTGGGGGTATCGCCGCTGCGGGTTTCCACGCGGATCGCCAGGCCGATGTCTGCGATCGGCGCGAGCAGATTGCGCTGCACATCCTGGCCCAGCGCCTTGAGCGGCGACACATAGAGCGTATGCAGCCCCTCCGGCGGCAGCGCTCCGGCCAAACGCGATGGCGCGAAATCGGCCAGCGTCGGCAGGAACCCGGCCAGGGTCTTGCCTGCGCCGGTGTCCGCCGCCAGCAAGGCATGCCCGCCGCTCGCCGCGATCGCCAGCATTTCGGACTGATGCCGCCGCACGCGCCAGCCCCGATCGGCAAACCATGCGGCTATTTCGGGCGGAAGGAGCGCGCTTGGCATGAGCCGAAGGTAGGGGCTGGATCGCGAGACGCCAAGCAGATGCGCCGGGACGAGCTAGCCGCCCCGCGATACCCGCGAGGCCGCGAGCTGCGCATCGACCTCGGCCAGCAACCGGATCAGTCCGGCCTCGTCCCGGCTTTCGGCGCGGGTGACCAGCCCGTCCTGGGTGTTGGAGGCGCGCAGCAGCCACCAGCCATCCGGCGTCGTCACGCGGACGCCATCGACATCGTTGAACCGGGCGCCGCTGGCGGCCAGCCGCGCAGCCACTTCATCGATCACCGCGAATTTGCGGTTGTCATCGACCTGGAAGCGCAGTTCGGGAGTATTGACCATCACCGGGAGCGCGCTGCATAGTTCGGTTACCGATTGGTCGAGCCGGATCGAGGCGGCGATCAGGCGAAGCGCGGCATATAGTGCATCGTCATACCCGTAATAATCATCGGCAAAACAGACATGGCCGGTCATTTCGCCACCGAGCAGCGCGCCTGTTTCGTTCATTTTGGACTTGATCAGGCTGTGGCCGGTCTTCCACATCAGCGGCCGGCCACCCAGTTCCGCGACCCGGTCGAATACCGCCTGCGAAGCTTTGATATCGGCGATAACGATAGCGCCCGGGCGCCGGCGGAGCAGGTCTTCGGCGTAGATCATCAGCAGTTGATCGCCCGCGATGATGCGGCCCAGCCCGTCGACAACCCCGATGCGGTCGCCGTCGCCGTCGAAAGCGACTCCGAAATCGAGCTGCTTGTCAGCGACCAGCCGCTGCAAATCTGCAAGGTTTGTTCCGACCGTTGGGTCAGGGTGATGGTTGGGGAAATGTCCGTTGACCTCCGTGAACAGCAGATGATGCTCGCCGGGCAGCCGGGCGACCAGCGCTTCCAGCGCCGGACCGGCAGCGCCGTTGCCGGCATCCCAGCCGATCCGCAGACTCGCCAGGCGGGCATGGTCGATCCCGCTAACGGCTTCCAGCAAGCGGTCGATATAGCTGCCAGACACATGGCGCTGTTCGACGACGCCGCGCTGCTGATTGCTGTCGCTGCGCTGCCCGGCGACCCGGGCCAGTGCGCGGATGTCTTCGCCGAAGAATGGCCGACCCCCCATTACTATCTTGAAGCCATTGTGATGACCGGGATTATGGCTGCCAGTTACCTGGATTCCGCCCTGCACATCTTCGGCTGAAACCTCGGCGAAATACAGCATCGGGGTAGCCGCAAGACCAATCCGGACGACATTGCAGCCGGCTTCGGTAAGCCCTTCGACCAGTGCGGCCTCCAGCATCGGCGAGCTGAGCCGGCCATCCCGGCTGACCACGATTTTCGCCGCGCCGTTCCGTTGCAACCGCTCGGCAAAGGCCCGTCCGACCGCATAAGCGTCGGCAGCCCCAAGTGTCTGGCCGACAATACCGCGAATGTCGTATTCACGCAGGATCGACGGGTGGAACTGGTGAATCACGCGTTTGCGGTCGCGCGATTGTTCGACAAAAACCGGTGTCCACTTTTTGTCATCACGCTTTTTGCCGTCGCGTGATCGGTCGACAAAAACCGGTGCCCACTTTTTGTCATCACGCTTTAGGCAGCCGCACTCGCGCCAACAGCAGGTCGCGCGCTTCGTTAGCTTCATAAACCAGCGCCGTACTGCCGCCGCGATCGGGATGGACCTGCACCAGCAGGCGTTTATGCGCCTCGATGATGTCCGAGCGCGTAGCCGTTGCGTCCACTCCCAGTAACGTCCGCGCCTGGTCCACGCCCAGCCCCGGCTGCGGCCCATTCTTGCCCTGCAGGGCCAGCATCTCCCATGGCCAGCGCCCGAACACCAGCTTGCAGCCCATGGCGGCAATGGCCAGTACGATGATAATCTTGCCCATGACCGACCGCCTAGGCGCGCTGCGCCAGCACCGGCTCGGCCGGCGGAGCGGCGTGGCCGGGCATCGGCAGGTTGAGGCCGGCGATCAGCGAGCGCATTTCCTGCCGCGCGACCAGATGGCTGGTGCCCAATTCGCCGAGATGCCCCTTGTCCAGCAACGTCAGTCCCGAGGGGAACAGCTCGCGATAGATCACCCGTTCGGATAGGCCGTTGGCAACGCGAAACCCGACGCGGCGCGACAACTCGATCAAGGCGGTATCGATCCGGCGCATGTTGCGCGCCTCGACATGCTGGGTGCGGTTGCGCACCACCACCCAGTCCATTTCGCGCCGCCCCGAACTGATCGTGGTCATCGCCCGCTTTTTCCGCGCCTCCCAGATCAACTCCGCATAAAATGACAGCCTCCGCACCTTGAAAGTTTCGGCATCGACCTGCCCGATCAGGTCGAAATCGACAAAACTGTCATTGAGCGGGGTGACCAGCGTATCCGCGCCGGTCGCGACATGCCGGGCAAATTCGTCATCGCGGCCGGGCGTGTCGAAAATCAGGAAGTCATGGTTCGCGCCAAGTTCCTCGCACAGCGCATCGAGTTCGGCCACGGTGGTGCCGTTGAACACCGCGAAATCGGCCTGCGGCAAGTCGGTCGCGCGACGCGAGACCGTCTCGGCGCGGTTTTCCATATAACGATGCAACGTGCGCTGGCGCGGATCGAGATCGATCGCCGCTACCCGCGCACCCTGATAGGCCAGCGCGATGGCGACATGGACCGCCGTCGTCGATTTGCCGGTACCGCCCTTTTCATTGGCAAAAACGATGCGGTGCGGATCGGAAGGGGACATCGCTCTGGATACTCTTGTCAGGCGTGACATCGGCCATGATATGGCGAAGCGGGCGGGAAGAAGCCCGGCTTTATCGGAGGGACAAGGCGCGTGCAAACCATCAATCAGCTTCATCCACTGCGCAGTGCCGTCGCTGCCTTGCGCCGCGATGGCGCGGTGGCGCTGGTGCCGACGATGGGCGCCCTGCATGATGGCCATCTGGCGCTGGTGCGCGAGGCCCGGGCGCGCGCCGCGCACGTAGTGGTGTCGATCTTCGTCAATCCGCGCCAATTCGGCGTCGGCGAAGACCTCGCGGCTTACCCCCGCCAGCTTGGCCGCGATGCCGAACTGCTGGAACGCGAAGGCGCGGCACTGCTATGGGCGCCCCCGGTCGAGGTGATGTATCCGGGCGGCTTTGCCACGAATATTTCGGTCGCGGGGGTCAGCGAAGGGCTGTGCGGTGCCGCGCGGCCGGGGCATTTCGACGGCGTAGCGACGGTGGTGAGCAAATTGTTCAACCAGGTCCAGCCCGATATTGCGCTGTTCGGCGAGAAGGATTGGCAGCAGCTTGCGGTCATCCGCCGGATGGCCCGCGATCTCGACCTGACCCTGCCGCACGCCGACGCTATCCTGGGCGTGGCGACCATGCGAGAGCCGGACGGGCTGGCGATGTCGTCGCGCAACGGGTTCCTGAGCGCCGGGGAGAGATCGCAGGCGGCAATCCTGCCGCGCGCGATGAAGCAGGCGATCGCCGGCATTGTCGGTGGAATGCCCGTCGCCGGGGCGCTGGAAAATCTGCGCCGGATGGTGCTGGCGGGCGGCTTTTCATCGGTGGATTATGCGGAATTGCGCGATGCCGCTTCGCTGGTTCCGCTCGACCGGCTGGAGGGCGCACAGGCGCGGCTGTTGATTGCCGCCCGGATCGGGCGGACGCGGCTGATCGATAATATGGCGGTCTGCTGAACCGGGTGTCGAACTGGATTGTGCAGTGCGGAAAAATCGTCCAAATAGCGCATAGGGGTAATCCCGGAGTTGCAAATGACCGATTTTAGTTCGCTGGACGGTCGCCTGAACACGCTGGAGAAACGGATCGCCGGGGCGCGCGGTCGGTTGTGCCAGCATGACACCGCACACCGCGATCACGCCGCCACGCTCGACGAGCTGACCGAGCGCTATCTTCACCTGCAACAGGAACTGCGTGGCGAAAGCGTCGATCTGGAAGCGCAGGGCGTGCATGTCGACAGCTTCGAGAAAACCGTACTCACCTGGATCAACGGCCTGACTTTGCACCCGTAACACCATCCGCGTGTGGGCCATCATTGATCCACGACAATCCTGCCCGCTTGAAATGGTGCCAGCCGCTTTGCCGGTGAAGGGGTTCGGCGAGGATCTTTGAAAATGATGGGCAGCCGCTATCGCCCCTCCCTGACCGGCCCATTAACTCTCTCCATTAATAAAGGCGATCGCCGGTCGTTCTTGCGGTTACAGCCTCGTTCGAAAGAACAGGTTGGGGGAACTTGCGGAAGGACGACCATGACCGTTATCAACACCAACCTGAATGCGATCGAGGCGACCAATGCCTCGAACTCGGCGTCGGCCATGCTGGGCAAGGCGATGCAGCAGCTATCGACCGGCAAGCGGATCAACAGCGCCAAGGACGATGCCGCCGGCCTGGCCATTTCGAATTCGATGACGTCGCAGATCCAGGCGATGGACCAGGGCATCCGCAACGCCAATGACGGTATCTCACTGGCCCAGACTGGCGAGGGCGCGCTGACGGAGGTCACCAACATGCTGCAACGGGTGCGCCAGCTCGCCGTCCAGTCGGCGTCGGGAACCTATTCGGCCACGGACCGCACCAACATGCAGGCGGAGGTAACCTCGTTGTCGACCGAAGTGAACAACATCGTCGCCAATACCCAGTTCAACGGCAACAATCTGTTCTCGACGACCGCCACCAATGCCTCTTTCAGCATCCAGGCCGGCGGCAATGCCAGCGACGTGGTCACCTTGACCAGCACGGCCATGTCGACGCTGACCCCGGCCAATCTGGTTGGTGGCGCCGCTAACCTGCTGGTCGGGACTACCGCCCAGGCTGCCACCACCATCACTAACGTGGATGCCGCGCTGGCCCAGGTCAACGCTACCAATGCCGGTCTGGGTGCGGGCGAATCGGCCCTGAGTTCCGCCGTCAACAACCTGACCAGCGGCTCGACCAACCTGTCGGCGGCGCGCTCCCGCATCGTCGATACCGATTATTCGGCCGCATCGACGCAATTGTCGAAGGCGCAAATTCTGAGCCAGGCTTCGACGGCGATGATCGCCCAGGCCAACCAGACGGCGCAGGGGGTGCTGACTCTGCTCAAGTAATGCCGTTCGCAAAATTGCCAAGGCCGGCGTCGGTGCCCATCAACCGGTCCCAAATCCTGAAATACAGGCCGTAATTGCAGCGATATTTTTCATGGTGAAGCTGATGATGCGTCGCCGTGATCAACCAGCGCCCGGCACTGCCGCGCACCAGCCCGCGCGGGAAGATTTCCCAGCCCATGTGGTTGGTCACGCCCATGAAGGTCATCACCGTCAGCAATGCGAACAGCACCCCGACGTGCATGGGGACGATAAACACCAGCGCCGGAATGACGACAGCGCCGCTCAATGCCTCGAGCGGGTGAAAGCTCATCGCCGCCCACGCGGTCGGCGGGCGGCTGGCGTGATGGACGGCGTGCGCAACGCGGAACCAGTTGGGGCGATGCAGCAGGCGATGCGTCCAGTAGAACCAGGTGTCGTGCAACACCAGGCACAGCCCAAAGGACACCGGCAGCCACCACAGCGGCCAGTCGTGGACGTTCGTATACAGCAACGTCCAGCCGCGCGCGCGCCAACCCCACGCAATCACCCCGGTCGGAATGCCATAAAACGCCGCGCTGGCGAGCGACCAGGCGATCTCCCGCCGGATCTGTGGACCCAGCCGCGAATGCAAGCCGGGCATGCGGCGCTCGCTGGCCCAGGCGAAGCCGCCGCTGGTCAGTAGATAGCGCAGCGCCACGATCACCGTCATCGCCGCCGCACTGGCGATAATCGTGGCCCATGCCCAACTGTGCAGCGCGATATCCATGGGCTTGTTTAACAGGGGCGAAGCGGTAAATCCACTGCGTGCCATTACCTCTTATCATCGTTGGCGGCGGTCTTGCCGGAGCGCTCGCGGCTTTGGCCATGTCTCGTGCGCAGCCGGATGTGCCGCTGCTGTTGCTGGAAGCGGGCGATGCGTTCGGCGGCAATCATACCTGGTCGTTCTTCGACAGCGATGTTCCTGCCGGGATGCGGTACTGGGTCGAAGCGCTGCAGCCATGGCGCAGCCCCAGCCATCGGGTCGCGTTTCCGCGTTATGAGCGGCTTATCGAGGTCGGCTATAATTCGATCGAGTCGACCCGGCTCGATACGTTGGTTCGCGAACGGCTTGCGCCGCAATCGTGGCGTTGCAACAGTGCGGTAGCTCGGATCGACGCGACGCAGGTGATCCTGCCGAGCGGCGAGGAAATCCCCGCAGCGGCGGTGATCGATGCGCGCGGCCCAGACCAGCACATGCCCGGACTGGACCTGGGTTGGCAGAAATTCGTCGGTATCGAGTTTTCCGGTCAGGGTTCGCGTCCCGGCTTCGCCACGATCATGGACGCCGCTGTCCCCCAGATCGATGGCTATCGCTTCGTCTACACCTTGCCGCTGGCCACCGACCGGGTGATGGTCGAGGATACTTATTATAGCGACGGGCCGGCGCTGGATGTCGCCTTGGTGACGGCCCGCGTCCGCGCGGTGGCGGCGGAACAAGGCATCTTCGGCGCGGAATTGCGCCATGAGCACGGAGTGTTGCCGATCACGATCGGCGGCGATCCCGAGGTGTTCTGGCCGCAGGCCGAGCCAGTGGCGCGGCTGGGGATCCGCGGCGGGTTTTTTCATGCCACGACCGGCTATTCGTTCCCGCTGGCCCTGCGCCTGGCGCTGGAACTGAGCCAGCGGCGCGACCTGTCGGCCCCGGCGCTGGCGGCGTGGAGCAGGGGCCGGTTCATGACGCTGTGGCAGGATTCGGCCTATTACCGGCTGCTCAACCGGATGATGTTCCGGGCTGCCCATCCGGACGAGCGCTATCGCATATTCGAGCGCTTCTATCGCCTGCCCACGCCGTTGATTACGCGCTTCTATAGCGGCAATCTCAATTTTCGGGACAAGGCGCGCTTGCTTATCGGGCGGCCGCCGGTGCCGATCGGCGCGGCGCTGCGGGTATTGCGCGAGCCGGCGCGGCCATGAGCATCGACCGCACGGCGCTGGTCGAGAGTGCACGCATCAGCATCGTGCGCGGCTCGCAGAGCTTTGCCGCCGCCAGCCGGCTCTTTGCCCCTGCGACCCGCGAACGGGCATGGCTATTGTACTGCTGGTGCCGCGCCGCCGATGACCTGACCGATGGGCAGGAGGCTGGACACGACGCCATCGCGCCCAACGCGCCGCTGGCCGGACATGCCCGGCTGGTGGCGCTGACGACGGCGGCGCTGGACGGCGATGCGCCGCTGCCGCTGCCATTCATGGCGTTGCGCCAGGTGGCGCGCGAGACCGCCCTGCCCCGGCGCTGGATCTTCGATCACCTTGAAGGATTTGCGCTGGACGCCGCCGATTGGCGCCCCCGTGAAACCGACGACCTGCTGCGCTATTGCTACCATGTCGCCGGTGCCGTCGGATTGATGATGGCGATCATCATGGGCGTCGCTGTGGATGATAATGACACGCTCGATCGGGCCTGTGACCTCGGCCTTGCCTTCCAACTGGCTAATATTGCCCGGGACATCGTGCCTGATGCCGAAGTGGGCCGGGTGTATTTGCCGAGCGCATGGCTGGCCGAAGCCGGGATTGCGCCTGAGCATCTGGCATTGCCGGTACATCGCCCACAACTTGCAGCGTGGGCGGCGCGGCTGGTGGACATGGCCCATGGTTATCGCAGTTCGGCTCGCATCGGTGCGGCACGACTGCCGCGCCGGTCGCGCCTCGCCGTGCTGGCCGCCGATGCGATCTATGGCGCGATCGGCGAGCGGGTGGTGCAGCGTGGCGCCGCGGCATGGGATGAGCGCGTGCATATCAGCGCCGCGGGCAAGCTGGGGCTGCTGGTTGCCGCCGCCGCGCGTTCGGGTTTCACGCCAAAACCGGCGCCACGCATCGGCTTGTGGACGCCGCCGCGTTAACGCACCCTCGCCGGCTCACGCAACCGACCGGTCTCTCCGGCCTGCAACTGCTGCTTCAACACCGCAACCGGCGGCGCATAAAGAAAACCGAAGCTCACCGTGCCACGCTTGCTTTCGACGATGTGATGCAACCGGTGGGCCTGGACGATCCGCTTGAAATAGGCCGAACGCGGGACGATGCCGTGGGGCAGGCGGCGATGGACGATCCAGTCGTGGAACAGGAAATAGATCGCGCCATACGCGGCAATGCCCACCCCTGCCGCAGTAGCGCCGCTGCCCCAGCCCTCGCGCACGCCAAGGTCGATCAGCACCATCGACGGCACCGCGAATATCGCCGCGTATAAATCGTTCAGCTCGAACATGCCGTCGCGCCGGCGATGGTGGCTGGCATGCAGGAACCAGCCCGGACCATGCATCAGCCAGCGATGCGCGGCGTAGGCAAAGCCCTCCATCCCGGCCACGGTGGCGAAGAAGATCACGAAGATCATGTGATCAGGCTCGCGGTAGCTTTGGCGCTACCGACAACGCCCGGTATCCCGGCACCGGGGTGGGTTCCCGCGCCGACGAAATAGAGGTTGGAGAAATGATCGTCGCGATTGTGGGCGCGGAACCAGGCGCTCTGCGTCAGCACCGGGTCCAGGCTGAACGCGCTGCCGAGATGTGCACCGAGATCGCCGTGGAAATCCTGCGGCGTGTAGTGAAAACACACCTCCAGCCGGTCGCGCAGGTCGGGGATCAGGCGGGCGCGGATGTGTTCCAGGATCAGGTCGCAATAGCTCGGCCCCAGTTTTTCCCAATCGACCCGCGCCTTGCCCAGATGCGGGACCGGCGCCAGCGCATAGAACGCCGACTTGCCCGGCGGCGCCATCGCCGGATCGGTCACGCAGGGGTTGTGCAGGTAGATCGAGGGATCGTCCGGGATGCGGCCATGGCGATAGATGTCCGCCAGCAACGGCTGATAGCGATCCGAGAACAATATCGAGTGATGCGCGATCTCGGGGAACGTTCCGCGCAGGCCGAAATGGACCACGAACAGGCTGGGTGAAAACTTTTTCCGCTTGAGACTGCGGACCTTGCGGCCGGCATAATCCGATCCTTCGATCAGGCCATAACTATGCACCAGATCGCCGTTGCTGGCCACCAGGTCGGCAGGCAATGTTTCGCCACTGGCGGTCACCACGCCGGTGACCTGCCGCCCGGCATGGGTGATCCGTGCGACCGGCGTGTCGAGCATCAACTTTCCCCCCAGCCGCTCGAACAAGGCGACCATGCCGTTGACCAGCGCGCTGGTGCCCCCGCGCGCGAACCATACCCCGCCGTATTTTTCGAGATGGTGGATCAGCGCATAGATGCTGCTGGTGCGCGTCGGATCGCCGCCGACCAGCAGCGTGTGGAACGACAGCGCCTGGCGCAGTTTCTCGTTCTGGACGAAGGTGCTGACCATGGCATAGACCGACCGCCATGCCTGATGGCGCATCAGCGCCGGTGCGGCGGCCATCATTTTGGAAAAG
The DNA here is from genome assembly GCA_964658485.1 of uncultured Acetobacteraceae bacterium. GTDB lineage: Bacteria > Pseudomonadota > Alphaproteobacteria > Sphingomonadales > Sphingomonadaceae > Novosphingobium. The sequence continues at coordinate 9,555 of CAZZYX010000064.1, read as the reverse complement.
CTCAGGAACGGCACCGCGCCCAGCCGCACGTAACCCTCCTGGTACACCCCTTTGGAATAGGCCAGGAACCGAGCATAGCCGGCAACGTCCGCAGGATTTAGCCTGGCGATCTCCGCGGCCAGATCGGGCTCGTTATTGGAATAGTCGAAGCTGGTGCCGTCATTCCACAACAGCCGGTAGAACGGCATCACCGGCATCAATTCGACATCGCGCGACATGGTATCGCCCGACAGCGCCCACAATTCTTCCAGGCAGGCCGGGTCGGTGATGACCGTCGGCCCGGCGTCGAAGGTAAACCCCTCGCGTTGCCAGACATAGGCCCGCCCGCCCGGCCGGTCGCGTGCTTCCACCAGCGTCGTGGCGATCCCTGCCGATTGCAGCCGGATCGCCAGCGCCAGCCCGCCAAAGCCCGCGCCTATGACGATTGCCGTCCGGGGAGTTGCCATCACTTGCACCACGTCCGCTGCCGACAATTTTTCACACCAGGCTCCCAAGGAACATATTTCTCTTCCTTACGTTGAAAATGCAACCAGCCAAGCGCCATCGCGTCGGTAACTCTCATTAAGGAGCTTCCGAGCGATGGAGACCACAGGTACGGGCAAACTTGACTCATCCGACTGAAGAATGCGAGATTTAGCTGGAGGTTCCGCTCCGAAAGTGGCGCACGCGCCGTTAGATAGGTTTATCGTGCAAATCGAACAGGACTACGACGAACTTCAATCAGCTTCACGCGCCCAGGCTCAGGCCATGGACCGGTTGGAACGGCGAACAAAACGCCTGGGCGAGGATCTGGACAAGATTTTGTGCGACGCCATCCCGATCGGCGTTGGCAATCAGGACAGACTGGGCGCGGCCATGCGCTATGCGGTCGTGGCGGGTGGCAAACGATTTCGCGCCGCTCTGGTCGTTGCGGTCAGCGAGTTGGTCGGGGCGTCGTACCAGCATGCCCTGCGCGTGGGCGCTGCCATCGAATGCGTGCATGCGCAATCGCTGGTGCATGACGACCTGCCCTGCATGGACGACGACGATCTGCGGCGTGGCAAGCCGGCGCTGCACAAGGCGTTCGATGAGGCGACCGCGGTTTTGGCGGGTGATGCCCTGCTCGCGCTGGCCTTCGAAATCCTGGGCGACGAAGCGACCCACCCGGATTGCGGCGTGCGTATCCGCATGGTCACGGCCTTGGCCCGCGCCATCGGGCAGGATGGCATGGCCAAGGGCCAGGTTATGGACCTGTATCCGCCGGAACAGCCATCAGAGGAACACCTCGCCACGTGCCAGTCCCTGAAAACCGCCGCACTGATCAGTTTTGCGGTCGAAGCGGGGGCGATGCTGGGCGATAGCCGGCATATCGAAATCCCCGCATTGACGCAGTTCGCCGTGAACCTTGGCCGGGTCTTCCAGATCCGCGACGATCTGCTCGATGAGATCGGCGAGGAGCAGGTGCTGGGCAAGACCATCGGCAAGGATGCGCTGTCCGGCCGGCCAACGGCATTGCGCCTGCTGGGTATGGACGGGGCGCGACAGAAAGTATGCAGCCTGGCGCAGGAATGCGAAAATGCGCTCGATGCGTTTGGACCCAACGATAGCCTGCTACGCGACATTACTTTCTTCGCGGCCAATCGGCTTCATTGAAACGGGTCATCCAGTATCGCTGTAGCGGATCATCCGTCAGGCCGGAGAAGAAAACATGCCCACATTGAACCGCCGCCACATGCTCTCGACCAGCGCTGCCGCTATCGCCTTCGCTGCCACACCGACGCTGGCGAAAATTGCCGGACAGCAATCCGCGCCCGCCGGGTTCCGGGGGACGATCGATGCCTTTGCCGATCAAATACTGGCGCTGGTTCCCGAACAGGCGACCTCGCTAGGGGTCGATACCGGGTCGCGGGCAGCTTTGCGGGCGCAAGCGACGGATATTTCTCCGGCTGGAAAGGCGCGCTTCGCGACCCTGACCGACAGCATGATGGCGCGCCTGCACAAGGTCGATCTCGCGCAGTTGCCGGACCGGGACAAGCTGCTATGGCAAACCATCCACTACGCGCTTGACAGCGCGGAGCAGGCGAAACCGTTCTTCTATGCCGATGCCGCGCAGGGGTTCGCCGGGGGAGCGCATCCCTACGTCGTCTCGCAACAGGATGGCGCGGTGACCGGCACCCCCGAGTTTCTCGATTCGCAGCAGCCGATCAACACCGCTGCCGATGCCGAGGCCTATCTCTCGCGCACCGCGGCAATGGCGCGGGCGCTGGATCAAGAGACCGCGCAGATTACGCGTGATGCGGCGCGCGGAGTGATGCCGCCCGACTTCATTGCCAAGACCGTGCTCGATCAGCTCACCGCTTTTCGCGCGACGCCCGCCGCAAGCCAGAAGCTGGTGACCTCGATCGCAACGCGCACCGGCACGAAGCAGATACCCGGCGATTGGGCGGCACGGGCGCAAAAGCTGACCGAGACCATGGTTTATCCCGCGCTCGACCGCCAGATCGCCGCGTTTCGCACGGCGACCGCACAGGCTCCGCACGCTGCCGGAGTGCAACGGCTGCCGATGGGTGATGCCTATTACGCCTGGGCCTTGCGGATGGGCACCACCACCGCGCAGACGCCGGCCGAAATCCACAGCATCGGCCTGGCCCAGAACGAGGAGCTGAAAAGCCGCATCGATGGCTTGCTGGCGAAGCAGGGGATTACCGGGGGTACGGTCGGCGCCCGTTTGCAGGCATTGAACAAGCGCCCCGACCAGTTGTTTGCCGACGACGATGCCGGGCGGGCGCAATTGATCGCCTATCTCAACGGGCGCCTCGCCGCGATCCGGCCATTGCTGCCGCGCGTTTCGCACCTGGGACTGAAAGCCGATGTGACCATCAAGCGGGTGCCCCCGGATATCCAGGACGGCGCGGCGCTCGGCTACATGAACTTTGCGTCGCTGGACGGGTCGCGACCGGCGATTTACTACGTCAATCTGAAATCGACGAGCCTCTGGCCGAAATACCAGTTGCCGACGCTGACCGCGCATGAGGGCGTGCCGGGACATACCCTGCAGGGGGCGTACCTGGCCGAGCATCATGCGGAACTGCCGCTGATCAGCTCGCTGCTGGGATTCAATGCTTTTGTCGAAGGATGGGCGCTCTACGCCGAACAACTGGTCGACGAACTCGGTTTTTACGCCGACGATCCGTACGGGCAGATCGGCTATCTGCAGGGGCAACAGTTCCGCGCTTGCCGGCTGGTTGCGGATACCGGCCTGCACGCCATGCACTGGACCCGCGAGCAGACCATCGACTTCCTGATGACCGAAAGCGGGCGCGGGCGCGGGGCGATGACCAGCGAGACCGACCGTTATTGCGTCGCACCCGGACAGGCCTGCGGGTACAAGACCGGACACAACGAAATCCTGCGCCTGCGCCGTGCAACCCAGGCAAAGCTGGGCACGAAGTTCGACCTGGCGGGGTTCAACGACACGCTGATCCGGACCGGCGGGGTACCCCTGTCGGTGCTGCCGGCGGCGGTCGATACTTATATCGCGGGCGTGGCGTAACGGAATGGATTATTCAAGTATTGCTGAATTAAGCCGTCGCCGGTCGTCTCCGTCGATTGTCCGGGATATCCTCATGCCGACGCCGCTTCCGCCCGGCTAACCCGGTAATCCTGGCGGATGCCGGTCGGGCCCGTGGCGCAGGGCTGCTATTTCCTGCTGGACCAGAAAGCCGTCGTGATTGGTATCGGCGGCGTCGAAACGGGCATTTTCATAGGCCAGGATATCGTCGAGCGAGGCACCCGGGCGATAATGGACATTGGCCTTGGTAATCATCGTCGCGCTGAGTGGCTCGATAACGACAGCCAACGCCTCGTCACGCTGGCTGTAGCCCAGCACCGGTCCCAGGGTTTCGGGCACGACCTCGACATGGCTGCCCAGGCTCGAACAGGCCGATGTCGCCGCCGAGCCCATCCTGGCCTGCCAGGCAATGAACTCGTTGACCTGGATGGTGCCATCGTGATTGGCGTCGATCGCCTTGAAGCGGTCGCGAATGATCACATCGCGGCGCGCATCGATCAGCGACTGCAGCTCGGCCAGCGTCAGGACGCCGTCGCGATTGACATCGGCCAAGCCGAACATGGCGGTGACCACCTTGTCGAACTGCTCCCGGCTGATCGGCTTCATTTCATGCGGCTGATCGTGCGAACCGATGCGGTTGTCAGGCTTGTTGTCGGCATCGCCCGGGCCACTGCCACCCCCGGGGCCGCCCATGCCGCCAGATCCACTACCCATGCCACCCATGCCGCCGCTGCCGCCGCCCATCTGCGCCAAAGCCGGGCTGGCCGCAAAGATCAACCCGAGCACGCACCATGTCAGTTTCCGCATTTGGGGTCCCTTTTTGCAGCATCGACGAAGCTACTTGAGCAAGGCATCTACGCGCTAGAAAGATGTCTTACCAGCCGTCGCCGGAGCAGCGGCGCATAGGTAGCAAAACAGGTGACCGGCACCGCCACATCCTTGCCCGCATCATCGAGATAACGCAGTTGCAGGGCTGTCGTAAAACCCGGCTGTGCTGCGAACTGCGCGCATTCGGCGGGGGACATCGGGCCACCCTGGTGGATCAGGGTGCGGCGCGATTCGGCGGACAGGAACGCGGCATAGTCGGGCCGGGTAGCGACCAGATAGCGCTTGGCGGCGACGTGCTGCCGCACGGGAACGGCGATTTCGCGGCCGAACAGCGGCGCCAGCAGATCGGCGGCGAGATGCTGGTGTTCGCTGGCCGCATCCGCTTCAGGCATGGCCCAGCCGATATCGTGCAGCAACGCCGCCGCGACCAGCGCATCACCCAGCCCGCGCGCCACCGCCAGTTCGGCGCATTGCAACATATGGTCGCGGATGCTCAGTTCCTCGCCGTATGGCTCGCTCATGGCCGGACTGTCGAATAGTTCCGCCAGTTTTTCGAGGTCGCGCGCGGCTTGGGAAGAATTCATGCGGAACTCTTGCCCGCAGCGAAATGACGCCGGAAATAGACTCCCGCCAGCGCCAGCAGAGCCAGCCCGACCACGCCGGTCGCCAGCCCGGCGTCGATCAGAAAATGTGTCCACGCCAGATGCAACCCGCCGAAATTCTTGGCCATGAGCAACGCTACCGACCCCGCATAGCCGCTCGAATCTGCGACATAGATCAGAAAACCGGCATTGCCGACTTCTCCGGTCACCGCGACCAGCCGGTCGAACAGCAAGCCGTTGAACGGGGTATAGGCCAGGTAAAGCCCGCCGCCGAGCGCTATCATCCAGGCAATCGCCCCGATCAGGTGCAGCGAAAATGCCACCGACGCCAGCCCGGTGATGGCCAGCCCCAGCCCGACCAGCCCGAAGTTGGCCGCCAGCGCCCGACCATTGTCGCGCACCAGCGCCAGTGACGCGAGCGCCGCCAATACCATCAATCCGACCGGTAGCTCGGTCCAGGCGAAGATATCGGCCTGCCCGCCCAGGCCTTGTTCGGTCCAGATTTCGGCAGCGAAATTATCGCGGAAATCGCGCAGGGCGGTCAGCATGACATAGATCGCGATCAGCGCGATCAACCCCGGACCGACGCGCCACAGCAACCGCCGCCGCGCCGCGCCGTCCATTGGCGCGCGCTTGACCCGCGCGGCGATATCGCCGGCATCGGGTGGCGGCAGCACCGACAGGCCGGCCAGGCACAGGAACAGCAGCGGCGTGAAGATCAGCCCGGTTACCGCCGGCATCCAGAATGCGCTGACTGGCCCGTGCAGCATCACCGCCGCGCCCACCGCCTTGACCACGCCGGACGAGAGGATGAAGCTGGCGCACAGCATCGCGCCGATCAGTTCCGACTGGCGGCGCCCTTCGACGAAGCCGAAAACCATGCCCCACACCATGCCCAGCGCCAGCCCGTCGAGAAACAGGCAGGCGATGTTCCACGGCGGCGGAATCAGGGCAAAGCCGACCAATGCGGCCTCGGCGACGGCGATCTGGATCAGGATGCCCATGATCCGCCGGCTGGCGGGCAGCTCGGACACCACCTTGACCCCGATCAGCTTGGCGAGCGCGTAACCCACCACTTGCGCGATGACCAAGGCGATCTTGTAGTCGATGGCCCCCATGGCGGCCACGGGCGCTACGCCGGAATAGCCGGCGACCGAAAACGGCTTACGGAAGGCATACATGGCAAAATAGGTGCCGAACGCCATCGATCCGGCATAAAGCGCGAACACCGGGCGCGGCGCTCGTTCCAGCCAGCCCTGCACGCCGCCGCCCGGTTGCGGCAAGGTCGTAGCAGGCAGAGCGCCGTTCATGCCCGCGCGATCCGCCGGGCGATTTCATACACGACCGGCAGCAGTTGCGAAATGTCCTCGATCACGAAATCGGCGCCTGCCGCTTTCAGCCGCGTCTCCGCATGGGCGATGGCCGCCTGGCGCTCGCCGGCGCCCAGCGCCCGATAGCTGGCCAGATCCAGCCCGACTTCGTTGCCCGATCCGGACAGCCCCACCGTCCAGCAGCCGGCGTTGCGCCCTTCCTCGATCCCGACCGGCGCGTCGTCGACCTTGATGCAGGCATTTGCCGGCCAGACATTCATCGCGATCATCGCTGCCCAGCTCATGAACGGCGCGGGCCGCCCGCTGGGGGTTTCGCCGGCGCAGATAATAACCTCCGGGGCATAGCCCTGCGCGGCGGCGGCGGGTTCGATCCCGCGCATCATCGCGCGAGTATAGCCGGTACCCGACCCGATCCGCACGCCAAGCTGGCGCAAGCTGCCCACGGTCGCGGCGGCGCCGGGGATGAGAACCGCGGCGCGGGTGGCGGCGGCTTCCATTGCCGGTTCGAGCCGCGCATACAGCGCCGCGACATCCTCTTCCCCGGCGACGCGGGCCTTGGCCGCCTGCCAGCGCGCGGCCACTCCGGGTGCGGCAAGAATGGCGCGGACATGGTCGAGCTTCGCCTTGCCCATATCGGCCCGCGCCTCGGCGGCGGTAAGGGTAAGGCCTTCTGCGGCAAACACGTCGACCAGCGCTTCGACCGGCGCCATGCAGCCGAAATCGATGACTGTACCCGCCCAATCGAAGATCACCGCCTTCACCGGAAAGGAAGTTTCGGGCGTGGTCATGCGGCGGCTCCAGTGGTGATGTTCAGCAGGTCGGCGATCACCCGCTCGGCGATGGCGAAGCCGGTCGAGGCGCCGGTGCCGCTGGTCACCATCACCAGTCTTACATCGGGCGCGGGCGTGTCGACCAGATAGCTGCGGTCGGCCGCGACGGCGTAAGTGCCGGTCCAGCGTTCCTGCACCGGTGGCGGGGCATGGCCCAGCGCGCGGGCGAATTCGTCGAGGATGTCGGCTTCGGCGCTGGCCGGAGCGAACGGGCCGGGACAATCGTCGTAATGATGGCTGTCGCCGACGATCAGCGCGCCGTCCGCGCCCTGCGCGACGATCAGATGCACGCCGTTGGCGAAGTGGCGCGGCTGTTCGGCGCGCAGTTTCGCATCGAGCGCGCGGGCCTCGAGCAGCGCACCATAGCCGCGATAGCGCACGAGGCTGAGATCGCTCATCAACGCGGCGGGCAAACGATAGCCGGGGTCGGCCAGCTTCAGCATCGACAGTCGGCAGCGGGTCAGATCGTACGCAGCGATGCGGTCGGGATACAGCGTCGCGAAATCGTCACCGGGGGCAACCACGACCGCGCCCGCCTCGACTATGCCACGCGAAGTTTCGAGCCGGGGCGGGGCGGCGGAATAAACTGCCGTTTGCGTCAGGAAAGTGACGCCGTGATGTTCGGCCAGATAGGCGGTGAGCAGGGGGATGGCATCGCGCGATTCGACGCGCAATTCATGCGGGCTATGCAGCGCGCCCATCAGATCACTGCTCCCGATGCCGGAGCATTCGTCGCGGAACCCGGCGGCGGTCAGCGAGCGGCAGCCCTCGCCCATCTCGGTCGCCAGGAATGCCTCGATCACGGCCATGGCTTCGGGCGAGCGCGCGGTGAGGTACAACCCACGCTGTTCGATCGGGATACCCGCCGGCCCGGCCAGTTCGGCCCAGACATCGCGGGTCCGCCGTGCCAATTGCCAACTGTCACCGCGTTCCTGGCCGCTGACCGTGATGAACCCGAAATTGCGGATCGAGGCACCGTTGGCGCGAACATCGCGCTCGATCACGACGACGCGCTGGCCGGCGCGGGCAGCCATTGCGGCATGGGCGAGGCCGATGATGCCGCCGCCGACTACCGCCAGATCGTATGGTCCGTTCATGTGCGCCACCCGTCCACGGCATCCCCGAGCGTGGCCTTCAGCGGGCCGAGCCATGGTTCGAAATTGCGCCACTGATCGATCCCGTCGCTGGAAATCGGCTGGCGGACCTGTTCGGAGCTGGGCGTCCGCACCGCCCGCCTGTTTTCGTGAAAGGCAAGGCAGGCGGGGTGGAAATCGAGCCGGCAATGGCTCAGGATGCGGCGGACCTGACCCTCCAGGCCGGCGATGACATCTTCGTTGCAGACGCGCAGCACCTTTCCCGGCAGGATGGCGTCCCAATGGCGCATCAGGTCGAGATATGTCCGGTAATAGCGGGCGATATCGTCGGTACTGTAGGTAAATTCCTGCCCCTGCGCGAACAATTGTTTCAGATTGGAAACGCAGCAAGCCAGCGCACCGCGCCGCGCATCGATAATCGTGGCATTCGGCAGGATCAGGTGGATCAGGCCGATGTGGCGGAAATTGTTCGGCATCTTGTCGATGAACAGCCGCCGCCCGGCCCGGCGATGGATGCGGGTGTCGGCAAGATAGCGCGCACCCAGATCGCGGCAATCCTGCGCAGACAGATCGGATAGCGCTGCTGGATAACGCGGATGATCGAGATCGGGATCGCGGCCCTGCAGTTCCAGCACGATACGCTGGATATCGGGCAGTTCCTGGGTGCCCTCGACGTCCGGATGCGAGGCCAGGATTTGTTCGATCAGGGTCGAACCCGACCGCGGCAGGCCCAGGATGAAGATCGGATCGGGCGCGGGATCGCCCCAGCCCGCACGCGCGGCGAAGAACGCGCCGGTGCAGACGTGTTTTTGCGCGGCGGTATTGGTTTCGAGAATCTCCGGGCGATAGCGGCTGGCCTCGCGCTGCAGGGCGTTGCCACGGGTATAGAATTCCCATGCTGCCGCAAATTCGGCGCCATCTTCCAAAGCCTTGGCGAGCGCGAAACATAGCGCGGCGCGATTAGCCCCCGGCGCGGCCACAGCGCTTTCGGCGGCGCTTTCAGCGGCACGCATCGTCGCGATTTCGGCGGCGGTAAAACGATAGGTCTTGAGGTTGGCGAGGCTCCACCACGCCTCGCCGAAATCCGGGCGAGACGCGGCGGCGGCGTGGTACGCCGCAATCGCGTCGGGCAATTGCCCTACAGTCTTGAGGGCATGGCCCAGCCACAGGTTGATATCGGCGGCGGCGGCGGCCGTGACCGGCTCGGCCAGCAGCGCGCGATACAGCGCGATCGCTTGCTCGTGTTCGCCCAACCCGACGGCAATTGCGGCAGCTTCCGATCGATACGCGGCGCTGGCGGGGTCATGCGCCAGCAGCGGT
>CAZZYX010000063.1:0-20435 GCA_964658485.1 uncultured Acetobacteraceae bacterium | reverse complement strand
TTCGTCGACATGCGACTGGTGCCGATGATCCTGGCGATCGCTTTGGTCGCCGTGCGCCCTCGCCAGGATTGCCCTCGGCGCATTGTCGAGACGCTGGCGCTGGCGGCGCTGCTGTTCTGTGGCGCCCGCTTTGTCGGCAACGCCGCCAGCCTGGCGCTGTACGGCACGCAATTTGCGGACGACCTGGCGGTGCTGGAATCGATGCCGCGCGATGCGCAGCTGATCACCCTTACCCTGAAGCCGTGCGTTGCCAATGAACCCTGGCAACGCGAACGGCGAACTCATCTTGCCGGCTATGCCCTGGCGCGCCGCCACGATTTCGCCAACGATCAATGGTTTGCCGCAGGGGGTCAATTGCTGCGGGTTCACAACCAGGCTGCCGGCGCGTTCGTCGGCGACCCTTCGGAAACTTCTAGCCCCACCGCTTGCCGGGGCAAACCCGCGATCACCGATCTGGTCGCGACCGTGCCGCAAGCGGTGCCTTATCTGTGGCTCATAGAGGATGGCATAGTGCGGGATTTCAGCGGCTGGACAGCTATCCGCAAGTCCGCCGGATCGGTGCTTTATACGCGGCTGCTGCCTGGGGCGATTGCCGACGCCGAGTGAGGTGGGTTCAATCAGCTTCCCTTCGATCCTCCCTCATTGGGAGGAGATGTTTCGTCGGATCGATGGCGCTTCGCTCTACACCTTGGCCAACGCCGCCTGCCAACCGGCCAGCCGTGCCGCCCGCGTATCGTCGTCCATAGCCGGGGTAAAATGGCGGACCGGCCCGCGCATCGCGGCCGACGCTTCGGCCAGCGACTCGAACAGCCCCGCTCCGACCGACGCCAGCATCGCCGCACCCAATGCGGTCGTCTCGACGAAGTCCGGGCGCTCGACCGGCAGCGCCAGGACATCGGCCAGGTCCTGCGCCATCCAGTCATTGGCGCTCATCCCGCCGTCGATGCGCAGCCGCCGCCAGGCCGCGCCATCGCCGGCAAAAGCCTGGGCCAGGTCGCGGGTCTGGCACGCCATCGCCTCCAGCGCGGCGCGCACGACATGCGCGCGGGTGGTGGCAAAGCTCATCCCGGTGATCGTCGCGCGCGCTTCGGGCCGCCAGTGCGGCGCGCCCAACCCCGCCAGCGCCGGGACGATCACGACCCCGCCGCTGTCGCTGATACTGGCTGCCAGCAGTTCGGTCTCGGCGGTGTCGGCGATCAGCCCCATGGCATCGCGCAGCCATTGCATCAGGCTGCCGGCGACGAACATCGATCCTTCCAGCGCATAGCTGCGGACGCCGTCGAGCTGGCACAATACCGTGCCGAGCAGGCGATGCGCCGAATGCGGCACGGTATGGCCCATGTTCGCCAGCACGAAGGCGCCGGTGCCATAGGTTGCCTTGGTATCGCCCGGCATCAGGCAACCCTGGCCGATCGTTGCGGCCTGCTGGTCGCCCACCAGCGCGGTAACCGGGATCGCGTCGCCCAGCCATTCGCGCAAGACGGTGCCACGATCACCCGCGCAATCGACCACTTCGCCCAGCGCCGTGATCGGTACCCCGAACAGATCGCACAGCCCGGCATCCCAGCGCGCTGCCGTCAGCGGCAACAGGCTGGTGCGGCTGGCATTGCTGGCGTCGCTGACGAAACCGCCCCCGGTCAGCCGGAACACCAGCCAGCTTTCCACCGTACCCAGTGCCAGCCGCCCCGTACGCGCCGCCGCCCCGACCTCGGCGACATTGTCGATCAGCCAGCGCATCTTGGTGCCGGAAAAATAAGGGTCGAGCACTAGCCCGGTCCGCGCCTGGACCTCCGCCTCATGGCCACCGCAGCGCAGTTGCTCGCAGGCACCGGCGGTGCGCCGATCCTGCCAGACGATCGCCCGCGCCAGCGGCTCGCCGCTATTCCGGTCCCAGGCCACCACCGTTTCGCGCTGGTTGGTGATGCCCAGTCCGGCAATCCGCCGCGCTCCGCCGATCGCGGCGACCGCTTCGCGCAGGACCGCCAGGCTGGTGTCCCACAATTCCGCAGGGTCGTGCTCTACCCAGCCCGACCGGGGATAATATTGCGTGATCGCCCGCTGCGCCGATGCCAGCAGGCCACCGTCACGCGTAAATATCATCGCCCGCGTGGTGGTGGTGCCGGCGTCCAGCACCAGGATCAGATCGCCTGTCGTCGCCATGCCTGTCTCCCGCGCCGAGTGTGCCTTGCCCCGCCGCCAAAGTCGATGCCCGGCTCGACTTTGGCCGGTGCAATCGCCATATGCCAGTCATGGACTTTCCCGCCCGCCCCTGGCCCACCGGCACCGCCGAACAACTCGAACCGCTGGTGCGGCGCGTGCTCGCCGCAAACCCCTCGGCTTTCACCTTTACCGGAACGCAAACCTATCTGGTCGGCGCGGGCGACGATATCGCCGTGATCGATCCCGGTCCCGATGAACCGGATCATCTGGCCGCACTGATCGCCGCGATCGGCCCCGCGCGCGTTTCCGCGATCCTGTGCACGCATACGCACCGCGATCATTCGCCCGCCGCCGCGCCGCTCAGCGCCCGGACCAGCGCGCCGATCATCGGCTGTGCGCCGCTGGTGCTCGACGATTCGGGGCCCCGCGCCGATGCTTCGTTCGATCCCAGCTACGCGCCCGACCGGGTTCTGGATGAAGGCGAGCAGTTGACCGGCGCCGACTGGACGCTGACCGCCGTCGCCACCCCCGGCCACACCTCCAACCACCTGTGCTACGCATTGGCGCAGGGTGGCGCGCTGTTCACCGGCGATCATGTCATGGGCTGGTCCACGACCGTCGTCGCTCCGCCAGACGGTGATATGGCCGCCTATATGGACAGCCTGCAAAAGTTGCAGGACCGCGAGGACCGGGTGTATTACCCTGCTCACGGCGCGCAGGTCGACAACCCGCGCCAGTTCACGCGCGGCCTGATCGGCCATCGCCGCCAGCGCGAGCGCCAGATCCTGGCTCTGCTGGGCGACGCGCCGCAGACCATCGCAGACATGGTCCCCCGCATGTACAAGGGTGTGGCGCAGGAACTGTGGGCCGCTGCCGGGCGATCTGTGCTGGCGCACCTGATCGATTGCGAAAGACGCGGCATCGTCGCGCGCGACGGGGAGCGGTGGTCGCTCCGCAATGACATACCATACCGGGAAGGACCGTGCTCATGACCGCACTGCCGTTCAACTTGTCCGGCCTCGACTTGCGCGCCGAGATCGACCGGCTGCGGATCGAGCGCAAGGCGGTGATCCTGGCGCATTATTATCAGAAGCCCGAACTGCAGGATCTTGCCGATTTCGTCGGCGATTCGCTGGAACTGAGCCGCAAGGCCGCAGCGACCGATGCCGAGGTGATCGCGTTCTGCGGGGTCAAGTTCATGGCCGAGACCGCCAAGATCCTCAGCCCGGACAAGATCGTGGTGCTGCCCGATGTAAACGCCGGGTGCAGCCTGGAAGATTCATGCCCGCCGGACAAGTTCGCCGCGTTTCGCGCCGCGCATCCCGATCACATCGCGCTGACCTATATCAATTGCTCGACCGAAGTGAAGGCGCTGTCCGACGTCATCGTCACCAGTTCGAGCGCCGAGACCATCCTGGCGCAGATCGACCCGGCGCAGAAGATCATCTTCGGCCCGGACCGGCATCTCGGTGGCTATCTCAACCGCAAGTTCGGGCGCGACATGCTGCTGTGGCCGGGGGTGTGCATCGTCCATGAGGCATTCAGCGAGACCGAACTGCTCAAGCTGATGGCGAAGAACCCCGGCGCGCCGGTCGCCGCGCATCCGGAATGCCCGCCGGCGATCATCGACCACGCCGATTACGTCGGCTCGACCAGCGGCATCCTGAATTACGCCAAGGCGATGACGGGTGATACGCTGATTGTCGCCACCGAACCGCACATCATCCACCAGATGCAACTGACGATGCCCACGAAAACCTTCATCGGCGCGCCGGGCGCGGACGGTAACTGCAACTGCAATATCTGCCCCTACATGGCGCTTAACACGATGGAAAAGCTGTATCTTTCGCTGCGCGACCTGACCCCGCGCGTGGAGATAGAGGAAGGACTGCGGCTACAGGCCAAGCGTAGCCTCGACCGCATGCTGGAAATGGCGGGAGCTACCGTGGGCAAAGGCGATCTGGGGGCGAGGTAAGCCGGCGAAGCCCCTTACGCTTTGAGACATGAGACTTCTTGCTGCCTTGCAATAACCATGCCAGTGCGGCCTGTCCGATCTACGGATCGGGCTAAGTTGCAACGGGGGACTTGCCATGAAATTGCTCGCATTTACCGCTTTGGCGGCGTTGTTCGCGGCCACTGTGCCGGCAGAAGCTGCCGTCTATTATTTCAGCCAGGGTGGCTACACCGATGGTGCCAGCGTATTCGGCAGCTTTACCGGCAGCGACCTTGACGGGGACGGGTTTATCGACGCATCGGTAGGCGAAGTTACGGACTTCACGGCCAGCTTCAGCGGCAATACCGTCGTGTCCGCCTTTACCATCGACTATTCCAATCTGGTTGGCGGAACCCTGGTCTATGACCTTAGCGGCGGACTTGGTTACGCCGGCGACGACAGCCTGCTGGTTCTGAGCGACGACAATGCCTATACTGTCGGGTTACAGCTCTGCGATGGCGTGAACATCTGCAGTGCGGTTGGTGACTTGAACACCTATGTCTTCGACTCTTCCCCCGAAGGCCTGAAGGTCACTGCCGTTCCCGAACCCGCTGCCTGGGCCATGATGCTCGTCGGCTTTGGCGCGGTGGGCGTTGTTGCGCGCCGCCGCCGGAATGTCCGGGTTCACTTTCGCCTGACGGTATGACATGGGCAGCCTGGCGGCGCGTCACCGCTTAATTGGTAACGACAGGCGCCGCTGGACTGGGCGACGCGGCGCTATCCGCCACGGCTGAATCAGCAGCAGCGGCGGTTGTATCGGCGCTGTCTGCCGCGTTATCGCCAGACCCATTGCCTGGTTCCCCTGCGGATTGGACCGGCGCCAGCGGAGCCTTGGACTTCACCGAATCATACGGCAACATGGCATCGCTGACCGATCCGGGGAGGATTTCGCCCGATACCGTGCCGTGGCCGGTGGCCTTCTCGTCGTGATGGCAAGCGCCCAGCGTCGCGACCGCAACCGCGCTTGCCAATATCGATCGCATCAGCCGTATCATTCACAGGTCTCCATGCCGGACGGCTCCAGTTGCGCCAGAAACGTTGGGGTCCGCGCCAGCAATGCCCGATCCCATGTCGCGGAATCAACCCCGCGCCCCAGGCGCTCCAGGCTGGTCACGCCCAGTTCGGCTATGCCGCAGGGCACGATGCCGCCGTAATGCGACAGGTCGGGTGACAGGTTGACGGCAAAGCCGTGCATCGTCACCCAACGCCGGATGCGAACGCCGATCGCGCCGATCTTGGCCTCGCGGCCGTCGATGTCGCGGGTCCAGATGCCCACCCCGGCGTCGGAACGCCACGCCGACACATCGAAATCGCCCAGCGTCGCGATCACCCAATCCTCCAGCGCATGCACGAAGCAGCGCGCATCGCGGGTGCGCCGCCGCAGGTCGAGCAGGACATAGCCGATCCGCTGGCCCGGACCATGATAGGTATAGCGCCCGCCGCGCCCGGCACTGACCACTTCGAACCGCGGATCGAGCAGTTCGTCCTTGGCCGCGCTGGTGCCGGCGGTATAGACCGGTGGATGTTCCAGCAGCCAGATCAGTTCATCCGCGCGCCCTTCCTGAATGGCCAGATTGCGCGCGTTCATTTCGTCCAGGGCCAGCCGGTAAGGGACTTGCGCTTGGTCGGTTCGCAACTCGATTCCGGGGATGACCATTTGAGCCTATGTGTTATGTACGAGAATTGGGTGCTATATGCGACAAGATCGAGCGCGACTTTAACGCGCTACCCGCCACGATGAGATTTTCTGCAATGAGCAGGGGCGCCGCAATTGGCAAGCGCGTCATGGGAGTCAAGGAATGAAATTCGACGGCAACCGGGCCTGGAATGACGCGGTCCGCGCGGTGTCGGCCAATCGCGAAGTGCTGCTGGTGATGGCGGGGGTGTTCTTTTTCCTGCCGGGGCTGATAGCGGCGTTGTTCCTGGCGGGATTTCAGGCGGAAATGTCGGCCAGCGTGACCGCGGTGATGGCTGCACCTAAAAACCCCGCCGCCTTGCAACAGATGATGCATGCTTATGCCGAAATCGCGCCGTATTTCCTGCTGCTGCTGCTGGTGCAGACGCTGGGCTATATGGCGATGCTGGCATTGTTGACCGATGTGGGCCGCCCCACCGTACGCGAGGCCATGGCGATCGGCCTGCGCAGCCTGCCGGCACTGATCGGCACCATTCTGATCTTTTTCCTGGGTTATGTGCTGGCGTCGCTGCCAATGGGCGTGATCCTGATGGCCTGTATTGCCGGGCTGGGCCCGCGATTGGGAGCACCGATCGGGATCACCATCGACATGGTGGCGATGCTGCTGCTGATTATCCGGCTTTCGCTCACCCTGCCGGTCATCGTCATCGAAGGGCTGCATCGGCCATTTGCGGCGTTGCAGCGATCGTGGCGAATTACCAGCGGTAGCACGCTGCGTTTGCTGGCTTTCTTCCTGATGCTGGGGATCGCCTATATCGTCATTTCAATCGCGCTCAGTGCCTTGCTCAACCTGCTGGTCATGATTACCGGGACCGGTCCGGGATTCGTGCTGGTCTCGGGCGGAATAGCCGGCATGATCAGCGCCGTGACCAGTATCGTGCTGACCGCTATCCTGGCGGCAGTTCACCACCAACTGTCTGGTCCGGGGCGCGGCGCCATCAGCGAGACGTTCAACTGACCGAAAGACGAGGACGAGCTAGCTCTCTCCCGCCTCATCCTTCCATCCCCAGAACAGGCGGCATGGCAGAATATTCAGCGGCTCGAAGCCCTGGTCGATATGGCGGAAGTGCCGCGCCATGAAATCGCGTGCCTTGGCCGAGAACTGGTAGACCAGAAACGCTCCGCCCGGCCGCAACGCGCGATGGGTGGCTGCAGCAATGGCCGGACCGACGCCATCGGGCAGGGTGGAAAAGGGCAAACCCGACAGCACATAATCGGCGTGGTCATGGCCATGGGCCCGCACGATCGCCTCGACATCGGCGGCGGACCCCAGCACCGCGATGAAGCGATTGTCGGTGATGGTGGAGCGAAGATAGTCGATGAACAGCGGATTGGTGTCGATTACGATCAATTGACCATCGCGCCGCAGCCGGTCGAGTACCGGGCGGCAGAAAGTACCGACGCCCGGCCCATATTCCACGAACAGGCGGCATTCGTCCCAACGCACCGGCGCCAGCATCTTGGCAATGGTAAAGCGCGAAGACGGAATGATCGAACCGACCATCACCGGATTCTTCAGGAAACCTTCGAGGAAAACCCCCCAAGGGCCAAGAACGCGCTTGGCATGGCGCTTTAACCGTTGGGGCAAGGGCGCCTCGCGAGCTAACTCGGAAATGGTCATCGGTCGGCAATGTCCTGATGAAGGCCGGATGTATCAAGGCCGGACGAAGTCATGGTTACGACAGGGTTACAGATCGCGCGTTTGCAGGTTTACCCCGCTATTGCAAGATCCAAGCTATGCAACGCGGCAGCGGCGGATGGCGTTCCCGGCGCCTTATCGAAACAGCAGGCCGTCGCGCGAGCTGGGCCCTGTTCGAAGAACAGCTTGGCTCAAAGGATTTCCCGCACTTTTTCTTGCGGTCGGCATAGCGCCGTGCCCTTTTCGGTTTCTACCAGCGGCCGCTCGATCAGTCGGGGATCGGCCGCCATTGCCGCCAGCACCGCCTCGTCCGCCGCTTGCGGCAGGCCGCGCTCCTCGGCATCGGTTCCGCGCAGCCGCAAGCCTTGCTGCGGGGTCATTCCGGCAGCGCGATAAAGCTGGGCAAGCCGATCCGCGCTCGGCGGATCGCGCAGATATTCCACCACCGTCAGATCGATTTCCGGGGTTTCCTGCAAAATCGCCAGCGTCTTGCGTGAAGTACCGCACGCCGGGTTGTGCCAGATAGTCGCCTGCAATGTCGCCTCCATGATTGTTGGCGGCTTAGCGGCTAGCGGCGATCGGGGCAATTTCCATCATCGACCCGGCGCAGGCGTCGGTTTCGGCGAGATCGCCCAGGGCGAGGCATGGCTGTCTGCCCTGGCAGGCGGTCCCCCGCCGGGCCATGCCGTCACCATCGCACCCGCCGGATTGGGCACGGTGCCGGGCCCGTCGTCATTGTCCGACGGGACACTGCAATAGGCGGTCAGCAGCACCCCACCGGACCACGCCAGCGCCTTCCAGCGGCTGGCGAATACGGTCGTTATCCTGGGGCCGAGGAACATTATGCCCGCATAGCGCCGCGCGGGTTAAGAAATCATGGCCCCCATCGCTTCGTCAGCAAGTCCCTTCGCTCGCCAGCCGTTTCAGTTCGTACATCAATTCCAGTGCTTCGCGCGGCGACAGCCGGTCGGCATCGAGCGCCTGCAGCCGATCGCGCAGGGCATCGCGCTGCGGCGGAGGCGCCTGCAAGGCGGCGGCAAACAGCGGCAGATCCCCCAGCCCGGCAGCCAGCCCGCCGGTTTCCGCACGACCCTTTTCCAGCCGTTGCAGCACCGATTTCGCCCGCGCCACCACAGACGGTGGAACCCCGGCCAGCCGCGCCACCGCCAGCCCGAAGCTACTTTCGGCTGGCCCGCGCGCCAGTTCGTGCAGCAGCACCAGTTCGCCTTGCCACTCGCGCGCCCGGACATGATGCAGGCTGAGCGCTTCGCAACTTTCGGCGAGCCGCGCCAACTCGTGATAGTGGGTGGCGAACAGGCAGCGGCAGCGATTGACGCCATGCACCGCCTCGACCACCGCCCACGCCAGCGCCAGCCCGTCATAGGTAGAAGTGCCGCGCCCGACTTCATCCAGGATCACGAAACTGCGCGGGGTCGCCTGCGCCAGGATCGCGGCGGTCTCGACCATCTCGACCATGAAGGTGGAGCGCCCGCGCGCCAGATTGTCCGATGCGCCGACCCGGCTGAACAGCCGATCGACAAGGCCGATGGTGGCCGCCTCCGCCGGAACGAACCCGCCCGCCTGCGCCAGCAGCACGATCAGCGCGTTCTGGCGCAGGAACGTCGATTTGCCGCCCATGTTCGGGCCGCCGATCAGCCACAGCCGGTCGCTGGGCGAAAGCCCGCAATCATTGGCGATAAACCGCTCGGTCTTCGCCGCCAGCGCGGCTTCGACCACCGGATGGCGCCCGCCCTCGATCGCCAGCACCGGCTCGTCGGTGATGATCGGGCGGCACCAATTGCCCTCCGCCGCGCGCTCGGCCTGCGAAGCGGCGACATCGATACGCGCCAGCGCGGCGGCGGTTTGCGCGATGGCATGGCGGCGGGCGATGGCGGCCTCGACCAGCTCCTCGAAATGGGCTTCTTCCGCAGCCAGCGCACGGCCCCCGGCTTCGGCGATGCGGCTGGCTTCTTCATGCAGCGCCAGCGCGTTGAAGCGCACTGCGCCGGCCATGGTCTGGCGATGGGCAAAGCCGCTGTCCGCCGCCATCAGCCGGTCGGCGTGCTTGGCAGGCACTTCGATGAAATAGCCAAGCACGCCATTATGCCGGATTTTCAACGCGGCGACGCCGGTTTCGTTGCGATATTTCGCTTCCAGCGCAGCGATGGCGCGGCGCGAGTGGCCGGCGATATTGCGCAATTCGTCCAGCGCTGCGTCATAGCCGTCGGCAATGAAACCCCCGGCGGAGCGCTCGGTCGGCGGGGCCGCGACCAGCGATTGCGTGTAAAGATCGACCAGCGCGGCATGCCCGCGCAGTGCCGGCAACAGCTCATCGAGCAATGCCGGCCGGTCTTCCAACGCGCCCAGCATGACGCTTAATCGCCGGGCGCCGCTCAGGCCATCGCGCAATTGGCCGAGGTCGCGCGGGGATCCGCGCCCCGCCACGACCCGGCCCAGCGCGCGGCCGATATCGGGCAGCGCCCGCAGGCCACTGCGCAGATCGTCGCGGCGCAGGGCATCATCATGCAGCCATTGCACCAGCGCCAGCCGCTGGTTGATCTGCGCCCGATCGATCAGCGGCGCGGACAGGTCCTCGGCCAGTTGCCGCGCACCGGCGCCGGTCATGCAGCGGTCCACCGCCTCGATCAGGCTGCCCTTGCGCGCGCCTTGTTGAGAAGATTGGCCCTGTTGCGACGACAGGATCTCCAGGCTCGTCCGCGTCGCCTCGTCCATCGCCATTTGCGCATCGCCCCGGCGCGCGACCGGGGGCAGCAGCAGCGGCAGCTTGCCGCGCCCGGCATGATCGAGATAGGCGATCAGCCCGCCCGCCGCCGCCAGCATCGCCCGCGAAAACTGGCCAAAGCCATCAAGCGTGGCGACTCCGTGCAGCGCCGCCAGTCCCGCTTCCCCCGCATCGCTGGCAAAATCGCGCGCTGGTCGGGTAACGGCGTCGGCAGGTGCGTCGCCCCACCCTTCCGGGCCGATATGTTCACACGCGCCCAGCCGCGCCAGCGCCGCGCCCATGGCAGTCGGCAGGCATTCCTCCAGTTCCATGCGCCCCGTCGAAATATCGCAAGACGCGATCCCGATCATGCCGCGCAACTCGCACAACGCCGCCAGGACGTTGGCACGGCGCGGTTCGAGCAGCGCCTCTTCGGTCAACGTCCCGGCGGTGACGAAGCGGACGATATCGCGCGCGACCAGCGCCTTCGATCCGCCTCGCTTGCGCGCCTGCTCCGGGCTTTCGACCTGTTCGGCGATGGCGACGCGGCAACCGGCCCGGATCAATCGCGCAAGATAGGCTTCGGCAGCATGTACCGGCACGCCGCACATCGGGATCGGCGCACCGCCGTGCTCGCCCCGGCTGGTCAGCGCGATATCGAGTACCTGGGCGGCCTGCCGGGCATCGTCGAAGAACAATTCGAAGAAGTCGCCCATCCGATAAAACAGCAGGCAATCCCCCGCCTGCGCCTTCAACGCATGATACTGCACCATCATCGGAGAGACAGATTCGGACATGGTGCGGGATTAGCTGCGGAATCGGAAAACCGGAATGCAGCGCGACCAAGCTTTCCCCTATCCCGTTGCCCGTACATTGATTAGGGCGGCACGCACTGGCCGGGAGAAATGCGATGTCCGAGGAAAGCAACGTCCGTTTCACCGAGCGCGAGGCGCTGTTTTATCACAGCACCGGCCGCCCCGGCAAAATCGAGATCATCGCTTCCAAGCCGATGGCAACACAGCGCGACCTGAGCCTGGCCTATTCGCCGGGCGTCGCCGTGCCGGTGCAGGCCATCGCCGACGATCCCGCCACCGCTTACGATTACACCGCCAAAAGCAATCTGGTCGCGGTCATCACCAATGGCACCGCCATCCTGGGCATGGGCAATCTGGGCGCGCTGGCTGCGAAGCCGGTGATGGAAGGCAAGGCGGCGCTGTTCAAGCGTTTTGCCGATGTCGATTCGATCGACATCGAACTCGACAGCGAAGACCCCGATGCGATCATCGCCGCCGTCGCCATGATGGAGCCGAGTTTCGGCGGCATCAATTTGGAAGACATCAAGGCGCCCGAGTGCTTCATCATCGAGCAGGCGCTGCGCGAACGCATGAAAATCCCGGTGATGCATGACGACCAGCACGGCACCGCGATCATCGCCGCCGCCGGGCTGGTCAACGCCTGCTTTATCACCGGGCGCAAGTTCGAGGACGTCAAGATGGTCGTGAACGGTGCCGGCGCGAGCGCCATCGCCTGCACTTCGTTGATCAAGTCGATGGGCGTGCGCCATGAAAACGTCACCATGTGCGATAGCAAGGGCGTGATCTACCGGGGCCGCGCCGGGGTCGATCAGTTCAAGTCCGCACACGCGATCGACACCGACGATCGCACGCTGGCCGAAGCTATGCGCGGCGCCGATATCTTCCTGGGCCTGTCGGTCAAGGGAGCGGTGACGCAGGACATGGTGCGCACCATGGCGCCGCAGCCGATCATCTTTGCCATGGCCAACCCCGATCCCGAGATCACCCCGCCAGAGGCGATGGCGGCCCGGTCCGATGCGATCGTCGCCACCGGCCGTTCGGATTATCCCAACCAGGTCAACAACGTGCTGGGGTTTCCCTTCATCTTTCGCGGCGCGCTCGATGTGCGCGCGACCGCGATCAACGAAGAAATGAAGATCGCCGCCGCGCGCGCCATCGCCGCGCTCGCGCGCCAACAGGTGCCCGAGGAAGTCGCGGCGGCCTATGGCAAGAACCAGCAGTTCGGCCGCGACTACATTATCCCGGCGCCGTTCGATCCCCGGCTGATGGAAGTGGTATCCTCCGCCGTGGCGCAGGCGGCGATGGATTCAGGCGTGGCGCAAAAGCCGATCCTCGACATGGACGACTACCGCCAGAGCCTGAAGGCGCGGCTCAACCCGACGACATCGGTGCTCACCACCGTCTATGCGCAGGCCAAGCTGAACCCCAAGCGGGTGATTTTCGCCGAGGCCGAAAACGAAGTGGTGCTGCGCGCCGCGATCCAGTTCCGCGATTTCGGCTATGGCGAGCCGGTATTGGTGGGCCGCGAGCAGGCGGTGATCGACAAGCTGGTCGAACTGGGGGTCAGCGCGCCCGACAGTTACGAAATCCACAATTCGGTCAATTCGCCGCATGTCGGCGCGATGGTCGAGCTGCTCTATGCCCGGCTGCAGCGGCGCGGTTTTCTGGAACGCGACGTACGCCGCATGATCAACCAGGACCGCAACGTGTTTGCGTCGGCGATGCTCAAGCTGGGGCTGGGCGACGCGCTGATCACCGGCATGACCCGCCCGTTCGCGCAAACCATCAAGGAAATCCAGCAGGTCCTGGACCCCAAGCCGGGCCACCTGCCCTTCGGCATTCACCTGATGATCGGCAAGACCAGCACCGCCTTCCTGGCCGACACCACCGTCAACGAGCGCCCGGATGCCGAGCAACTGGTCGTCATTGCCAAGGAAACCGCCGCCGTAGCGCGCCGCCTGGGCCATGAACCGCGCGTCGCGTTCCTGTCGTTTTCCACGTTCGGGAACCCGCCGGGCAAGTGGCTCGACAACATTCGCGGCGCGGTGGCGATCCTGGACGGCGAAAGCAATCTTGGCTTCGAATACGAAGGCGACATGGCGCCCGATGCGGCGCTGAACCCATCGGTAATGGCCTATTACCCGTTCTGCCGCCTATCCGCGCCGGCCAATGTCCTGATCATGCCCGGCCTGCAATCGGCGAATATTTCGGCCAAGCTGTTGAAGGAACTAGGCGGCAACGCCACCATCGGCCCGATGCTGATCGGCATGGAAAAGCCGGTCCAGATCGTGCCGATGACAGCGATCGCGCCCGAAATACTGACGCTGGCGGTGCTGGCGGCATCGGATGTGGTGGCCTGACCAGACCCAGCCACCCGCGCCTTTACGCTTGCGTCGCACCCCAACGCTGCGTAAACGCGCGACCTGTCCAGCGCATGACGCAAACGGGCCGCTTTAGCTCAGTCGGTAGAGCACATCATTCGTAATGATGGGGTCAGAGGTTCGAATCCTCTAAGCGGCACCATATTCCAACACGGTCCCGCAGCGCTCAGCTGCCGTCTTCTTCTTCCTCGAACATGATCGCGACATCGGCGTTTGCGCTGAGTCGGACGACGCCATCCTCGATTTCCGCAACGAGGCCGCCGGAAATGTAGTGGTGATGGCCCTGATGGCTGCCTTCGACGCTGTCTTTCTTGGTCAGCTTGAGACGATCGCCCTGGACGTGATCGACCGTCCCGACATGGACGCGATCGGCGCCGATGACTTCGGCGTGTTCCTGGATTTTGCTCAGATCGGCCATGGTTCAACCCTTTCAAACGGAAGATGAAGTTTAAACGCACGACGTGCGATAATGTCCCATCCGGGCGAAAAGAACGGCCCGCGCGTCATCGCTCAACTGCAGATCGCCGCGATCTCCTCCGGGACGACGCCGATCTTGGGCCGGACATGCCGCACGAACAGCAACAGCACCAGCGCCAGTGCGGTCAGCGCGCCGAGCACCAGCCAGGCATCGTTGATCGCCTGCACCAGCGCCGCTTTCTCGACCAGCGGACGGACCATTTCGGTGGTGAAATCGTCGACGGGCTGGCCCAATTGTTCGAGGAAGGCATCGCGCGGGATGCCGATGCTCACCGCGGTGGCAACGTCGCCTGCGCGCAATTGCGCGGCGATGCGTGCCGCATGCACCGGCACGCGGCTGAAAATCGTCGTGTCGATCAGCGCCAGGCCGACCGCGCCGCCCAGATTGCGCATCAGGTTGAACAGCCCACTGGCATCGGCGACCTGCCGCGGCGACAATTGCCCCAGCGCCCAGCGCGTCGGCGCCAGCAGGCAGAACATGATCGCCACGCCGCGCAGGATCTGCGGCAGCGCCATGTCGGCGGCATCGGTCTGGCCGGTCTGCCGCGTGCTCAGCAACAGCCCCGCGGCAAACAGCGAGAACCCCAGGAACGTCACCAGCCGCGCATCGACCCTGCGTTCCAGCATAACCGCGACCGGTGCCGACAGCAGTTGCGCCACCCCGGTCACCAGCATGATCTCGCCGATCTTGAGCGCGCCGTGTTCGCGTACCAGCCCCAGGAAGAAGGGGATCAGATAGGTCGAGCCGAACAGGGCAATCCCCAGCACGAAACTGAGCATGCAGCCGATGGTGAAATTGCGATTTTCGAAACAGCGCAGTTCGACCAGCGGATGGCGCGCCTGCATCGTCTTGGCCACGAACGCCACCGCGCAAGCGCCGAATGTGGTCAGCAGAGCAATCACGCCAGGCGACGTCCAGCCCAGCCCCGGTGCGTCCTTCAACCCCAGTTCGAGTGCCGTCAGCCCGACCGCCAGCGCCGCCAGCGCGACCAGGTCGATCCTGCGCGGGGCGCGCTGTCTGGCCTGCTCGCAGCGCAATGCAAAGACACCGATCACCATGGCGAGAATTCCCGGCACGATATTGATGCGAAACAGCCAGTGCCACGACCATGTCTGGGTCAGCCAGCCGCCGACGATCGGGCCGACGGTGGGCGCAAGCACGGCGGCGACCCCGGCGATCGTCGTCGCCAGCCCCTGGCGTTTTTCGGGAATCAACAGGAACACCGATGAAAACACTGAAGGTATCAGCGTGCCGCCGGCAAAGCCCTGGACGATCCGCCAGGCAATCAAGGTATGGAACGTCTGGCTCTGCGCGCAACCGGTCGAGGCGATCGTGAACAATGCGATCGCCGCCACGAACAGCCAGCGCATCCCCAGCAGCCCGGTCAGATAGCCGGTGAGCGGAATGGCGACGATCTCCGCCGTAAGATAGGCGGTTTGTATCCAGATCATCTGGTCGGCGGCGATACCGAGGGCATGCCGAATCGTCGGCAGCGATGTCGCCACCACCTGGATGTCCAGGATAGCCATGAACATGCCGGCGCACATGACCAGGAACCCGAGCCAGGGCGCAGGCGCGATATCCGATATTTCTTTCTGAATTCGCAGGCTTTCCATGGTAGCGTTCCAGCGTCGTCAAGGCCGCGCAACGACAAACGCAAACGCTTGGGCAAAATTCGCTGGGCCAATCGGAACATGCATTGCATAGCCTCGTTTATAGTTCAACCGCCAGCGACCCGGACATATTGCCCGGAACAGACCGGTCGCTGAAACAGAATGGACGGGTATGACGCAGCCGGTAACAATTCTTTCGCTCGCCACCAAAAATCCTGCCCATATCATGCCCCAGGAAACTGCGCTGGAAATCGGGCGGGAAATGCTGGGGATGGCGTTCGACGATTTCGAGCGGATGACCTCGGTCTATGTCAACGCCGGGGTCGAAGTGCGCCAGTTGGCCCGCCCCGCCGACTGGTATCGCCGTTCGCACGACTTTCCCGAACGCACCGCCGTTTATCTCGAAGTCGCGCTGGATCTGTTTGTCGAAGCGGCGAGCCAGGCGCTGGCCGACGCCGGACTGGACGGCAGCGATGTCGATACCATCGTCACCGTATCCTCTACCGGCATTGCCACCCCCAGCCTGGAAGCACGGGCATTGCAGCGGATGGGGTTTCGCACCGATGTCAGCCGGGTGCCGGTATTCGGCCTGGGCTGTGCCGGGGGGACGACCGGATTGGGCCTCGCCGCCAAGCTGGCACGCGCCACGCCGGGATCGACGGTGCTGTTCGTCACCGTGGAATTATGCAGCCTGACGCTGCGCACTGAAAATCCCGACAAGGCGGATATCATCTCGACGGCGTTGTTCGGCGATGGCGCCGCCGCCTGCGTCGTGCGCTGCGGCGACGAGGGCTTTGTCCAGATCGCCGGCACCGCCGAAACGATCTGGCCGAACACACTGGACGTGATGGGTTGGCGGATGGAACAGGGTGGTCTGGGCGTCGTCCTCAATCGCGCCATTCCGGTGTTCGCGCGCCGCCACATGCGCGACGCGATGACCAGGATGATGGAACGGGAAGGACTGCGTATCGAGGACGTGGATCGCTTTATCTGCCATCCCGGCGGAGCCAAGGTCGTCGATGCGCTGGAAACGGCGCTGTCGCTGGGCCAGGGTTCGCTCGATCATGAGCGTGAAGTGCTGCGGTTGCACGGCAATATGTCGGCGCCTACCGTGCTGTTCGTGCTCGAACGGATTCGCGCCCTCGAGCTTCCGCCGCTGTCGGTACTGACTGCGCTGGGGCCAGGCTTTACGGCCAGCACGGTCACGCTGAGACGAGCGGCATGACGCTTCCCATTATTATCATGACGCTGGTCACCGTGCAGCGGCTGGGCGAGTTGGTCATCGCCCGACGCAATACCCGTGCGCTGATGAAGCTTGGCGCGGTAGAGATCGGACGCGGGCATTACCCGGTGATGGTGACGATGCACGCGGCATGGCTCATAACGCTGTGGGCGACAGTCGGCGGGCGGCCAGTCAACATGCTGCTGCTGGCGTTGTTCGTGGTCCTGCAACTATTGCGCGTCTGGGTGCTGGCGACGCTGGGCGGTCGCTGGACGACCCGGGTCATCGTGTTGCCGGGCGCGCCGCTGGTGAGCGGTGGGCCATTCCGCTTCCTGCGCCACCCCAACTATACCGTCGTCACCGGCGAGATCGCGGTGCTGCCGCTGACATTCGGGCTGGTCGGCGTCGCGGTGATCTTCTCGCTGCTGAATGCGGCGATGCTGTGGGTGCGCATCGCCAGCGAAGCCCGCGCGCTCTACGGCCCCGGCGCAAACGCCCAGCCGCGACCGAACCGGCTCAGTGTTTGAGCGCAGCGTCGTGTTGCGCTTTCATCTCCAGCATCGCGGCATGACAGGCGGGTGAGGTCTGGTCGATCCTGACGATCATGCAGGCCTGTACCTTCTTGCGGCTCATCGAACGCATTTCGGAGGGGCATAGCGACCTGGCCTCGGCGGCGCAGGCCTTCTTCCCAGGATCGGCAGGTGTTGCCGCGCCAGCCATGGCACAGGTGGACAGCGCGGCGGCAGCGAGGCAGATTCGTGCGAACAACATGAGCTGGAACGGTCCTTTGCAATTTGTCGAGCGTTACTTACGACATGCGGATTTCCCAATCATGAATGGCTTTGGCGGGCAGCTTTGCCCATGCAAAATGGCATTATCCTAGGGCAGAAGGGTGTCACCTCCCGACGCGACACCCTTATGCCACCGGTTTGATCGATGCTGGGGTATTCCGATTATAATATAATTTCATCCGGACAAATGGCTTAGCGGACAAGTTCAACTCAGCGGGGTATCGGCGGGCCGGTGAACCGGATGGCTATTGCCGAACCGACGAGGCAACAGAACATGATTGCCGCGATTGGCAATGCCGTCCCGTTGGCGAACAAGCCGGCCAGCCATGCTGCCAGGGCGCCCATCAGGTAGGAAGCGCTGCCCATGAGCGAGGCGATCGAGCCGGCTCGCGTCGGATCTGCACTGAGAGCGCCCGCCATCGTGTTTCCGCTCATCAGCCCGAATGTCGCGAGCGCGGCGAACAGGAGTGGCAGAACGGTCCAGTATCCGCCAATACCCGACCACGCCGCAGTGAGCAGCAGGCTTGCGACTATCAGCGAGGCAATGCTGGCTCTTTTCAGGACATGATCGGGGCTGAGGCGTTTAAGCAAGCGCCGATTTATCTGCGCCGATCCGACGATAGCGAGCGCATTGCAGGCAAAGACGACGCTGAACAGTTGTGGCGAGAAGCCGTAGGTATTGATCAAAAGGCTCGATGAGCTTGAGACATAAGCGAACAGGACCGCCCCGTTCAAGGAGCCCGCAGCCAGATAGCTTAACAGCCGCCGGTTTTTAAGCAGGGTGCCAAATGCCCGCAAGACCGTTTCCGAGCGGGCGACGGCGGCGGTTTCGGGGGAACGCGATTCATCGAGAAACCTGAATACGCAAAATCCGATAATGGCTCCAGATACCGCCAGAACGCAAAAGATGAGGCGCCAGGAACTTATGATGAGCAGGCCACCGCCGATCATGGGCGCCAGTACCGGAGCAAGGCCCATGATCAGGGTCATGAAGGATAACATGCGGGCAGCTTCACGGTGGTCGAAGCGGTCCCTGACAATGGCCCGTCCCACAATCGATCCGGCACAGCCGCCCACTGCTTCGACGAACCTGGCGACATTCATGGTCGCGATATCGGGAGCAAATGCACAGACGATCGACGCCGAGACGTAAATCGTGATGCCGATCAACAACGGGGGCCGCCGTCCAAAGCGGTCGGACATGGGTCCGTAAACGATCTGGCCGATTGCCATGCCCATGAGGAAGGCGGCAAGTGTCGCGTTGATTTGCGGAGCTGTCGCGGAAAAACTTCTGCCGATAGCAGGGAGGGCCGGCAGGTAGAGGTCGATCGATAAAGGGGCGATAGCGACCAGCGATCCCAGAAGCAGGACCAGGCGCCAGGGGGCTTTGCCAATTTCCGGAGACGCGGTCGTGATCGTCTCAGATGAGCTTTGAAAGGCGGGTGAAATAATGCTTCCTTTCAGTATGTCCTGGAGCTTGATCGCATATGGGACTGGCGGGGTTGCCCACGGAAAGATTCCCGGTGAGCGACAGCGTCGTCATTGACGATCTGCTGCGATTATCGTTGCATCGCTGCGCTCGCGAATGTCGTTCAGGCTGACATCTTGCGGCTTGTCGATGAGGATGAACCGGTCCTGCGCGCGGTCGCAAACGAAGGCGCCGAGCGACGTGATAACGAAGTCGACGACACCTGCTCCGGTTAACGGTAACGAGCACCGCCGTCGCAGTTTTGGTCCGCCGGTTTTGTCGGTGTGGTCCATGATGACGATTATTCGCCGAGCGCCGACGACGAGATCCATCGCCCCGCCGACGCCTTTGACCGCCTTGCCCGGCACCATCCAGTTGGCGATATCGCCGTTGCCGGCAACCTCCATCGCGCCCAGGATCGTGAGATCGATATGCCCCCCGCGGATCATCGCGAAACTGTCGGATGACGAGAAAAAGCTGGCGCCCGGCAGTGTCGTCACGGTTTGCTTGCCCGCATTGACGAGATCATGATCGACCTCGTCCGCGTAGGGATAAGGCCCCATGCCCAGCATCCCGTTCTCGCTGTGCAATGTCACGTTCCGGTCAGGCGAGATATGATTGGCGACCAGAGTCGGCATGCCGATGCCCAGATTGACATAGTAGCCATGAGCGATTTCGCGCGCCGCCCGCGCCGCCATCTGGTCGCGCGTCCACGGCATCATTCCGTCCCTTCATGAATACGCTCACGCGTGGTGAGAACTTCTATCGCCCGACTATAGGCGTGCCCCTGGATGACCCGATCGACGTAAATCCCCGGAGTGTGGATATGATCGGGGTCAAGTGCGCCAACGGGGACGATTTCTTCGACCTCGGCGACCGTCACGTTCGCCGCCGTCGCCATGTCGGGATTGAAATTGCGTGCGGTGCGCCGGAAGATCAAATTGCCCTGCGAATCGGCTTTCCAGGCCTTGATGATCGCGACGTCGGCACGCAGCCCCCGCTCGCGGATATAACTAATTCCATCGAACTCTTCGACGGGCTTACCCTCGGCGATCATGGTGCCAACCCCGGCTCGTGTATAAAAAGCGGGAATACCTGCGCCACCGGCCCGAATCCGCTCGGCGAGCGTGCCTTGCGGAGTGAGTTCGACTGCGACCTCGCCCGACATATATTTTTCAGCGAAAAGCTTGTTCGTTCCAATATACGAACAAATCATTTTCTTGATCTGGCCACTGTCCAGGAGCATCCAAAGTCCAAAATTATCGGCACCACAATTATTCGAAATAACCGTGAGGTCGGTGACCCCGCTGTCGCGGATAGCTGGAATAAGATGTTCGGGATTGCCGGTTAGTCCGAAGCCGCCGGACATCACCGTCATGCCATTGAACAGCAATCCGTCCAAGGCGCTTGCCGCATCCGCGAATAGCTTGGTCATGAACCATTCCGGCTGCGACGCG
>CAZZYX010000062.1:0-20489 GCA_964658485.1 uncultured Acetobacteraceae bacterium | reverse complement strand
TTCGGAATGGTAGCGGAGGAGGGACTCGAACCCCCGACACGCGGATTATGATTCCAGATGCCAAGTGGACGCGCACCAGTCACCTGGCCAGCGTAGCTAGGCCGGCGCGACGGCACCCTTGGACGGCGCAACCGGAGTGGGGGATAGGTGATAATAGTCTGGATTATCACGGTCGAGGTGGAACAGGTCATATTTCACGAAGGAACAGCGCCAGCGGCGAAGCCATCGAAAAGACACAAACCTTCCATTTTCCTTCGCGGGCGATGTAGTCGAACTATGCGCCGCCGCCGGCACAGAAATACGGGCCGAAACGCTGCTGCCTCGCACCCGATCAGAGTGTGGGGCTGAGTGTGGGGTTCAAAAAGGAAAAAAATAATTTTACCTTATTTTTCAGTTGGATCTTATGCATTTAAGACCCCCTCCCGCTCCGCCAGACCTGGGGTCACAGCATTTTTCTAACTAACTGCCGTGACCCCGAAATACATGAATTTTCGGCATAAACTGGCATCATGGCGGCCGGCCACCCGCCATAGAACGCGAGGTGCGTGATGACCTCGATCAGCTCCTCGCGGGTGACGCCATTCTCAAACGCACGCTTGAGATCGAAGGGCAGTTCGTTGTGCCGGTAGAGCGCCACCAGGCTTGCGACGTTTACGAGGCTGCAGTCGCGCGGATACACATGCGCTGCAATACATCGCCGAACAACACGTCATCGGTATACTGGGCAAGCGCCGGCGCAATGTCGCCGAACGCCTTCCGGGCTGGACTGCGTTCATTGTCCTTGTTCATCGGTATTCTCCTGAAAGGGTGACGCGCGTTCAGTCTTTGTCGATCGGAACGGCCAGATATTGTTCGTCGGTCACCGCTTCGGCCCATTCGACGGCTACGCCATCGAGCAGCTCGGTAATCGCGATGTGCTGCATGAAGGTCGTATCGG
The DNA here is from genome assembly GCA_964658485.1 of uncultured Acetobacteraceae bacterium. GTDB lineage: Bacteria > Pseudomonadota > Alphaproteobacteria > Sphingomonadales > Sphingomonadaceae > Novosphingobium. Next base: position 19,552 of record CAZZYX010000062.1, on the reverse strand, counting down.
TTGCGCCATGCCAGTGGCGTCGCTGGCATGGACACCAGACCACGTCACCGGCGCGGATTTCCGTCTTGGGACCGCCGTCGCACTGCATCCATCCCGTGCCCTGGGTGACGATCAGGGTCTGGCCCAAAGGGTGGGTGTGCCAGTGGGTCCGTGCCCCCGGCTCGAAGTTCACGATGGCGAAGCCGCCGCGCGCCGGGGCCGGGGGATTGAAAACCCGGTCGAGACGAACCTTTCCGGTAAACCAGGCGGCTGGTCCCTTGATGGCGGGGGTCGCGCCGTTGCGCAAAATCTGCGAGGTGGTTGCGAGGTCGTCGGTATTGTCAGTCATGGATCATTCCTTTGGATAGAGCTGCTCGGCGGATTGGCCGAGACTGGCGTTGCAATCTGCAAACGGGCGAAGGTTCAAGAGTTTCGGAGGTGCGCGCGGCACGCCAGCAACGCGACCAGCGCGGCAAGTGCCAGGATGGCGGCGCTGCCAAGGAAATCGGCGATGGGGCCCAGGGCGTCCAGCACCAGACCACCGATCGTTGCGCCAGCGGTGATTGCGAGCTGGATCGCCGCAACCATAAGGCCGCCGCCTGCTTCCGCGTCGTCGGGCAGCGTCCGGGTGAGCCATGTCGACCAGGCGACCGGGGCTGCCGTCCCGACCAGCCCCCACACGCCAAGCAACGCGGCCGTAGTCCACAGCGACCTTCCAGCCAGCGCCAGGCCGGTTGCAGTGCAGGCCATGACGGCGGGGATGACGACAAGGATGATATGCAACCTGCCTTCGAGCAGCCGCCCGATGCACGAAGTGCCGACAAAACCCGCGACGCCGACGATCAGCAGCAGCGCTGACAGCGTCGAGACGTTCACTCCGGTCACCTGTTCGAGGAATGGTCGCAGGTAGGTGAACAGCGCGAACTGTCCCATGAACAGCAGCATCACGGCAATCAGACCGGCCATGACGGGCGGGTTCGCCAGTAGGCTGACCATGGATGCGCGGTTTTGGCGGGCCTCCGCCGGTAACGGCGGCAGGGCGACCGCTTGCCAGATGGCCGCTGTGACCGCGAGTGGCACGACGACGAAGAACGCGCCGCGCCAACCGATCAGCCCTCCCATGAAACTGCCGAGCGGCGCCGCGATTGTCGTGGCAATGGCGTTGCCGCCATAAATGATCGCCAGGCCCCGCGTTACGGCGGCTGCCGAAACGAGCCGCATGACCGTCGCGGCCGACATCGACCAGAACCCGCCAATCGCGATCCCCAGCAGGGCCCGGCCAATCATCAACACCGGAAAACTGGGTGCAACAACGACAATGGTCCCGGAGATGGCCAATAGCGCAGTCAGCCCGACCAGAACGATCCGCCGGTCCAGCATGCCTGCAAGCCCGGTGATGGACAGGCTTGTCAGGACCGCGAAAATACCTGAAATCGAAATTGCCTGACCTGCCTGGCCTTCGCTCAGCCCCAGCTCACGGGCAATCGGGCTGAGCAGGCTGACCGGCATGAACTCCGACGCGATCAGGACGGCAACGGCCAGTGCCATCGCGTAAACCGCGCTCCAGGCAGGCCGGCCCCTGGTCGTTCCCGCGATCGATGTCGTGATTGCCGTCATGCCCGGTCAGCTCCGTTATCCGCCGATGCATCAACTAGCGTTGCCCGTTCCATTCGATTAGACGGAATAATCTGCATGCACTTGTGAGGACAGCTCATCAATGTCGCGCCCCAATGCCAATGACCTCCTGGCATTTATAACCGTTGCCCGCGAGGGCAGCTTTACCCGCGCCGCCGCCAGGATGGGCGTCACGCCATCGGCGCTGAGCCATACCATGCGCGGCCTGGAAGAGCGCCTCGGGCTGCGGCTGCTGAACCGCACTACCCGCAGCGTCATGCCGACCGAGGCGGGCCATCGGTTACTGGAGACGATCGGCCCGCGCTTTGACGAGATCGATGCAGAGGTCGCAGCATTGAGCGAATTGCGCGATAAGCCTGCCGGGAATATCAGGATTACGGCGGACGAAAACGCTTTCCACCCGGTATTATGGCCGGCGCTACGTAAATTATTGCCCGATTACCCCAATATCCATGTCGAGATCGTCATCGACAATGGCCTGACCGACATCGTTGCCGGGCGGTTCGACGCCGGCGTCAGATACGGTGGCATTGTCGCCAGGGACATGATCGCAGTGCCGATCGGCCCCGACATCCGGATGGTCGTAATTGCCGCGCCGAGCTATTTTGCGAACCACGCCCAACCTAAAGTGCCCCAGGACTTGACGGCCCATCGTTGCATCAACGTGCGCCTGCCCACCTATGGCGGATTGTATGCATGGGAGTTCGAGCGGGATGGCCGGGAACTGCGGGTGCGGGTCGATGGCCAGCTCATTTTCAACACCGCCGCGCCGATCCTCGATGCAACGCTTGCGGGCTTTGGCATTTCATATCTCAGCCAGGATCTCGTTCGGCCATACCTCGATCGCGGCGAGCTGGTGGAGGTTCTGGCGGACTGGACGCCACCGTTTTCCGGTTACCACCTCTATTACCCCAGTCGCCGACAGCCGACACCCGCGTTTGCGGTGCTGGTAGAGGCGCTCCGTTATCGCGCCCGCTAATTGCGTTTACGTGCGAACGCCTCAGTCACCCCGGCTCCGCTCGTAGCGCGTCATTTCCGTACCGCGGGCGATATAGAGTGCATCGATCTCGGTAAGGAACAAGCCATGACCGAGCAGTCCCGGGATCGTCGATAGCTGGATGGCCGTGGCGGCGGGGTCGGACAGCTGGGGAAATGCGCAATCAGCCAGCAGGTTGCCCTGGTCCGACCGTGCCCATTGCCCCGCCACCGTCCGCAGCGTCGGCGTCGCGCCGAGCGCCTCAAGCGATGCCAGAACGAAGTTACGGGCGAATGGCAGGATTTCCACCGGCACCTGGCGGCTGCCGATCGCCGCGCTGTACTTCGAGCTATCGGCGATCGCGATCATTCGGCGCGAGGCGGTTGCGATGATTTTTTCACGCAGCATCGCCCCGCCGCCGCCCTTGATCGCGCGAAACGACTTATCGATTTCATCGACGCCATCGATGGTCAGATCGATCCGCGAGCGGTCTTCGAAAGGCATGATCGCGATGCCCGCAAGGCGCGCCGCCGTGGCAGTCGCTTCCGAGGTCGCAACCGCAAGAATGTGGAGGCCATCGTGGACCCGCGATGCCAGGATCGGGATCAGTTCGGCCACGGTCGATCCGGTTCCAAGCCCGATGGTCATGCCCGGTCGGACTTCGTCGGCAGCGGCAAGGGCCGCAAGTCTCTTTTCATCGTTGCGCATCGCTAGCTTTCTCTGGGCAAGTCATTTCGAGCCGCCGCCTATATCGCTCCACCCGACGATTCCGGGGCAAGTTTCCTTATTGTCGTATATTCTGCCTACGGTCGGCAGAAATGTTCTTGGATAAGACAGACAGCGCCGGCAGCGCGTGCACGACAAAGGTTTTGCGACAGCCATGCGACTCTTTCTGGGCGGCGCGGGACGGAACCAGACAAGAGGCCAGCTGTTTTGAATGAAAGCATTACCGATCGGCCAGGCGCGATGCCGTGGCCTGCTACATCCGTGTCGGCGCTTCGTCGCTGCACCAGACTACAACATTGAAAGATTTGATCGATGAGCGAGCAAACCGCCGGGCCATTGGAAAAAAATCCGAATGCAGCGGGTGAACCGGTTTCATCGCCATTCGCGCGAACTCCGGATATGGATCGCCTGGCGATCGATACCATTCGCACCCTGGCGATGGATGCGGTTCAAAAAGCGGAATCGGGCCATCCCGGAACACCGATGGCACTCGCCCCGGTCGGCTATACCATATGGCAATCCTTCTTGCGCTTTGATCCAAAGATGCCCTCCTGGCCTAACCGCGACCGATTCGTGCTGTCGAACGGCCACGCCTCGATGCTGCTTTATGCCTTGTTGCATCTTGCCGGGGTGGAGGACGCCGCAGAGCCGGATCGGGCGGTGACCCTGGCTGCCATAAAGGGTTTTCGCCAGTTGGACAGCCGCTGCCCCGGCCACCCCGAACACGGGCAGACCACCGGCGTCGAAACGACGACCGGGCCGCTGGGCCAGGGTTGCGGCAACAGTGTGGGCATGGCCATGGCCGGTAAATGGCTGGCCGCGCAGTTCAACCAGCCGGGTGCCACCTTGTTCGACTATGACGTCTATACGCTATGCGGCGATGGCGACATGATGGAAGGCATTTCCAGCGAAGCAGCCTCGATTGCGGGCCACCTCAAGCTTGGTAACCTGTGCTGGATCTACGACAACAACTCGATCACCATCGAGGGCAAAACCGCGCTGGCCTTTAGCGAGGACGTTGCGGCGCGGTTTCGCGCTTATGGCTGGCGCACCGAGCATGTCGCCGATGCCAATGACACCGCCGCCCTGTCGCGCGCGCTGGAAGCGTTCAAGGCCGATCGCAGCGCCCCGATGATGATCGTGGTGGACAGCCACATCGGTTACGGTTCGCCTCACAAGCAGGACAGCGAAAAAGCGCATGGCGAGGCGCTGGGCGAAGATGAAGTCCGCCTGACCAAGGCGTTTTATGGTTGGCCCGAGGACGCGCAATTTCTTGTTCCCGATGGCGTGCGTGCGCATTTCGATGCTGGGATCGGCGCGCGCGGTGCGCGATTGTCGGCGCAGTGGACAGCTGACATGGCGGAATTCCGTAAGGCGTATCCGGACCAGGCGGCGAAGCTCGACGCGTTGCTGGCGGGTGATTTGCCGGCGGGTTGGGACCGGGAACTGCCCAGTTTCCCCGCCGATGCCAAAGGCGAGGCGACCCGTTCCAGCGGCGGCAAGGTGATCAATGCGCTGGCCGGCTCTTATCCGTGGGTTATCGGCGGCGCTGCGGACCTGTCCCCCTCCACCAAGACCAATCTGACCTTCGAGGGTGCCGGTGCTTTCGAAACGGCTTCTCCGGGCGGTCGCAACCTGCATTTCGGCATTCGCGAGCACGCCATGGGCGCCATGGTCAACGGCATGACGCTGTGCGGACTGCGGGCCTATGGTTCGACTTTCCTGATCTTTTCCGACTATATGCGGCCGCCGATCCGGCTGGCCGCGCTGATGGAACTGCCGGCGATCTTCGTCTTTACGCATGATTCGATCGGGCTGGGCGAAGATGGCCCGACGCATCAGCCGGTCGAACAGCTGCTGGGGCTGCGTAGCGTTCCGGGGCTGGTGACGTTGCGCCCGGCCGACGCCAACGAGGTGGTCGAGGCATGGCGGGTGATCGCCCGGCTGCGCGATCAGCCCGCCGCGCTGGTGCTGACCCGGCAGGCGGTGCCGACCTATGATCGAGCTGTTTATGCCTCGGCCGCCGGGCTGGCGCAGGGCGCCTACGTGATGGCCGATGCCCGGGAAGGCATGCCCGAACTGATCCTGATCGGCACCGGCAGTGAACTGGAGCTGTGCGTCGGAGCCTATGAGACGCTGAAGGCGGAAGGCGTGGCGGTACGGGTGGTGTCGATGCCGTCATGGGATCTGTTCGAGCAGCAGGACGAGGTCTATCGCGAAAGCGTGTTGCCCAAAGCTGTTCGCGCCCGCGTCGCGGTGGAGGCGGCCTCGGTGATCGGCTGGGCGCGCTATGCCGGGTCGGACGGCGAGGTTATCGCCATGCACACCCTCGGCTCTTCCGCCCCGATCAAGGATTTGATGACCAGGTTCGGCTTTACTCCCGAGGCCGTGCTGACGGCGGCACGCAAGCAACTCGCCGCAGCCCGGGAACCGCAGCAATGAACAGCTTGCAGGCGCTGGACCAGGCCGGCCAGTCCCCGTGGATCGATTTCCTGTTGCGTAGTTTCGTCGAAAGCGGCGAGCTGGCCAGGATGATCGAACGCGATGGCTTAAAAGGCCTGACTTCCAATCCATCGATTTTTGAAAAGGCGATCGGCGAGAGCGAGGAGTATGCCGAGGCGATCAAGGCATTCACCGCCGATGGCGCGCCCGGCATCACCGAAGTCTATGAGCATCTGGTGATTGCGGATATCAGGGCCGCCGCAGATGTGTTCCGCCCGGTCTACGACGCGGGCCAGGGCGTCGACGGCTTCGTCAGCCTGGAATGTTCGCCGTACCTGGCAAACGACACCCAAGCCACGATCGCCGAGGGCGAACATCTGTGGCAAACGGTCGATCGGGTCAACCTGATGGTCAAGGTGCCCGCCACCGACGCGGGCATCCCGGCCATCCGCGCGCTGATCGGCTGCGGCATCAGCGTCAACGTGACCTTGCTGTTTTCGGTCGAATCCTATCGCCAGGTCGCCGAGGCCTATATTGCCGGCCTGGAAGATTTTCGCGCTGCCGGCGGCGACGTGACCAAGGTGGCCAGCGTTGCGAGTTTCTTTATCAGCCGAACCGATAGCGCGGTCGACAAGGCGCTCGATGCGCTGGGTTCCGGCGCCGGAGAGAATTTGCGTGGCAAGATCGCAATCGCCAATGCCAAGCTGGCCTATGTCGCTTACGGCGAAATCTTCACTGGGGAACGCTGGGAGGCTTTGTCGAGCGCGGGCGCGCGCACCCAGCGGCTGCTGTGGGCGTCCACCGGCACCAAGTCGAAGGCGCTTAAGGACACCATCTACATAGAGGCGCTGGTCGCCCGCAAGACGGTGAATACCATTCCGCCAGCGACGATGGACGCGTTTCGCGAACACGGGATCGTCAACCCCAATGCCATCGCCAGCGATCTGGATGGCGCGCGGGCGAGCCTGGCGGCGCTGGCCGATCTTGGTATCGACCTGGCGGAACTCAGCCGCGGTTTGGTCGTGGAAGGCGTGCAGCAGTTTACCGACGCCTTCGACAAGCTGCTGGCCGCCGTCGCCCGGCAGACCCGCGAGGCTTCGCCGCACGCCGTTGGTGGTACGAGCGTGGAGCCGGGGTCCGATGCAGCCAAGGCCGCCTTTGCCGCAGAAATGGATGCGTGGCGCAAGGATGGCAGGATCCGTCGCCTGTGGTCCCTGGATGCCGCGCTCTGGACCGATGCCGATGAAGCGAAATGGGGCGGCTGGCTCGCGATCATCGATGACGAACTGGGCGATCTCGGTCCATTGACCCAGCTTCGCGACCGCGTCCGCGACGAGGGTTTCAGCGATGTCGTGCTGCTTGGCATGGGCGGTTCGAGCCTGGGGCCGCAAGTCCTGGCGCAAGTGCTGGGCGGGCGTGTGGACCCGGCGGGCGACTGGCCCGCATTCCATATGCTCGACAGCACCGATCCCCGGCAGATCCGCGATCTGGAAGAAGCGATCACGCTGGGCACGACACTGTTCATCACCTCGTCCAAATCGGGCGGCACGCTCGAACCGAACATATTCACCGACTATTTCTGGGGAAAGGTCAGCGATCTGGCCGGCACGGATGCTGCGGCGCGGCATTTTATCGCGGTCACCGATCCGGGCTCGGGCCTGGAACAGCGGGCCCGGCGTGAAGGCTGGTCCGGGATATTCCACGGCGTCCCCGCAATCGGCGGTCGATATTCGGTGCTGTCGAAATTCGGGCTGGTCCCGGCTGCGGCGATAGGGCTGGAAATTGGCGATTTGCTGGGCAAGGCCCGCTTGATGGCCCGCGCTTGCGGAGCCTTTGTGCCGCCGCAGGAAAATCCGGGGGTCCAACTCGGGGTGGCGCTCGGAGTGGCGGCACGGTCGCTGGGCCGTGACAAGGTGACGATCATCGCTTCCCCGAAAGTCGCGCCGATCGGGGCGTGGCTCGAACAATTGCTTGCCGAAAGTACCGGCAAGCAGGGCCATGGCCTGATCCCGGTGGCCGATGAACCGCTGGGCGGCCCCGCAGCCTATGGCACCGACCGGATTTTTGCCTATGTCGAGCTGGCGAGTGATCCCGATCCGGCGCAGCGCGCGGCCTTAGCGGCGTTGGCGCAAGCCGGGCACCCGGTAATTACGCTGAAGATGAACGACGTGGCCGACATCGGCCAGGAGTTCTTTCGCTGGGAAATCGCGGTGACCGTGGCCGGCTCGATCATTGGCATAGATCCGTTCGACCAACCCGATGTCGAGGCCAGCAAGCTCAAGACCACCGCGCTGACGCAGGCCTATGAGAATGGCGAACCACTTGCCGGGGAACAGCCGATCGTCAGCGGCAATGGCATTGCCATCTACGCCGATCCCGGAAATGCCGAGGCGCTGGGCCGGCATTACACCGTTACCGCGTTTCTGAAGAGCCATCTCGCCCGCATCGGCGCTGGCGATTATTTCGCGTTGCTGGCGTATATCGACCGCACCCCGGACGCGACCGCGCAGTTGACCGCGATCCGCGAGCAGGTCAGGGACCGCACCAAAGCCGCCACCTGCGTCGGCTTCGGCCCGCGTTTCCTGCATTCGACCGGGCAAGCCTACAAGGGTGGCCCGAACAGCGGGGTGTTCGTGCAAATCACTTGCGACGATGCGCAGTACATCGCTATCCCCGGGCATCGCTACAGCTTTGGCGTGGTCAAGGCGGCCCAGGCGCGGGGCGATCTGGAAGTGCTGGTCGAGCGCGACCGCCGCGCTATCCGCATTCACCTGCGCGATGTCGCCTCGGGCTTGCCAAGCCTGGCGCGTGCCTTTGCCGACGCGCTGTCCTGAAAAACTGTAAACCCGGAGTTTTTGCATGCAATTAGGTATCGTCGGCCTGGGCCGCATGGGCGGCAATATCGCGGGCCGCCTGATGAAGGCCGGCCACAGCTGCGTGGTCTACGACGCCAACCCCGCTCCCGGCCAGGAACTGGCGAAACACGGCGCCCAAGCTGTCGGATCGCTGGAAGAAATGGTGGCGGCGCTCGATCACCCGGCAGCGATATGGTCGATGCTGCCGGCGGGCAGTATCACCGAGGAAACCGTTACCAAACTGGGCGAATTGCTGAGTCCTGGCGACTGTATCATCGATGGCGGCAACGCTTTTTACAAGGATGATATCCGGCGTGCAAAGGTCATGGCTGAAAAGAATATCGATTATATCGACTGCGGCACGTCGGGCGGCATCTGGGGCATGGAGCGCGGCTATTGCATGATGATTGGCGGCGCCGCCGAAGTCGTGGCCCGGCTCGATCCGATCTTCGCCGCACTGGCCCCCGGCGAGGGCGACATCGCGCGCACGACGGGGCGGGATTCCGCCGACAGCCGCGCCGAACGCGGCTATATCCATGCCGGACCCGCCGGCGCGGGCCGGTTCGTCAAAATGGTTCACAACGGCATCGAATATGGGCTGATGCAGGCCTATGCCGAAGGTTTCGACATCATGCGCAACAAGGCTTCGGAGGTCCTGCCGGAGGATGAACGCTTCACCCTCAACCTGCCCGACATTGCCGAGGTGTGGCGGCGCGGCAGCGTGATCTCGTCGTGGCTGCTCGATCTCAGCGCGGTCGCCTTGGCCGGCGATCCGTATCTTGCCGGATACTCGGGCTATGTCGAAGACACCGGCGAAGGGCGCTGGACGCTGGAAGCCGCGATCGAGGAAGCGGTGCCGGTCGAGGTGCTTGCCGGGGCACTGTTCGCCCGCTTCCGCTCGCGCCAGGAACATACCTTTGGCGAACGGATGCTGTCGGCAATGCGGTTCGGCTTTGGCGGCCATAAGGAGCCGGGTGTCGCCAAGGCGATAGGGAACCCGGAAAGCTGAGATGGCGGGCGATACCCCGACCGGTCGCGCCGCGATGCCGCCGGCGGACCCTTGCGCGATGGTGCTGTTCGGCGCGACCGGCGATCTCGCCAGGCGCCTGGTCATCCCGGCGCTTTACGATCTGGAGCACGCCGGATTGCTGGGCGACGGGTTCACCCTGACCGGCGTGGCGCGTGGCGCACCGGATGGCGACGACTGGCCGCAGATGATGCGCGACAGCCTGGATGACATCGTCAAGTCCGGTAGCGGCACCTTCAATGCCGAAAGCATCGATGAAGACAGTTGGGCCAGACTGGCCGCGCGCATGCAGTTCGTTACCGGTGACCTGACGAAGCCGGCGCTTTACGCCGAAATCTCGGCGACGCTGGACACTGCCGGCAAGGAGCGCGGGACGAAGGGCAATGCGCTGTTTTACCTGGCCGTATCCGCGCAGCTGTTCGGTCCGATCATCGAACAGTTGCATGGCGCTTCGCTGACTACCGAGGTCGATGGCGCATGGCGCCGAGTGGTGATCGAGAAGCCGTTCGGACGGGACCTCGCCTCGGCCAGGGCGCTCAACGCGCAGATCGCCGAATCGCTGGCTGAACGCCAGGTGTTTCGCATCGATCACTTCCTGGGCAAGGACACCGTCCAGAACATCCTGGCGTTCCGGTTTGCCAACGGCATATTCGAGCCGCTGTGGAATCGCGAACGTATCGATCACGTGCAGATAACCGCGGCGGAGACGGTCGGGGTGGAGCAGCGGGCGGAGTTCTACGAGCAGACCGGCGCATTGCGCGACATGGTGCCCAATCATTTGCTCAGCCTGCTGACGCTGGTTGCGATGGAACCGCCGGCAAGCCTGGCCGCCGATGACGTTCGCACGCAAAAGGCGCAGGTGCTGGCTGCGATCGCGCCGGTATCACCGGATCGGGCCGTGCGCGGGCAATATGGCGCCAGTGCAAACGGCAAGCTCGCCGCGTATCGCGAAGAACAGGACGTCGCGCCCGATTCGAGTACCGAAACCTATGCCGCGATCGAAGTCGGGATCGACAACTGGCGCTGGGCCGGGGTGCCGTTCTTCCTGCGCACCGGCAAGCATCTGGCCGCGCGCGTGACCGAGATCGCGATCATGTTCAAACCCGCGCCCCGGCTCCTGTTCAGCGAATATGACGACAATGGCCCGCAACCGAACTGGCTGGTGCTGCGGATCGCCCCCAGGGAGGCGATCTCGTTGCGGTTCGAGGCGAAGGAGCGCGGTCCGACGATGACGCTGGCCCAGGTCCGCATGGATTTTCGTTATGACGACTGGTTCGCGCCCGAGCCTAACGTCGGCTATGAAATCCTGCTCTATGACGCGATGATCGGTGACCAGTCGCTGTTCATGCGCGCGGATATGGTCGAGCATGGCTGGCGCATCATCGAGCCGTTGCTGGAAGACTGGGCGGCGCCAGCACGCGAATTTCCCAACTACGCATCCGCCAGCGAGGGTCCAGATGCGGCCGACGTGCTGATTGCGCGCGACGGCCTGCGGGCGTGGCGGTCGATCATGCTGGACGGCAGGACCGGCAGGCCCGCAAAGGAGACGACGTGATCGGCGCGAGGGATGTCGGCCTGCTCGTTTCGGATGTCGACGGCACGCTGGTCACCGATGACAAGGTGCTGACCCCGGCTGCCGTCGAGGCCGTGAAAAGCCTGAAGGCGGCCGGCATTGCCTTTACCTTGACCAGCGCGCGGCCGCCGCAGGGCCTGCGCATGCTGGTCGACCCGCTCGATTTGCAACTGCCGTTGGCCGGTTTCAACGGCGGGTTGATCGTCAACCGCGATTTCAACGTGCTGGAAAGCTATCCGATCGATCGCCAGGTCGGACAGGACGGCGCGCGATTGGTCTTGGAAAGCGGCCTCGATCTCTGGGTTTACACCGAAAACGAGTGGATCGTGAGCGCGGCCGATGGCCCGCATGTCGCGCGCGAGGCGTGGATCATCAAGATGGCGCCGCAGGCCCGGCCCTGCACGCCTGCGGATTTCGAGCAGTCGTTCAAGATCGTCGGCGTCAGCGACGATCACGACAGGATCGTCGCGGCCGCAAAGCTGATCGATACCCACCTCGGCAACGCCGTCAGCGCCACCAGTTCGGAAAATGCTTTCCTGGATATCACGCATCCGCAGGCCAACAAGGGGGCGGTGATCCATGCGCTGTCGCGTCGGCTGGACGTGCCGGCGTCGCGCATCGTGACGATCGGCGACATGCCTAACGATGTCCTGATGTTCGCCCAGAGCGGCTTTTCGATCGCGATGGGCAATGCCGGCGCCGAGGTGCAGGCCAAGGCCAGCGCGGTGACGGCGAGCAACCAGGACGATGGCTTTGCCAAGGCCGTGCGCCGGTTCATTCTTGCCGAATCGGCTGGGGAACCGGCATGATCGCGCGCAGGCCGATCATCGCGCCGTCGATCCTGTCAGCCGATTTTGGTCGGCTGGCCGAGGAGGTCACCGCAATCGACGTGGCCGGCGCCGACTGGATCCATGTCGATATCATGGACGGACGCTTCGTCCCGAATATCAGCTTTGGCCCGGCGGTGCTGGCAGCGGTACGCAAGGCAACGGCCAAGCCGCTCAACGTCCATCTGATGATCGTCGAACCCGAACGCTATCTCCAGGACTTTGCCGATGCCGGTGCCGATCATATCCTGGTCCAGGCGGAGCCGGCGTCCACCGTCCATTTGCACCGCACGCTGTCGCGCATCCGCGAACTGGGCAAGAAGCCCGGCGTGGTGATCGACCCGGCAACGCCGCTGGCGGCGATCGAATGGGTGTTGCATTTGTGCGACGTGGTGTTGGTGATGACGGTGAATCCGGGGTTCGGCGGGCAAGCGTTTCTGCCCGAGATGCTCGGCAAGATCGAGGCGCTGCGTGACCTGTGTGCGGCGCGGGGGGTGGATCCGGTGATCGAAGTCGACGGCGGGCAGGATTGCGCTCACGCCGCGCAGGCGTTTGCCGCCGGGGCCACGGCAATCGTTGCCGGGAGCGCGATTTTTGGGGCATCCGATTACGCCGAAGCGATCCGCGCGATCCGCGCTGGATGCCAGCCTCGCGTGTCGAATGGGCGCAAGGATGACTGAACATGCGCTCTATCCGCTGCGGTTCGCGCCGTTCTTCCAATATCGGCTGTGGGGAGGGCGAGCGTTGGGCGATTTCATGGGTCAGACCCTTCCCGGCGATGGGCCAATCGGCGAAGCGTGGATATTGAGCGATCGGGCCGATTTCGCCAGCCAGATCGCCAATGGCCCGCTGACCGGGCAGACGCTCAGCGAACTGATGCAGCGATGCAAGGCAGACATTTTGGGTAAGGACGCAGCGAGGTTTCAGCGCTTTCCGCTGCTGCTCAAATTCCTCGATGTAGAAAAGATGCTGTCGGTTCAGGTGCATCCACGCGACGACCAGGCCGAGCTGATCCCGGAGGGCGATACCGGCAAGACCGAGGCCTGGATCGTGTTGCAAGCCAGGACAGGTGCGCGGATTTATGCGGGGCTCAAGCCGGGGACTTCGGCGCAGGATCTATCCTCGCTGTCCGCCGCCAATGCCGACGATCATCTACCGAGCTTCGCTCCCGAAGTCGGGCAGGCGGTGCTGATCGAGGCAGGTACGGTGCATTCGCTCGGTGATGGGGTGCTGGTTTTCGAGGTTCAGGAGAACAGCGATACTACTTTTCGACTGTTCGACTGGGATCATATCGATGCCAAAACCGGCAAGCCCCGCGAGCTTCAGTTAGACAAAGCGCTGGCCGCGATCGATTTTGGCCAAGGCCCGATCGAACCGCTGCCCGATGATGCCGCATCGGCACCGGGCAAGCCGTTGTTGAAAGATTCCCACTTTGAACTCACCCGCTGGCGGCAGAGCGAGGAATTTCCGGTGGGCGCCCCCGACGCGGCCCGGATACTTGTCTGCGCCGAGGGTAATGGCCACGTGAATTTTGGGGAGCAGCAGACGGCAATGGCGCGCGGCGATGTCGTCCTGTTGCCGGCAGTGGTCGGCACGGTCCGCTTTTGCCCGCACGTTCCCGCTACCGTGTTCGAAATAGCAATCCCGGAAGCGATATGAAGCAACGCATCGTGATCGCATTTTACGACCGAACGGGCGGTTCATGACACCCTTCCTGATGCAGCGCCTGCGCATCTTGATGCAGCCCGACAGCGCGCACCCGGACGAAGTGGAGGGCGTCCTGAACCCGGCTGCGGCACGCGGGCCCGATGGGCAGCTTTACCTGTTTCCCCGTTACGTCGGAAAAGGCAATTATTCGCGGATCGGCATCGTTCGGGTGAAATTCGGCAGCAATGGCGACCCTGCCGGGGTGGAGCGGCTGGGTATCGCCATCGAGCCCGAGACGGATTACGAAACCTGGCCCGATGGGCGTGGCGGCTGCGAAGACCCGCGCGTCAGTTATGTCGAGCCGTTGGGCCACTACGTCATGACTTATACCGCATGGTCGGAGCAAGGTCCGCGGATCGCCATCGCGCGCTCGCCCGACCTGTTCAACTGGGAACGCGTTGGCCTGGCAAAGTTCCATCCCTATCGCGACATTACCATGGCAGGCCGCGACAACAAGGACGCCTGCGTCTTCCCGCTATTCATCGAGGATCCGCGCAATCTCCCCTCGGTAGCCATGCTGCACCGGCCGTTGTTTCCCGGAACCCGGCCAGAGGAGATCGTCAACGCCGGTGTCGGGTCTCTCTCCCAAGGCGAGCTGCAGACCATCTGGATATCCTATTGGCACTGGCACGCGGAGGGGGAGGGCTATGTCCCTTCATCTCGCCAATTCGTGTCGCATCGTCCGCTGGCGATGCCGGAATTCGCGTGGGAAAAACTCAAGATCGGCGCCGGTACACCGCCGGTGCTGTGCCGTCACGGCTGGCTGATCGTCCACCACGGCGTCCAGGAAGCGCCTGGATCCACGCCCGACAAGCGCAAATATTACTACGCCGCCGGGGTGATGATCCTCGATCGCGAAAAACCCCACCACGTGCTGTACCGTTCGCCCGATCCGGTGTTGTTTCCGAGCGAGAGCGACGAATTGCGTGGCACCGTCGACGGCGTGGTGTTTCCGACCGGGATCGACCGGCGCGAAGATATCGGCCAGCCTGATCGCTTCGACATCTATTATGGCATGGCAGACAGTCGGATCGGGGTCGCTACCCTGATCGTGCCGGAAACGCTGCCAACCATGCAGCATAAATCGCGTGGGCGTGGCCAAAGCCACATGGTTGCCCGGTGAACGAGCCCCAATCGCCGAGCGCCCGCCGCTAACGCAATCTCGGTTCGCGCCTGGCTGAATGGTGCGCGACGCAGTCTGAGCCGAACCGGTCTCGCCACCTGTTTTTACCTGTTATTTTACGTTTTTGGCCAATAATAGGGACTTCCAGGTAGCTGCATCATACTCGGCCAAGATTTATCGTATGATTTGAAACGGTTATTTGTTTGTCCTGGATGATCAATAACAGGGCAGAAAATCGGTCATAACAGGACCATATCAGGTGAATATCAGGTGCAGTTGCTCCTGTTTTGTGGAAGGCAACAATGGCTCAGGATGATGAGCGGATCGAGCAAGCCAAGCGCGACGCATTCGGCGAGAAGGCAGGGCTCGCCCAGGCCAAGGTCGTCGGCAGCGGCATCTCGCGGACCGTAAGGCTATCCCTGGATCTGCTCGCCGCCCCGGAACTGGTGAAAGCCCTGCCGCCGCCTTGGTCCGAGAACCGGGCCATGATCGTAGGATTGTTCGAGGCGATCCTTGTGTGCAGCCGACAATGCCCGGGCCGGGATCGCCCGCAATGCTGCCACGCCACCGGTGATGAGCCTTGCTTCCCCAACTGGCAGGAGCGCGAAGACATTGAGTGGTATGCCCAACAGATCGACATGCAATTTTCTATGCTCGACCGGCGGCTGATAGAGGCTTCGCCGATATCGGCTGCAATCGTTGCAGATGAGGCGTTCGAATTGGGGTGCCTTGTCACTGAGGCACAAATTAAGTTGCAGTGGGACAAGCATGCGCAGCGCGGACAAAATACTGTCGAGAGCGCCGGGCGTGGAGGGTTGAGCCGCCGCAAGCGCCCGGGCATAGACGCGACCGTGTATGCGGTCGATCAACTCATGGCTCAGGGGAAGCGCATCACCAGAGCCTATGCCATCGTTGCCCAGCAGCAAGGGGTGACCGATCAGACGATCGCTAAAGAATATTGCAAGGCTAAGAAACAGGGGTAGTTGCCCGCCAACTACCTTTTCGACCTGACCTATTTGGACCCACCTCGACAGGAGTGTGTTCAATGCCAACCATTTCTCCCCCGCGCCGCAATGCACCGCTACATACCGAGTATATCGCCACCGCCGCACTTGCGCCCATGCCAGGCACACCGCGCGCGCATCCCGCATCCCAGATCCGCGCGCTGACCAAGTCCTTTCAGGCCTTTGGCCAGGTGCTGCCGATCCTGATCGATGCGGACGACCGCATCGTCTCGGGTCACGCCCAATGGGAGGTTGCGCGGCGGCTCGGCATGACCGAGGTCATGGTCATCCGCATCGAGTATCTGGCCGAGCCGCAGATCAAGGCGCTGATGGTCGCGCTCAATCGCCTTTCGGACCTGTCGAAGTGGGACGATCAGGCGCTCAACACCATCCTGCTCGACCTCCACGGCCTCGACCTCGACTTCGATATCGAGGCGACCGGGTTTGCCCAGATCGAGATCGATCTGCGCGTCGGTAATCTCGAGGGCACCGCTGAGGTAATGGAGGAACCCGCGGTTCTGGCTGGGCCCGCGGTCACCTGCCCTGGCGACCTCTGGCAGCTGGGCCAGCACCGCCTGCTGTGTGCCGACGCGCTGGACGATGCGAGCTGGACCCTGCTGATGGAGCAGGATCTGGCAGCGCTGGTCATAACCGATCCTCCGTACAACGTACCGATCGACGGGCATGTCTCGGGCCTGGGCAAGCACAAGCACCGCGAGTTCGCCATGGCTACAGGCGAGATGAGCGGGCAAGAGTTTACCACCTTCCTGCGCACCGCCATGGCGCATGCCCACCGCTGGTCGGCGCCAGGCTCGGTCCACACCTGGGCAATGGACTGGCGGCACGGTGTCGAGATCGGCAGCGCCGGCCAGGCCGTCTACGAGCGCTTTCTCAACATGGCGGTCTGGGTCAAGAACCAGCCCGGCATGGGCTCCTATCTCAGGAGCCAGCACGAGCTGTTCTTCATCTTTGCCAAGAGCGGCGCACCCTCGCGCAACAATGTCCAGCTCGGCCGCTTCGGTCGCTCGCGCAGCAATGTGTGGCATTATCCCTCGGCGGCCAGCCTCGCGCGAACCGCCGAGGAGGGCAATCCGTTGGCCATGCACCCGACCGTCAAGCCGCTGGCGCTGATCTGCGACGTCCTGCTCGATAGCAGCGTCAAGGGCGACATCGTCGCCGATCCGTTCATGGGCAGCGGCACCACCTTGATCGCGGCTGAAAAGCTGGGGCGCAAGGCCAGAGGCATGGAGCTCGACCCGCTTTATTGCGACACCATCATCCGCCGCTGGCAGCGCTGGACCGGCGAGGCCGCGGTGCGGGTTGCTGATGGCATGCCCTTCTCTGCTCTCGAAGCCGAAGCCAGCGCACTGGAGAGCCGGGCATGAACAGCGATCGTGACAACGGCGGCCGGTTCCGCCCAGGCGCTGCCAGTCCCAATCCCAAGGGTCGCCCCAGAAAGGCCCGCGGTGTCGATGCCGCGGTCTGGGGTGCCCTCTCCGAAAAGGTCACCGTCACCGAGCAAGGCCAGCGCAGGCACAGATCCAAGCTCGACATTACCGCCGCCCAGATCGCCAACAAGGGCGCCAGCGGCGATCTGCGCGCCGCCAAGATGGCAATCGATCAAGCCCGCAAGGCGGAGGAGCGAGCCTCATCCGATGCTGTCCGGGCTCCGATCATGACGCAAGCCGACAACGAGATCGCTGCCCGGGTCATCGCCCGGCTCGAGCTGATCATTGCCGCAAGGAGCACCCATGACACACCCGAAGCCTGAGTTTACCCTCGACATCGCAGAATACGACGCCATCACCCGGCTCGACTTCTGGACCTTCACCCAGCGCGTCTTTGCCGAACTCACCGGCGAACTCTTCCAGGACAACTGGCATATCCAGATGCTCTGCGCCGAGGTCGACCGGATCCGCACCCGGCCCAATACCAGGCTTGCCATCGCGCTCCCGCCGCGCAGCCTGAAGTCGATCATCACCTCGATCGCCCTGCCGGTCTGGCTGCTGGGTCATCGGCCGGAGCTGGAGGTGGTATGCGCAAGCTATAACCAGGAACTGGCTGAAACGCTTTCTGCCAATTGCCGGCGCATCATGCTTGCGCCCTGGTACTGTCGACTGTTTCCGGCAACCCGCCTCGACCGCCAGGCAGTCCATCATCTCGCCACCACCGCCGGCGGCAAGCGCTACGCCACTTCGGTGGGTGGCACCCTGACCGGAATGGGCGCAGACGTGATCATCGTCGATGATCCGATGAAGCCAGACGAGGCACTATCCGATGCCGAACGCAACAAGGCGAACGAGTGGGCGCGCCATACCCTCTTCACCCGGCTCAACCGGAAATCCGATGATCGCATCATCATCGTCCAGCAGCGGCTGCATGAAGACGACATGATCGGCCACGTCCACCAGCTGGCCGGCTTCGAGTTGCTGTCTTTTGCAGCCATCGCTCAGGATGACGAGGAGCACATCATCCACTCGCCCTTCGGCTCGCTCACGCATCGCCGCCAGGCGGGCGAAGCCCTCCACCCGGAGCGAGAGTCGCTCGAAGTGCTCGAGAAACAGCGTGTGCTGCTCGGCACCGAGTTCTTTGCAGCGCAATACCTGCAGTCGCCGACGCCGCCCGGCGGCGGTATCGTCAAGCTCCATTGGTTCAATCGCTATGACCTGGCCGACAAGCCAGCCTTCTCCCGCATCGTGCAAAGCTGGGATTGCGCCTCCAAAGTCAGCCAGCTGTCGGATCACAGCGTATGCACCACCTGGGGCGTGACCTGCAAAAAGGAGATATTCCTCCTCCATGTGTTTCGCGCCCGGATCGAATACACCGAGCTCAAGCGCAAGCTGCGCGAGCTTGCCGACCAGTTCCGGGCCGGCGTCATCCTGATCGAGGATACGTCAGCTGGCACCCAGCTGATCCAGGAGCTCCGGCTTGCCGGCTTTGCCCGGATCATCCCGGTCAAGCCCAAGGGCGAGAAAGCCATGCGCATGGCCGCGCAGACGCCGATGATCGAGGCGGGCCAGGTCTGGCTGCCACACGAGGCGCCATGGCTGGCCACTTACCTCCATGAGCTTGCCATGTTCAACAAGGGCAAGTTCGACGATCAGGTGGACTCAACCTCGCAGGCGCTGGCCCACATCGGCATGCCGTCGGGCGCCGACAATTGGCTGGAGATGATGCGATTGCACATCCTCAGCGCTTACGGGATCGAGCCCGAAGACCTCACCATCACCTTCGACCATGCCGAACCCCAGAGGGAGTTCAAGGTCAGCACCGGGCGCATCATCGGGCGCGAGAACGACGGGTTCTACCACGTCACCGCAAAGGAATGGGAATGCTTTCGGCATATGCCGCAGGTTACGCTGATTGAGGACGAACTGGGGTAAGCGAGAGACTCAGGGCCGCCGCTTGAGAATGACCAGCTTGGTTGCACCGCACAGCGAGCACTTGCCCTTCAGCCGCTCGTAGCCGTCCTGGCCGGCGAGTTGGCGGGTCTTGTGGTTGGCGTGCTGACGAACGCTGAGCTGTAACCGGTGTTGTCAGGCCTCTGCGGTCCAAGGCATGAGTTCGCCGACGCTGTTGGCCTGATGACCGTTGGCGAGCTTGGTGAGCGTATCGGTCATCCAGGTGGACTTGTAACGAATTTGTGCCGGTCACCTGAGCGATTTATGCTCGCAACAG
>CAZZYX010000061.1:4197-20765 GCA_964658485.1 uncultured Acetobacteraceae bacterium | reverse complement strand
CAGGGCGTGAAGATCAACGACAAGCACATCGAGGTGATCGTTCGCCAGATGCTGCAGAAGGTCGAGATCACCGACGGCGGCGATACCACGCTGCTGGCGGGCGAGCAGGTGGATTACGAGGAAATGAACGAGTACAACTACAAGCTGACGGCCGGCCAGAAGCCTGCCGAAGGCAAGCCGGTGCTGCTGGGCATTACCAAGGCCAGCCTGCAGACGCGTTCGTTCATCTCGGCGGCCTCTTTCCAGGAAACCACCCGCGTGCTCACGCAGGCGGCGGTCGAAGGCAAGAAGGACTCGCTGATCGGGCTGAAGGAAAACGTCATCGTCGGCCGGTTGATCCCTGCCGGTACCGGCGCGGGCATGAACCGGATGCGGGTAGCCGCCTCCAGCCGCGATGCCGCGCTGCGCGCGTCGTATCGCAAGCTGCAGGAATCGCTGATCGCACCGGCATCGGCAGCGGAAGAACATGCCGCCGAACTGGCCCAGGGGCCGGAAGCGGCCGGCCTGACCGATCCGCTGGCAGCCATTGAAGGTGAAACCCACGGCACCGACGCAGACGCCGGCGATTACCTGATGGAAGAGGGCAAGGGCGAGTAAGCTAGGCCTCCAAGCCAAAAAAGCCCCGTCGGAGCGATCCGGCGGGGTTTTTGTTTAAAGCTTTGATAAAAATATCGTCACCCTGACGGAAGTCAGGGTCCATTGCCGTAACGGTCCGGTTTCATCGGTGGGCTACGGCAATGGATACTGACCTTAGTCAGGATGACGATAGAAGAATTAATCAGTGCGCCATTGCACCTTTCTGCTGCTGCATCATCGCAGCTTTGTTGGCCTTGTGCTTGTAATAGGCCCGCCCGGCGACGCAGCCTCCGACAGCGCCCATGACCGCATGGTGGTGCATGTAATGCCCGGCAACGCCGCCGGCCACGGCGCCGCGGATACAGCCTTTCGCCATGACTTCGCCGGGGGTTGCGGTCATGATGAGCGCCGCTGAGAGCGCCAGGGGGATGAATTTACGCATGAACATTCTCCAAAATTATCGAATGACCGGCCTCCTCCCACCTTCGGCAAGGGCTGTCTCGCCGCATTTGGGGAGCATCGGCGTCGATGCAAGGCCCCCGGCAGCGCGGTTGCGGCAGGCAGAATGGCGCTTTTTTGCTGCCGTATCGCCTGATGTCAAAAACCGGTTCCCACTTTTTGACGCGATGCTCTAGAGCCAGGGTATGCCAGACACGCTCAAGATCACGCTTGCCCAGATGAACCATGCCGTCGGCGATCTCGCCGGCAATGCTGCAGCCATGCTCGCCGCCCGCGCCACGGCGGCGACGGCGAAGGCCGACCTGATCGTTTTTCCCGAGCTTAACCTGGTGGGGTATCCGCCCGAAGACCTGATCCTGAAACCGGCGCTGATCGAGCGCGCGGCGGCGGAGTTGCAGAAATTGGCGCAGGCGACCGCCGGTGCCGGTCCGGCGATGCTGGTGGGCAGTGTCTTTATCCAGGACGGGGCTTTGCACAATGGCGTGGTGCTGCTGGATGGCGGCAAGATCGTCGGCACCCGGTTCAAGCATGAATTGCCCAATTATGGTGTCTTTGACGAACCTCGAGTATTCGCGCCGGGGCCGCTGCCCGAACCGATGATCTTTCGCGGGACGATGATCGGGGTGCCGATCTGCGAGGATATCTGGCATCCCAATGTCTGCCGCCATCTTGCCGATTTTGGCGCGGAACTGCTGATCTGTCCCAATGGCAGTCCTTACGAGATCGACAAGGATGCGCTGCGCATCGACGGCGTGGCCAAGCGCCGCGCGGTCGACACGGGACTGCCGCTGGCTTATCTCAATCGCGTCGGCGGGCAGGACGAACTGGTGTTCGACGGCGCCAGCTTCGTCGTCAACGGCGACGGCAGCCTGGCCGTGCAGATGAAGGACTGGGAGGAAGAACAGGTCCTGACCCGCTGGACCAAGACCGCGCAGGGCTGGCGCTGCGATCGCGGCGAGATCGCGCAACTGGCCAAGTATCCCGAGGATGTCTATTGCGCGATGATATTGAGTTTGCGCGATTACGTGAACCGCAATGGCTTCCCCGGCGTGGTACTGGGGCTGTCGGGCGGGATCGACTCGGCGGCATGCGCGGCGATCGCGGTCGATGCGCTGGGGGCCGACCGGGTATGGTGCGTGATGCTGCCCAGCCGCTTTACCAGCCCGGACAGCCTGCGCGATGCCGAGGATTGCGCTCGCGCGCTGGGCTGCCGCTATGACACCATCCCGATCGCGGCGGCGGTGGGTGCCTATGACGAGATGCTGGGGCCGGTGTTCGGTAACCGCGCTCCCGATCTGACGGAGGAGAACCTGCAGTCGCGAATTCGCGGCACGACGCTGATGGCGCTGTCGAACAAATTCGGGCCGATGCTGATGACCACCGGCAACAAGAGCGAGATGAGCGTGGGTTATGCCACGATCTATGGCGACATGGCCGGCGGCTATAATCCGCTGAAGGACGCCTATAAGGAAACGGTGTTCGCGGTGTCGCGCTGGCGCAACAGCGCGCGCCCGCGCATTGCGCTGGGGCCGGATGGGGTGGTGATCCCGGAGAATATCCTGCTCAAGCCGCCCAGCGCGGAGCTGCGCGACGACCAGAAGGACGCGGATTCATTGCCGCCCTATGAGGTGCTCGACCCGATGCTGCGCGGCTTGGTCGAGCAGGAAAAAAGTGTCGATCAGCTTGAGCGCGAGGGTTTCGACCGCGAGACGCTGGTGCGGATCGAGCGGCTGTTGCACCTCGCCGAATACAAGCGGCGGCAGGCGCCGCCGGGAGTCAAGCTGGGCAGCCGCAATTTTGGCCGCGACCGGCGCTATCCGATCACGCATTCGTTCCGGACGGCGTGATGAACACCGTCACCCGCTTTGCCCCGTCGCCGACGGGGGTGCTGCATATCGGCAACATTCGCAGCGCGTTGCAGAACTGGCTGCTGGCGAAGCGAGCCAAACTCAATGGGGGGAACGGGCGGTTCCTGCTGCGGATCGACGATACCGACGCCGAGCGCAGCCGTGAAGAGTATGTCGAGGCGATCCGCGCCGATCTTTCCTGGCTGGGGCTGAACCCCGATGGCGAGGAACGGCAGTCACGGCGCGGCGATCTGTACGAGTCCCAGTTTCAGCGGCTGGTCGCTACGGGGCGCGTCTATCGCTGCTACGAAACCGCGCAGGAACTGGACCTCAAACGCAAGGTGCAACTGGGTCGCGGACTGCCGCCGATCTATGACCGCGCCGGGCTGGCATTGAGCGAGGCCGATCACGAGGCCCATGGCGCGGCTGGAGAGCATCCACATTGGCGCTTCGCGCTCGACCATGCCGAGCCGATCGCCTGGGCCGATGGCATCCGCGGCGACCAGCATTTTGATCCGCGCCAGATTTCCGATCCGGTGGTCCGCCGCGCCGATGCCTCATGGCTGTACATGCTGCCCAGCGTGATCGACGATATCGCGATGGGCGTCACCCAGGTCGTGCGCGGCGAAGATCACGTCAGCAACACCGCTACGCAATTGCAGATGTTCACTGCGCTGGGCGTCGCGCCGCCCGCCTTTGCCCATGCCGCGCTACTGGTCGGCGCCGAGGGCAAGCTGTCGAAGCGGCTGGGTTCGCTCGGCATGGCGGAACTGCGCGAACAGGGGATCGAGCCGGAAGCCTTGCTGGCGATGCTCGCGCGATTGGGGACCAGCGATCCGGTCGACCCGGCGCTCGATGCGGAGGCGCTGGCGGCGAGTTTCGATCTCGCGCATTTCGGCCGGGCGCCGGCGCGCTTCGATGAGGCCGAACTGCAGCGGATCAACGCCGCCGTCCTGCACCGGCTGCCCTATGCGCGCGTTGCCGGGCAACTGCCACCGGGGATGAGCGAAGCGGCATGGCTGGCGATCCGGCCCAACCTGACCACGCTCGCCGAAGCGGAGGATTGGTGGCGCGTCATTACCGGGCCGATCCCGGTGCCACGATTCGATGCCGAAACGCGCGCTTATCTGGACGATGCGGCAGCGGTGGCGGCGGGGCTGGAGTGGGGGCCCGAGGCTTGGTCGGCTCTGACCGGCGCGCTGAAGGAACGCACCGGTCGCAAGGGCAGGACGCTGTTTCTGCCGCTGCGCCAGGCACTCACCGGGCAGGATCACGGACCCGACATGGCTACGCTGTTGCCGCTGATCGGGCGCGAGGCGGCGTTGGCGCGTTTGTCGGGAT
Organism: uncultured Acetobacteraceae bacterium; assembly: GCA_964658485.1. Taxonomy (GTDB): domain Bacteria; phylum Pseudomonadota; class Alphaproteobacteria; order Sphingomonadales; family Sphingomonadaceae; genus Novosphingobium. The sequence goes on along the minus strand of CAZZYX010000061.1, from coordinate 16,542 downwards.
AGCAGATCACGCCGACATCAGCGCCACCCCGGCCGTTTCCTCGCCTGCTGCATCGAGCAGCCGTTTTTCCACCGCTTTCAGCCGGGCGGGGGCGTCGATCTTGCCGCCGAACAGGTCGGTGACGTAGAACACGTCTACCGCGCGCTCGCCATAGGTGGCGATATGCGCGGAATGGACGATCAGGCGCGAATCGAACAGGGCGCGGGCCAGCCGGTTGAGCAGCGCCGGACGGTCACGCGCGGCGATCTCGACGACGGTGAAACGCTGCGATGCCTGGTTGTCGAAGTCGCAACGCGGACGGACGTCGAAGGCATCGGCACGCGGACGGGCAAGCGGGCGCGCCGCCAGTTGCGGTTGCATGCGGGTCCGGTTGGACAAAGCGTCGGCGATCGCGGTGTGCAGCCGTTCCAACTGGCCGCTTTCCGAAAACGGTCGTCCCAGCGGGTCTTGCACCAGGAAATTGTCGACCGCCATGCCGTTATGCGCGGTGTGGATGCGAGCGTCGATGATATTGCCGCCGGCCAGGTGAATGCCTCCGGCGATGCGGTAGAACAGGCCAGGATGATCTGCCGCCAGCACCATCACCAGCGTCGCGCCGCGTGATGCGTCGTATTCGGTGGTGATGGTCAAGGGAGCGCCTTTGGCTGCGGCAAGTTGCGCCAAATTCATGGCGATGACATCCTCGCTCTCGGCGATCCAGTAGGAATCGCCGAGTTGGCTGCTGAACTGCTCGACCAGCCCGGCGCTGTTGCCCAGACGCCCGGCAACCGCTTCCTTCTTGGCAGCAACGCGATGCGCGCGACCATGCTGGGCATGGCCCAGCCGGAGCCGTTCCTCGGCGGCTTCGTACAGGTCGGTCAGCAATTGCCGTTTCCAGCTATTCCACACGCCAGGGCCGACCGCGCGGATATCGACGATCGTCAGCAGCGTCAGTTGGCGCAGCCGGTCAAGCGTTTCGACTACGGCGATGAAGTCGGCGATAGTCTTCCAGTCGGCCAGGTCCCGTTTCATCGCGGTGTCGCTCATCAGCAGGTGATAGCGCACCAGCCAGCTTGTGGTTTGCGTCTCGGCCTCGTCCAGGCCCAATCGCGGACAAAGTTTCAGCGCGATTTCGGCACCGAGCACCGAATGATCGCCGCCGCGCCCTTTGGCGATGTCGTGCAACAGCACCGAAACATACAGCGCGCGGCGCGATTGCACCTTGGCGATAACCTCGCTGGCGAGCGGGTGATCCTTGGCCAGATCGCCCTTTTCAATCCGCGCCAGCAGCCCGATCGCCCGGATGGTATGCTCGTCGACGGTGTAGTGGTGATACATGTCGAACTGCATCTGGGCGTTGACGCGGCCGAACTCGGGCACGAAACGTCCGAATACCCCGGCCTCGTTGAGCCAGCGCAGCACCGTTTCGGGATCGTTCCGGCTGGTCAGCAGCTCCATGAACAGGGCGTTGGCAGCCGGGTCGCGGCGCAGGGCGGCATCGACTAGCCGCGCATCGCGCGCGATCATGCGCATGGTCGCCGGGTGGATTTCCAGCCGCTCGCTGTCGGCCAGCACAAAGATTTCGAGCAGGCGAACGGGTGCCTCGGCGAACCAGTCGTCACGCGGCGCGGCGATCCGGCCCCGCGCGATGCGGTAGCCCTTCACCGTGCGGGCGCGGGCGCGAAACGTCGCCACCGGACCGCGCCGCTGCCGCCTGGCGAATTGTTCGTCGAGCTGGGCCAGGAATACGCCGGTCAGGCTGCCGACCTGCTTGGCCTGGAGAAAGAAGAACTGCATGAACCGCTCGACCGCGCTCTTGCCGGGCCGGTCGGTAAAATTCATGCGCGCGGCCACCGCTCGCTGAACGTCGAAGGTCAGCCGGTCCTCGGCGCGGTTAGTCAGCAGATGGAGGTGGCAGCGCACTGCCCAAAAGAAATTCTCGGCGCGGCGAAACGCGCGGTATTCGTCGGCGGTCAGCAATCCGACATCGACCAGCTGCGCGGGCGTGCGCACCTTGTGGATATATTTTCCGATCCAGTAGAGCGTGTGCAGATCGCGCAGGCCGCCCTTGCCTTCCTTGATGTTGGGCTCGACGACGTAACGGCTGTCGCCCTGCCGCTTGTGGCGATCGGCGCGCTCGCCGAGTTTCTCGCTGACGAATTGCCGCTCGCTGCCCGCCACGACTTCGTCCCAGAACCGCTGTTGCGCTTCGGCGTACAAAGCCTGGTCGCCCCACACATAGCGACCTTCCAGCATGGCCGTGCGAATGGTCAGGTCGCTGTGGCTCATACGTACCATTTCATCGAGCGAACGGCTGGAATGGCCGATTTTGAGCGCCAGGTCCCACAACAGGTAGAGCATCGCCTCGATTACCCGCTCGCACCACGGCGTCTGTTTGATCGGGGTGATGAAGGCGACATCGACATCGGAATGCGGCGCCATTTCGCCCCGGCCATAGCCGCCCACCGCCATGATCGTCAGTCGCTCGCCGGGCGCGCGATTGTCGCCGGGACAGACGCTGGTGACGACATGGTCGTGGATGATGCGCAACAATTGATCGACCAGGAATGCTTGCGCTTCGGCGCAATCGTGCCCTGCGGTTGGCCGCTCGCATAATCGACGCGCGATTTCGGCGCGGCCTTGCGCAAGGGCATCGCGCAGCAGTTCCACGACCCGCACGCGTACAGGGGAGCCGCCCGCATCGGCCGCGATTTGCCTGATGGCTTCGGTCAGCGCGCGGCGATCGATTACGGCACGTTGGTTGGGGATGCGAAGGGCGGTCATGCGGCGTCAATAGTGTCAAACCGGGCGCGGGCATAGCGCGCTTTCGCAAGGGTGCCGTTCGGCGAATTTCTTGCCGGCTCTTACATCGGCGGGAACTCGTTGATACAAGCCGCGCCGGTACGGTCCCTGCCGGCGAATTCCAGGGGTGCGATTTTTAGGAGGTCATGCTGATCCTGTCCCTGATGGCTGCGGCCAGTGCTGTTCACCAGCCGATCTACTGGTCCGACCTTGGTCTCAGGCGCGGTATCGACCTGGGGTTCTTCACCCTGCGCTATTATTCGCTCGCGTATCTGGCGGGTATCATCGTCGGCTACTGGCACATGTTGCGAATGATCCGCCAGCCCGGCGCGCCGATGGCGCAGCGCCATGTCGATGACCTGTTTTTCTGGTGCACGCTGGGGATCATCCTGGGCGGAAGGCTGGGCTATGCCCTGTTCTACGGGCCGCAGTTGTTTGCCCATCCGCTCGATCTGCTCAAGCTGTGGGAAGGCGGGATGAGCTTTCATGGCGGGCTGATCGGCGTAGTCGTGGCGATCACCTGGGTCACCCGGCGCGGCGGCATCTCGTTTTTGCGCAGCTGCGATTATGTCGCGGTCTGCGTGCCGTTCGGGCTGTTGTTCGGGCGGCTGGCGAACTTCATCAACGGCGAGCTGTGGGGCCGCGTCGCCGGGCCGGACGTGCCGTGGGCGATGGTGTTCCCCGGTGCCGGCAGCGAGCCGCGCCATCCCAGCCAATTATACGAAGCCACGCTGGAAGGGGTGGTGCTGGCGGTCGTGCTGCTGACGCTGTTCTGGGCGACGCGCGCGCGCTGGCGGCCGGGACTGCTGGTGGGCATATTTACGCTGGGCTATGGGCTGGCGCGCTTTACCGTCGAATTTTACCGCGAACCCGATGCCCAGCTGGAAGATTTCGCGGCCCGCACCGGCATGTCGATGGGCCAGTGGCTGACCGTGCCGATGATGGTGATCGGGGTGTTTTTCATTGCCCGCGCGGCGCTGCGTCCGCCGCTGGGAAGCGTCCCGCCCCTCCCGGCATGACCACCAACCTGTCGGAGCGGCTGGCGCGGCTGATCGCCGTGGGCGGCCCGATCAGCGTAACCCAATACATGGGCGAGGCTGCCGCCCATTATTACACGACGCGCGATCCGCTGGGCGTAACCGGCGATTTCATCACCGCGCCCGAGATCAGCCAGATGTTCGGCGAGATGATCGGCATCTGGCTCGCCGACATCTGGATACGCGCCGGGCGCCCGCCCGATGTTCATTATGTCGAGGCCGGGCCGGGGCGGGGCACGCTGGCCCGCGATGCGCTGGGCGCGGCTGCGCGTTTCGGGCTGAATCCGGCGGTGCATCTAGTCGAAAGCTCGCCGGCCCTGCGGGGCGCGCAGCAGGCGCTGTTACCCGGCGCGCAATGGCATGACGATCTGGCGAACCTGCCCGACGACGGCCCGTTGCTGGTGGTCGCCAACGAATTTCTCGACGCCCTGCCGGTGCGGCAGATGGTAAAGACCGAGGCTGGCTGGCGTGAGCGGATGGTCGCGCATGTCGGTGGCCGGTTCGTGGCGATTGCGGGTGAGCGGCCGATGGATGCCGCCGTGCCGGTCGACCGCCTCCTGGCTGCGCCCGGTACCATCATCGAAACCTGTCCCGCCGCAGCCACGGTGGTTCAAGCCGTGGCACAGCGGCTGGCAGGGCAGGGCGGGGCAGCGCTGTTCATCGATTATGGCCATGCCGTGGCCAGCACCGGGGCCAGCACCGGATCCAGCCTGCAAGCAGTCCGCGGGCACGCACGCGTCGATCCATTCACCGATCCGGGTGAGGCGGATATCACGGCCCTGGTCGATTTTGCCGGGATGGCCGAAATAGCGCAGGCTGGTGGCGCGCGCTGGTTGGGCACGATAGGTCAGGGCGCGTTTCTATCCGCAATGGGGATCGCCGCGCGGGCCGAGGCGCTGGTACGCGCCGCGCCCGACAGTGCGGACGCGGTGGCGGCAGCGCTGGCGCGGCTGATCGATGCCGACCAGATGGGCTCACTGTTCAAGGTCATGGGCCTGGCTGCGCCGGACTGGCCGGAAGGGGCCGGATTTCCGGCCAGCGCATGAGCGACCAGAAGTGCGGGCCATCGGGGACGTTCCATTCCCCCGTCACCTCGAACCCAAGCGCCCGATAGAAAGCGACGTTCTCGGGTCGAGCGGTTTCGAGATAGAGCGGCATATCGGCTGCGGCGGCACGAGCGAAGCCGTGTTGCATCATGGCGCGGCCCCAGCCGTGACGCTGCTCGGCAGGCTGGACCCCGACGAAATGGGCATACCAGAACGGCTGGCCATCGGGCATATGCGCCTCGATCGCGCGAGATACCGCCATCAGCCGACCGAGGCGCAAGCCGAACAGCCCGACCAGGGCCGGAATCTGGCGGATGAATGCCGATGCCGGAGTGATCGCCTGTCCGGGGGCTCGCCAGAACGATGTCGCCTGGTAATCTTCCGCGCGCACCACGGCGCCATATCGCATCTCAACCTCGTAAAGCCGCGCAAAGAGCTTCGGCAGGCAGGTCCGGCGCTGAGTTCGGTTGGGGAAAAACCATTCGAATACTGGATCGTCGGCAAAGGCGGCGGCGAGAATGGTCGCTACCCTGGCGCGGTCCGCGATCGCGCCTGCCATGAGGTTGGTGGTCGCGGGATCAGTGGCCAAGGCGTTGGCGAAGGTAATGATTGACGAACATCGGAACGACAGCCGGCTTGAACGCGGCCATGCCGTAGTCGCGTGCGACCCGTTCGGGGGTGAGGAAATTGACTTTGCCCCAATGCGCCTTGAACGCGATGCCCGCCGCATCAAGGGCGTGCCATAATCCCTTCAGATGCGCGAACACACGTTCCATTTGTACCGGATCATTGGCGATGAAGTTGGTCAGGTACTGGAAGTTGAACTTGACGATGAAAGGCAGGCCGGACCAGTTCCATGGTGACATGTGGTGAGTGTCGCACTTCGTCGCCTCGATCTCGGTAGCCAGGTTGGGCCAGCCGTGAGCGTCGAAATAGGTCTTGCAGCATTGCATCGCGCGGGGCACGTCGGCCGGCGCGAAACTCCATTCGGCCATCAGCACGAGCAGGCTGGCCAGCCGATCGACCGGGATGATATTGCGCATCGGCCCGGTCGCGCTGGGGGCATTGGCGGGGTTGAAGGTGCTGACCATCTGGTCGTAGACCAGTTGCAGCGCGGGGGTCATGAAGGCGCCGTCGCCATAGGCGGCGATCGCGCCGAGCAGTTGCGCTTCCTCCGCGTCGGGCGGGTAATCGCCATCGGGATCGCCCGGCGTGGGTTGCAACTGCGCGCTCCACAAATAGCCTTGCGGATTATCTCCGGGCAGCCATTCGACGCGCCAGAAATCATGTGCGTCGCACATCGCCTGGATGGTTGCCGCGCTGGCCAGGATGTCGGCGATCGGTTTCAGGGTGAAGCCACCCTGATAATAGCGCTGGGGCACCAGCGTGAAGCCGACGCGCGTGATGAAGCCGATCACGCCCAGCGAGCAGATCACCGTATCGAACGCGGGATCGTTGCGCTTTACCGTTACCGTCACGAAGGCCGGGGAGTCCGGATCGGGGGCGAGGTATTCGACCCAGTCGACGGTGTCGTAGACAGTCGTCGAGATCGTCGCGCCGGCGGTGTTAGTCGCGATCAGTCCACCCAGGGTCTGCGCGTCGGTGCCGCCGAGTGCGGTCAGGGTCAACCCCGCCAGGGCGGCGCGACGGGTGAATTCATGGGCGTGCATCCAGCCGCTCGCCACGACTTTTCCAGCAGCCGCATCGATCACGGTGAACTCGATCGGCAGGTGCGAAATGTCTATCACCGCATCGTTTTCGAAAATTTCCGAGCAACTGTGTTGCCCGCCCAGGATGCGAACGGTCCCGCCGCTCTGCCGAATGCCTGCCAACGTCGCCGAAAGTTCGTGCAGCGAAGCGGGCGAATAGATCTTCGAAGGGGTGAACGACACGACATAGGCCCAGTCGTGTATCGCCGGGCTTTGGTAATAGCCTGCCGGAACCGCGATTTCGCTCATGAAGTATCCCCCCGTTGCCGCCGAAGGTTAACGTCGGCACTTCGCAACGTCTACCGGCGATTCGATCAAGCTGCTGCAGGATCGAACTTTATTGCCGCCAACCCGGATTGCAGCAGCTCGACATCCTGCGCGCGACGCAAGCCGGCGAGCACGCCGATACCGCCGCCCATCGCCTGCAGGCGAACGGCGGCGGCGCGCGCATCTGCGCTGCGTCCGGCGTGGGCCAGGCTGGCCGCGACACAGGCCAGCGCGGGCGGGAATTGCGGCAATTGCTGAAGCACCTCGTTCAGCACCCCGATCGCTTCCTCGAAACGGTGCATCTCGAACAGGCATATCCCCATCGCGCAGACCGCGAGCGGGCGCACGACCGAGCGCGGGTTGAGCCGGATAGAATCTTCCAGACGCTGCAAGCCACGTTCCGGCTCGCCGATGATCGCGTCGTTCCAGCCGCTCCAGAACAGATTGGTCGCCGATCCGGGGTTGAGTTCGAGCGCGCGGTTCGCCAACCGCGTGGCGACATCGCCGTCGCCGCCGACGTTCAGGAGAATGGCGCCGCAATAGCACATCACCCGCGGATCGTTGCCCGCCTGGCGCATCGCCGTTTCGTAATGCCCCAGCGCAGCGGTGCGGCTGCCGGCAGGATCGCCGCTCCAGCCGTAGCCGAACAGGGTGGAGTGGCAAAACCCGTTCAGTGCCGCAGCCCAGCCATGCTCCGGGTCGAGCACCAGCGCCTGGTCGAGCAGCGCGATGGCCTCTGCGATCGATTGCGGGTCGAAGCGGCGGAACATGGCATTGGCGCGCCAGTAGAGTTCATTCGCATCGGGTGAGGATGTAGGATGCTGCACCGCCCGCTCGAGCTCGGCGCTGTCGATCGAGGAATCAATCCGGCTGGCAACCGCGGTGGCAACGCGGTCCTGCAGCTCGAAAATGTCTTCCAGGCCATCGTCGAATTTTTCCGCCCAAACCTGGGCGCCGTCGATGCCATCTACCAGTTTTACCGTGATGCGGACGCGACCGCGCGACTGGCGTACCGATCCTTCGAGCAGGTAGCGCACCCCGAGTTCGCGACAGATCGTCGCCGGGTCCTTGCCGGTGTTGCGGTAGGACAGGCTGGACGCCCCCGCGATCACGAACAGCGTCTGGAAGTGCGAGAGGGTGGCGCTGATTTCCTCGACGATGCCGTCGGTGAAGCCCTCGGACTGTGCTCCGAGCGATATGTCCTTGAACGGCAACAGTGCAATCGACGGCTTCGACGGCAGCTTGAACGCGTATCCGGCGGCAATCTCGACGGGCGACGGCGCATCTGCCCCGAGCGCGGTCTTGCGGCGCAATTGCCCCAGGAATGCGGTCCACGCGCGATCGGCAATGTTGCCTTTCCATGCCGAAAGATCGGTGGTGTGCAGCAGGTCGAAGATGATCGGCCGTTCGCACGGCGCGATCATCACCGGCAGGATCGTACCCAGCCGGTCGGCGGTGGTCGCTTCGGCACGCACCCAGCGCGATACGACGGAGAAGGGCGACCACAGCACCACCACCACCTTGGCGGCGCGCAAGGCCGCTTCGATCGCGTCGTCGAAGGTTTCGCCGCTGCGCAGGTCATTGTCCCACCACAAGTCGATGCCGGACGCGACCAGCGCCTCGGCGAACCGGCGGGCGACATCGACATCCTGCCGACTGTAGGAGATGAACACATCCGGTATGGCAGCATCCTTAAAAACGGGAGGCGATTTCAACGCCGTAAGTGCGCCCGATTTCCGGATATTGGGAATAGCCGCCCCAGACCGCCGAATCAAACAAAAGGTTCGTCCAGCGCTTGTTCGTCAGGTTCCTGACATAGCCCGAGAGCTGGGTCTGCTGGCCAGCGCCGAAGGCAAGCCCGACTCGCGCGTTGAGGATGCCGACCGGCCCCTGGACCTTGTTGGGGTCCTGGTCGGTGCTGAACAGGATGCTGCTTTTCCAGCTATAGTCGAGCCGACCGTCGATCCCCATTCCGGGGCGCAGTTCATGCGTATATTCGGCCGACAGCACGAAGGCGAAATCGGGTGACAGTGGCGAGCGCCCCCCGGTGAAATTGCGCGTACCATCGATGCACGCCACCGGCGATGGCCCCGGCACGCAGGGCACGCCGGGAAAGCTGACCAGCGCGGTGTCGGTGTAGGCACCCGAGGCGGTGAGCGCGAGGGCCTTGGCCGGGTGGGCGGCAATTGCCAGTTCAACGCCGCGGGTGCGGAACTTGCGCGCGTTGAGCAGCACGTACTGGGCGACCTGCGGATTGAACAGCGATAGCTGGAGGTTGTTGAAGTCACTCCAGAAGCCGGCGATGTCGATGGTGACGCGATGATCGAGGAGGTTCGATTTCAGTCCGATCTCATAGGCGAGACTGTTCTCGGGAAGCGCGAAAGTGCTGGCATAACTGACGCCCGCCTGCGCCGGCGGCGGGGAATAGATGTCGGCGCCAAAGCCTTTGTAGCCGCGCGCGATGCTGGCATAGCTCATCACGTCGGGCGTCCATTGATATTGGGCGACGCCACGCGCGGTGTAATTGGTATCGCCCCGCGTGGCGGCGGCGCTGCTGGTATCGCCCAGCGTCGTGCCCGGCAGCGGAAAATCGCTGGTGCGATCGTAGCGTGCAGCGACCGTGTCCCGCAGCAACCGCGCCCCGGCAGTCAGCAGCAGTCGCGGTGTCGCGTGAAACGAAACATCGCCGAACGCGGCATAATTCGTGCTCTTGCTGGTTGCAGCGATAAACGACGAGAACAGGAACCCTGCCGGTAGATCGACCCCCAGCGAGCCCGAATCGAGATGGCTCGAAGCGGCCTTAAGCTGGAAATAATAGAGCCCGAGCGTGTAGAACAACCGATCCCGTGCCGATGAAGCGAGCCGCAGTTCCTGCGTGAATTGCCGGTCGTGAGTCCGTGCGTAATCGCCCGGTGCATTCAGGATCGGTAGCGGCGTGCCGTCGTTCTCGGTCGAGTTGCGGTTGGTCCAGTCGCGATATCCGGTGACCGAGGTCAGCGTCAGCCCGCTGCCCAGGTCGCCCTTCATTTCCAGCGTGGCGGCCAGCGACCGCGACCGGTTATAGATCGGCGTTTCGGATGCCGAGACGAGATTGCCGGGACCGGGCGCACCGATGACCGGCGCGATCAGATAGGCCTGGACCGCACTGCCATAGCTGCGCACGGTGGGGTGGCAGCAATGATCGTGGGTCCGGTAGTAATCGAGCGTCAGCAGCGCGCTGACATTGCCGCCGACCGGCTCGAACAGCAGCTTGCCCCGCACGCCCAACCGGTCGATCCCGCCGATTTTGGTGTTCAGCACCGGCTGGTCGATGAAACCATCGCGCCGATGATAAAGGACGGCTACCCGCGCGGCGACGGTATCGGGAACGATCGCGCCGGTCAGCGCTCCCGACGCCGATACTTCGTTGTAGTTGCCATAGGACACGCGCGCCTCGCCGCCGGTATGGAAGCTCGGCGCGTTAGTGATGATGTTTATCAGCCCGGCATTGGCGTTCTTGCCGAACAGGGTGCCTTGTGGTCCGCGCAGCACCTCGATGTGGTCGATATCGTAGAGATCGGTCAGGCCCATGCCCTGCCGCCCCAGGACCACGCTGTCGATCGCGGTGCCGACGCTCGGTTCGACGGCATCCGAATAGCTGAAGGTCCCGACCCCCCGGATCAGGTTCAACTGACCCTGCGGACTGTTGTTGCCCAGAATGGTAAGCGTCGGATCGCGCAGTTGCAGGTCGTCGGCACACAGGATGCCGCTGTCCGCCAGGCTTTTTCCGCTCATCACGCCCAGCGAGATCGGCACGCGCTGCGGGTCTTCGGCGCGACGCTGCGCGACGACGACGATCGCCTGGCTGCCGGCCGTATCGCTGGCCTGGTCGGCATATGCGCTGGCGTTGGCATACAGCACCGCCGTACCAACGAGAAATGTTCGCTTCAGATAATATCGCATTTTGCCCCCCCATGCGCCCGCTGTGCAGTACATCCGGCGATCGCTCCATACCAGTTTACTCGGTTATGTCATTTCTTTAGCTAAACTGTGGTTACGAACTTGCTGGCGTACCCTGAATGTGCTGTTGTTAGTAAACTGCTTTAGGGGGGAGGCAATGCGCAAGGATTTATTCGCGAGTATCGCCGGGCTGGCTTTGCTGGTGGCGGGCTGTGCCTTCGATCCGGCAAGAGGTCCGGGGCCGGTCGTCCAGGGCTGGGCGCAGAAAGCGCGGGTCGAGTGGTATTCGGTCAGCCAGGGCTCGCGTCTGGTGCCGCATGCCTGGGCGCTGGCACTGGTCGATAGCGAAACCGGCCAACCCTTCTTCGGCGACCTCAATATGGCGCGGTTCGGCTATCTCCCCAGTACGTCGGAGCCGGGCCTCAGCCTGCCCGTGGGCTTTTCGGTGGATCATGGCGACGACACCGACCTGACCGTGACCAAACTGCGCTGGTACGATGGCCAGGGGTCGAAAGAGCCGTGGGTCGGCATGAATTGTGCGGCCTGTCACACCGGCGTGATCAGCCACGGGGCGGAGCAGCTCCGGATCGACGGCGCGCCGACGATGGCCGATTTCCAGGCCTTCACCGGTGCGTTCGATGCCAGCCTGGCCGCTACCCTCCACGACAGCGCGCGGTTCGATGCATTCGCGGCAAAGGTCCTGGGCAACCGTTACAACGCGCCCAATTCCGCACAACTGCGGCAGGCGCTGGGCGCGCTGACGGGATGGGAAGCGCAGGTTGCCGCGGCCAATGCCGTGACGATGCGCTATGGTCCGGCGCGGCTGGATGCGGTCGGGCATATCTATCACAAGATGGCGTTGCTGGCAGGGGGCGATGGCACGACCGGGTTTCCCGCAAACGCGCCGGTGTCTTACCCGTTTATCTGGAACACCCATCAGTCGGACCGGCTGCAATGGAACGGCATGGCGTTGGCCCAGGATATTCACGGGTTCGATGTCGGCGCGCTGGGCCGTAACGCGGGCGAAGTGATCGGCGTGTTCGGCGATGTCGCGATCGTGCCCAACCCGGAGCACAAGACCTGGACGGCGCTGAAGGGATATCCGTCGAGCGTGTCGGTCGGCAATCTCACCTGGCTGGAACTGGTCCTGGCCAAGCTCCAGCCGCCCGCCTGGCCGGAGAGACTGCTGGGATCGCTTGACCATGACAAGGTCGCGGCGGGACAGGCGCTGTATCGCGCCAACTGCGCGAGCTGCCATGGCTGGATCGCCCCGCTCGACCTGAAAACCCATTTCACCACCACCATGATCCCCTTCGTCCTGCCGAACCAGCCTGGCACCGGGACCGACCCGGCGATGGCCTGCAATGCCTATCTTGCGCATGCCGCCACGGGCAAGCTGGCGGGGACCACGGATGGATATGTCGGATCGAAGGCGGGTTTCGGTGCGAATGCCCCGCTGGCCGACATGCTTCCCACCACCGTCATCGGCGTGCTGGCAAACCAGAAGGCGACGTTGATCGGCGATGGCCTGACCATCATGCTGGGCGGGGAGCCACCGCTGATGCT
>CAZZYX010000061.1:0-4187 GCA_964658485.1 uncultured Acetobacteraceae bacterium | reverse complement strand
CGCTGGCGGTCGGCGCGCCCGCAGCTGCGCCGTGCATCGGCAAGCAGAACAAGATCCTGGCCTACAAGGCCCGCCCGCTCAACGGCATCTGGGCGACCGGCCCGTTCCTGCACAATGGCTCGGTTCCCACGCTATACGATTTGTTGCGACCGGCGGCGCTGCGACCGAAAAAATTCTATGTCGGATCGCACGAGTATGACCCGGTGAAGGTCGGCTTCGTGACTGAAAAATCGCCGGAGAACGTATTTGCCTTCGACACCAGCGTCGCCGGCAATTCGAATGCCGGCCACGAATATCTGTCCGACAAGGCGACCGGTAAGCCATTTACCGAGTTCCAGCGCCTGAGCCTGGTGGAATATATGAAGACGCTTTAGGTTTCGATAACCGGCAGCGTGATCGGTCAACGCTGCTTCTTGGCCGTGGTCGCGGTGAAATCGGGCGCCTTGTTCGCCACCCAATCGACGAATTTGCGCACCGTGGGGTTGGCCAGCAGGGCGGCGACGTCTTCGCCATGGCGCTGCAATTCGGAATTGGTGAAATTGGCGATCAGCGTCTGCTGGCAGATCGGGTGCATGGGCACGACATCGCGCCCGCCCCGGCTCTTCGGCACGGGATGGTGCCAGACGATGGTTTCACCCGTTGGCCGGCCACACAGCCAGCAGGCGACCACCACCGCCGGAGCCTCTTCTTCACGATGCAAATCGCCATAGGGATCGTGTTTCGAATGTTTGCGGGCCATGGGTCTGCCTGGATTATCTGAATATGCGCGGGCCTTTATAGCGATGTGCCCGGCATTACCACACCGGCATCTCGCCCGCTGTTCCCAGCGATCCGGCTCTGCGCGCGCCGTCAGCCGCCAACGTCCGGGTATCCGGCAAGAGCATAGCCACGCCCAAGGCCACTAAAGCTATTGCAAATGCGAGCTACTCGCAATAATTGCGAATAATTGGTCATTCGAGGCAATGCAGTGAAGCTTAAAATCGTTCGAGATGTCCGCAGAGTGACGATCCTGGCCGGCATTGCCTTGGCCAGCCCTGCTCTTGCTGCACCGCCGCCGATTACGATCGCCGTGCCCGATGATAGCGATGGCGCCCCGCGACAAGATGGCGCGTTCGATTTCTTGAAAAACTGGCGGCGGGATGGCGGCTTGCTCGGCGACATGTGGGGCCTGCGGACCACTCTGGCGCAACACGGCATCACCTTTGCCGTGGAAGAAACCAGCGAAGCGCTGGGCAATGTGACCGGCGGCATCCACAAGAGCCTGGATTACGACGGGCTGACGCAGGCGGTGGTGCAGGTCAATTCCAGTCGCGCGCTCGGTTATTACGGCGGCACTTTCAACGTCTCGGGGCTGCAGCTCCATGGCATCAACCTCTCGCAGCGCAACCTGTTGACCTTGCAGACCGCCAGCGGCATCGAGTCCGATCGTTCCACTCGCCTGTGGGAACTGTGGTACGATCAAAAACTGCTGGCGGAGGACCGGCTGGATATCCGGATCGGGCAGCAGAGCCTCGACCAGGAATGGATGGTGTCGACCAATGCGCTGGTCTTCGTCAACACCATGTTCGGCTGGCCGATGCTGCCCTCTGCCGACCTGCCCGGCGGTGGTCCAGCCTATCCCCTGTCTGCGCCGGGAGTGCGGGTGCGGTACCGACCGGTCAATGGCATCAGCATCCAGCTTGGCGCGTTCAGTTCCAGCCCGTTCAATATCAGCAATGCCAAGGCGCAGGCACTGGGCGCCGACGCGCAGCAGCTCAATTCATCAGGCACCAGCTTTCCATTCTTCCACCATGGCGCGCTGCTGCTGGCAGAACTGCAATATTCGGCGCCTGCCCTTGGCGGCATGGTTGCGCCCGGTGCCAGGCAGCCGCTGGCGCGCACCTATCGACTGGGCGTATGGTACGATAGCGAACAATTCGCCGATGTCCGTTTCGGCGGCGATGGCTTGCCGCTGGCGAACCCGGCCAGTGATGGCAGCCAGCGCCTGCATCGCGGCAATCTGGGATTCTACGGCGTCGTGGACCAGATGATCTGGCGCTCTTCAAAAGATCCCAACCGCTCGCTCAGCGTGTTTGGCCGAGCGATGGGCACGCCATTCGCCGATCGCAACCTGATCGACTTCAGCGCCAACCTGGGCCTGGTGATGCGGGACCCGTTCCTGTACCGGACCGACGATACGCTCGGGATCGGGATGGGCTTTACCCATGTCAGCCGCGACCAGGCTCGCGCGGACGTCGATATCGCCGAGTTCACCGGCACCTATAATCCGGCGCGCACGTCCGAAACTTTTATCGAGGCAACCTATCAGCGACAGGTGACCCCATGGCTGCAAATCCAGCCCGATATCCAATATGTCTTCAATCCCGGCGGTGGCATAGCCAACCCCAACGCCGCGAATTCCGGCATTGCCGAGAAAGTCGGCAATGAAATAGTTGTTGGCTTCCGCGCAAACATCGCATTGTGAGGGTCTGCATGAAACAGTTTATTGCGAATTTGTCCGTTGCACTGGCGCTGTGGGGGCCGGTTCCGGCCTTTGGTGCGCCGCAGGGTTATCTCGAAGCGGTCCATCGTCACACCACTCTCGCGATCACGACGCCCGACAACGGCGACCTCAACCCCTATGCGGTCGTCGTCGCGCCGGTGTCGGCGGGCAAGATTGTGCAGGGCGATGTCCTGGTCGACAATTTCAACAACATCTCCAACCTGCAAGGCACCGGCACGACCATCGTCGATTACAATCCGACGACCAAGAAAACCACGCTGTTCGCGCAGATCCCCAAGAACCTGGCCCAGTGCCCTGGCGGGGTCGGGCTGACGACGGCGATGACCATGCTCAAGTCGGGCTGGGTCATCGTCGGTTCGCTGCCCACCAAGGACGGCACCACCACCACCAAGGGCGATGGTTGCGTGCTGGTGCTCGACGCCACCGGCAAGCTGGTGGCGACCTGGGCCGGTCCGACCATCAATGGCCCGTGGGGCAATATGGCGGTGATTGACAAGGGCGCTTCCGCCACGCTCTTTATCAGCATGGCCGGTTTCGACCTGCCGGGGCCGCATGTTCTCGATCCCGTCACGCACTATCCGGTGATCGTGCACAAGGCGACGGTGCTGCGGCTGGAATTGTCGATTCCCGACGGCAAGGCGCCGGTGCTGCTCAGCCAGACGGTGGTCGGCAGCGGCTTTGCCCAGCGCGCCGACGCCGACAATCTGCTGTTCGGACCTACCGGCCTGGCGCTGGATGGCCAGGATACGCTGTATGTCACGGACGGGCTCGACAATACCATCAACGCCATCGAGCATGCCAGCACTCGCACCGATAGCGCCGGCACCGGGCGGGTGGTGACGCAAGATGGCTTGCTGGCATGGCCGCTGGCGATGGCGTGGTCGCCACAAGGCCATTTGCTGGTGTGCAACGGCAAGAATGGCCAGATCGTCGAGGTCGATCCCATCGCCGGCAAGCAGATCTATGCGCAGTGGATCGACAACGACCAGGCGCAATCGCCCCCCGGCAATGGCGATTTGTTCGGGCTGGCCATGGCCCCGGATGGCAGCGGCTTTTATTATGTGGAGGACGACATGAACACGCTGGTCAAGGCGTCGCACTCATGACCCGGCGCCCCGGTCAAGATGGCCCCGATCGAAATAATGCCGGCGCGTCGCGTCGTGGCTTTATGGGCGGTGCGGTCGGCCTGGTTGGCGGAGCGGTGGCTTTGGCCGGCACGGCCCGCGCGACGCCGCCGGCGATCATGGCCGGACAGGGGCTGGCGGGCGGCGCGGTCGAGCCTTTCTATGGCCCGCATCAGGGTGGCATCGTTACGCCTCAGCAACAGCATCTGTACTTCGCTGCGTTCGACATCGTGACCGCCAGGCGCAGCGATCTCAGCGACCTGCTGCGCCGCTGGACCGATGCCGGTGCACGGCTGGCGGCCGGCCTGCCGTTGGCGAGCGATACCGGCGCCGGAGATGCGCCGCCGCTCGACTCAGGCGAAGCCGGCGGGCTGGCGCCGGAACGGCTGACGCTGACCATCGGTTTCGGGGCGGGGCTGTTCATCAAGGACGGCGTCGATCGCTTCGGACTGGCAGCCAGGCGTCCCGAGGCACTGATCGACCTGCCGCATTTCAACGGTGACCAATTGTTGCCCGAACGCACCGGCGGCGATCTGTGCATCCAGGCCTGCAGCGACAAC
>CAZZYX010000060.1:0-20767 GCA_964658485.1 uncultured Acetobacteraceae bacterium | reverse complement strand
AGGCCAAGGTGGCATAGTGAAAGAGGTGACCGGCACGAAACCGTTACAAGTCCAGTGGGCTTGGGCGGCGCGATCGTCCTCGCCAGCTAATCCATGCCGGCTGTTCGGCTAGTCAGTAAAAATGTTGGCCGGGCCGACATCGCGAAAGGCTTCATGTCCGTTGTCGTTGACATCATCTAAAAAGCGCAGGCCTATAAGACGGCAGTCAGAGATGCGCGCGTCCACCGCCTTTGGCATGCGCGCCTCATCGTCCGCCTGTATACGCGCCTCCTCCTCGGTCACGTAGTCCAGCATCGTGTTGACCAGCTCAACTGCCGTGGCGTGATCGCCGATTGGCAGGGCTATCGATCGTTCCAAGAGCGCTGCCTCAATATCGTCTTCGTCCAATGTACGGAGGCGGGTTAGGATGGCATCGGGCATGGCATGCATCTCCAATAGCTGCAGGTTGATACCTGCGCAGGGCAAAGCCGGTCCCGCCGAAGCCGTCAATCATCATAGCCAAAGTGGATTATTTTGGCAGCACACGTGGCTGACCGTTCAGTACCTGCCAATTTCATATAAGCTGAAGCGATTATCTGAACATAATACCCACATTTCTCGTTGCCAAATGCAAAGGGGTCAGTCGTTCCATAAATCAGGTCGTTGGTAATTTAGCTTCGCTACCCGAGCACCGCGACATCGAGCGCTAATAAATTTCAGGGAGGCAGCTATTTCCAGAACCATCAACTGCTATTGACGCGCAATAATGTTGATGGAGACGATAGAACGAAATCGTTATCGATTACCAAGCTATCCTCATGTGATTGAGCATCTAAAAAGTGGTCCTGACCTTTTCAGTCCCGCAGATCAGAACGGTCGATAAAATTATGCTTGTTGAATAATGTGATCTCTTTGCAGTGCGAACCTCGAACAGTCGATTAATGTGTCACCGATCCTGATATGGCTTCAGGCTGCGGAGCTTGAGGCAGTCAACTGGGCTGGTAATTTGCACAACGGACGCCATTAACGGCATCAGAAACAAGCAGCTTAGCGACAGAGAAGCGTTTGGATGTCACTGTCCTCACATGTATCTTTTTCAAAACATTGTGGCGTTGCTGCTTGTCGCGCTGCTGCTGCTCGCTGTTTCGAGAAAGTCCGAGATCCCTTATCCGACCATCCTTGCCATCGCCGGCGTAGGCTACGCGGCTCTGCCGTTTGCCCCGCTCATCAGCATCGACCCTCACCTGGCGCTTGTCCTGTTCATTGCGCCAGCGCTGTTCCACGCCGCGTATGCGACGCCGCCCCGTGAACTAAGGCGTCACGGACTATCGCTGTTTGCTCTGGCGGTCGTCGCGGTTGTGTTGACAACGATTGCCGTCGCTGCCGTCGGGGTCTTCTGGGGCGGGCTGCCACTGGCAGCCGCAATTGCGCTCGGGGCCATCGTTTCGCCGCCAGATGCGGTAGTCTGGGATGCGGTGACGACCGATATGGACCTGCCTCGGCGCGGGATACTCATATTACAAGGGGAAACTCTCCTCAACGACGCTACCGCGCTGTTGATCTTCGGAGCAGCAGTTGCCTTGACGACGCAAACAGATGCAATGGTTTCGATATTGCGCCTTGGCCTGGCCCTACCCGGCGGCGGCATCCTGGGTTTAGCGGTCGCCTGGCTATATTTACGCCTGATCGGGTTGTTTGCAGGCGCACTGGGAGCGAGCCTGATCGATTTTGTCGTCACGTTCGCCATCTGGCTGGTTGCCGGGTGGCTGAAGCTGTCGCCGGTTCTTGCGGTGGTGGTCTTCGGCATGGTGGTCGCCTGGCATCGACCGGTCACTCAACCAGCACGCGACCGCCTGCAGACGACGGCAGTATGGGCTGCCGCGATCCTGGTCCTCAATATTGTCGCTTTCACGCTTATGGGTCTGCAGTCACGTGAGATCTTGCTGCGCCTTGCCCCAGAAGCACGACTGCTCGCGATCGGCTTCGGCGTTGGCATCCTGGCCACTGTCCTGCTGGTTCGCGTCGTCTGGGTATTCGTATTCCGCGGCTTGGAGGGTGTCGTCCTTCACGTCTTTGCGCCCGCGTGGCTACCCGAGCCGCAATCCTGGCGTGAGGTCATCATCATCGCCTGGTCCGGGACGCGTGGGCTGCTAACGCTTGCCACGGCGTTCGCATTGCCTGCACATTTTCCCGGCCGCGATCTGATCGTCCTGGCAGCCTTTTGCGTCGTGCTAGGAACCTTGCTTCTCCAAGGCCTGACCCTTGGGCCACTGATCCGTCGCCTCGGGTTTGGAGTGGACACCAAGCTGAGCGTCGAGATCGCCGACGCGCGGACGGAATTGCTTGCCGCTGGCCTTACAGCCATTGCTGATCACTCAGGTCCCGGGCCGGACGCCCTGCGGGTCCGCTACCGGTCCGCCAGCGATGTTCTCGCGCAGGGCTATGATCCGCAAACGTCGTCATTGTTCGATCAGCTTCAACTCGATATGATTGAGCGGCAACGCAGCCGCCTTCACGGCATGCGTCAGGCCGAAAAAATACCTGAAGACGTTTACCGCCGATTGCAGGAAGAGCTCGACTGGGCCGAGGTCGATGCGCGGTCGTTCTCCGACAACATCCTGAGACCAGTCTAGTGCGATCGCACCACCCGGGAGACGCTCCAATGACGGATCGGGTGCTCATGCACAGACGCTGCGGAATACTATGCGCCAGTCGCGTTTTACCGGTCCTCGTCTTGGCGTCGCTGCTGGGCGGATGTGCAGGTTTCGCGCCGCGACGGCTATATCAGGATCAACTCGGCTACACTCAGTCGCTGGGAGATGGCGGTAAGGCGCAGACGCTGCTCAACATCGTGCGTTTGCGCTTCGGTGACGTTCCCCAGTTCCTCAACACGACACAGGTCATCTCCGGCTACACGCTCCAGCAGAATTTCAGCGGGGCGCTGACGGTGGTTCCGGGTGGATCGAACACGCTTGCGGGTACGCCGGGGGTCGCCGTAACCCAGAGCCCAACCTTCACCTTTCAGCCGGTGACTGGGGAGGCTCTGGCAAGCAGTTTCCTGCGACCGATATCGCCCACCGAACTGTTGCCGCTGAGTCTCAGCGGCACCCCGATCGACGTGCTGTTCCGGCTCGCCATTCAGTCCGTCAACGGCCTCAACAACAGCTCGATGCTCGACACCGCACATCGCACCGGCTCCCCCGGCTTTGCCCATTTGCTGATCGATTTGCGCCAGCTTCAAATCGCGGGACAACTCGGCGTTCGGCTTGCACCTGGGACCGAGCCGGGCGATGAGAAGTCGAAGGTTGGCGGCAAGCTGATCCTGTCGATCCCGGACAGTGCCGATCCGGACATCCAGAAGCTCGTGCTCACGACCCGCCAGATGCTTGGCATGGCCAAAAATACCCACGACGCCGAGGTCCGCTATGGCAGTGGCAGGGCCGAGCCTGGAACGATCACCTTACTTACGCGCCCGGTCCTGGGGATGTTGGTTCAGGTCGCGTCCGAAGTTGAGGTCGCATCTGAGGATGTCACCGCGCACCGGACAATCGCGACGGTAGATGATGCGGCAATCCTTGGGCGCCCCGTGGTTATCATCCACAGCGGCGAAAAGAGTCCCAAGGACGTCTTCTCGATGATCCGCTACAAGAATCGCAGCTATTGGATCGACGATACGGATTTCGATAGCAAGGTGGCTTTCTCCGTCCTTCAGACGCTGATGGCACTTGGTCAATCCAACCCGCCGACCAATACGGTAGTGACCATCCCGGCGCACTGATGATTTTACATACGGGCCGGTGGTTGATGCTGGTCAACACGCGGCGGTGTCGACTTTCGCGAAGTCTGCCGCGAAGCGCCAGGCATCGGCACCGATAGCTAATGTTGATGCGTCACTGAACATGGTCAGCCGATTTCTCCGGATTGATCGATCTGGGCGATACGGCGTCGAGGCAATGCCTCTGGCAGCTCATCGCGCAAAAAGGTCATCAAGGCTTCGCGAACATCACACCGCAGGTCAAAGGCGCGGGCAGCGTCCGACGCCGTCACCAGGACCCGCAATTCCATGACCTCGTCCTTGAGATCCGTGACCTGGAGGTTGGTGAAGCGTTGATCCCACAGGCTGTTGGCAGCCGCGATTGCGGCAGCCTTGATACGAATGCGGCCAACATCTGCAGTCGGATCGACATACAGGAACACCGAGCCAAGCAGCTGTGACGTTTCCCGCGTCCAGTTCTGGAACGGCTCTTCGAGGAATTTGGAGACAGGCACGATCAGCCGTCGTTCGTCCCAAAGCTTGACCACGACGAAGGTCAGCCCGATCGTCTCGACCCGTCCCCATTCGTTCTGGATGATGAGCACATCATCCAGATGGATAGGTTCGGTAAAAGCCATCTGGACACCGGCAATCAAATTTTTCAAAGCAGGCTGAGCAGCCGAGCCAACGACAATGCCGGCGATGCCAGCCGACGCCATCAGCGTGATGCCGAAGTTGCGAACGCCCGGGATGCTGAGCAGCATTGCGGACACGGTCAGGAACAGGATCAGGAACGTGACGATACGAACGAGCAGACCGACCCGGGTCCGGCGGCGCCGGGCGCGAAAATTATCGGCGATGCTGATGTCCGCCCGGACATCGACGATATCGCGATAGGCGTACAACACGGCGATCGTCAGCCAGCCACAAAGCGCGGGCAGTGCGAACCCGGTGGCCTGTTGCCAGAGTGCTTCGATCTCGTCGCTGGCCAATAACCGGCGATGCACGATGGCCAGCGCCATGACGATAAAGATCCACCGCATCGGCGCCGTGCTTCTGGCAATGATAATATCGTCGGTGGTGCCGGGGCTTCGCGCTGCCAGCTTGCGCCCCAGACGGAAGACGATGGTATGCGCGAACAGCGCAAGGCCGGTCGCCAAGGCGGCAACGAGGATGGTCCAAAATACGTCTTCGGGGGGCAGGATCGATATCTGTATGAGGCGTTGGATCATAATCGCCGAAAGGCTACCTCCGCTTCAAGGCGCGCACGTTGCCACACAGCGCCATTGTTTCACCTCGACCTGTTAAGCGGTGACGCTCGAACTCTAGCTGCGGATTATTCAAGGGGCAGATAAGGCGGTTGTCGCAGCTATACCCAGGCGCTTTTTTAACTGCACCAGATCGTCCTCCACGGCATACTCCGAGCGCAGCTGGGCGATTTCGCTGATGCTGCCGTCGTGTTTGACCGGCGGGGTAAGCGACCCGGGGGAAACCATGCCTTCGATCGCGTCGGCCTTGTCGCGCATGGCCAATATCTTGTCCTCGGCCTGCTGGTACGCAGTGCCCAACTTAGGGCCGACCCCGGTGAGCGACTGCGTCACCTGGACTTGCGTCCTGGCGGCGGCATAGCTTGCCTTCATCGCATCCTTCTGGGTCCGGAACTTTTCGATCCGGTCTTCGAGCAGCCGCTGGTACTGAGCGAGCTTTTCGACCTGCGGGACAATGACGTCATGGGCTCCGCCCAATATCGAACCGGTATCCATGGCGTGTCGGCGGTGGACCAATGCGGCGCGGGCAAGATCGTCGCGGTCGGCAGTCGCGGCGGTGACCGCATCGTTCTCGGCACCAGCAATTTCCTTGGCGATGTTACCGATCTGACGTTCCAGAGACAGCTGCTTGGCAACCACATCAGCCAGATGGCCCTTTGTCGTCTGTAGGCCTGTCAGCATCTTTTCGTAAGACAGATCGAGCGTATCGTTGGGGTCTTCAAGAACGTTCAACAGCTTGTTGGTCTTCGCCTGGAACAGGTCTGCGACGCGGCCGAGGATGCTCATTTAACTGTCCTCCCCTGTAAGGGACTGGAGAAAGTGATCATTGTGGGCGATCAGCTACTCGAAGGCGCAACGGAAGCTTGCACCTGGTGCGAGGTCGAGAACCTTGGTGGTAGGCAGGCAGCATCAAGAGATCGTGGCCTTGATGCCTGCGCTCGCAAGGGCCTGGACCAGCCTGTAGAGAAGGTCGCTGCGGACTTCCGCGATCTGTTTACCTGGCTTGCCATAGGCGTGCAAGGCGAACCCATAGATATCATCGGAGACGTCGGTGAAGAGCAAGCCCGGCCTGGGTTTTTCTAGGATATTCTCGTTATCCTCGATCAGGGCCAACAAGGTGTCGCGAGCCTTGTCGGGCGAACCGGCGTTGGCCAGTTTAATGGTCAACTCGATCGGAGCCCCGAAATCGCCGCCGACCCTGTTCTGGACATTGCCCGAGATAAAAGACGAGTTCGGCACGATAGCCACGCTGCCATTGGCCATGCCAAGTTCGGTTGCACGAACATTGATCCGGCGAACGGTCCCTTCCGCTCCCGACACGGTCACCCAGTCGCCGATCTTGATCGGTCGCTCGATCAACAAGATCACGCCAGATACGAAGTTCTGGATGATCGACTGGAGACCGAACCCGATGCCGACAGAGAGGGCGCTGGCAATCAGGGTGATCTTATCCAGGTTGATGCCGAGCGCGGTGGTTGCTGCCAGCAACGCCAACAGGACGCCGGCGTAGTTCAGGCCCATGACGAGAGATGTGCGGACACCGACATCCAGCGCTGTTGCCGGCAGGAAGCTTTGTTCCATCCAGCGGCGCAGGATCCGGGTCAGCGTCAGCCCGGCGACAAGCAAGACCAGCGCGATGGCGAGGGTCTCTGGCGCAAAATGCAATGATCGCAGCTCATCCAGCAGGAGCCCGGGCTGAACCTGATCGACCAGCGAGCCGCCCATGCCTCCCAGTGGCGCCGCGATCAGGCCGATGACAAGGCTCCACACCACCACGTTGGCCAGACCCTTGGCAAGGATACTGAACTGCCCGATCCGCTCGGCCCGCAAGCCGACGATATGGGTGGCAAAGTGACCCGCGGCATGTTCGCTGCCCAGCAGCCAGCCAATGGCCGCTTCCAGCAGCTGGATGAACAATATCGCTGTCACCGTCACCAGCGAGACCCAGATGAGTTCCTGGAACAGGAGCGCGGCAAGAGTGACGTGGCCCAGCAGCAGTGCGATCAGCCCGACGATGATCGCGGCCCAGGCAAGGCTGGTCAACCAGGTGCTGCCCGATGGCTGAGCGCCCGCGACATTGTCGTCCGCTTCGCGGCTCCGGCCGATGGCTATGAGGAGCGCGATGGCCAACCCTGCCTCAACGAAGATAAGCAGTGTGTGGGCAATGGTCCAGGATGCTTGCGACGCATGGAGGAGCCTCAAGGCATGCTCGACGACGCCGGCCAGCCCGAGCATGATGCCGCCGGCAAGGGGGTAAAAGCCGACTGCTACGCTGAGCTTTTCCGGCACCGCCAGTGGGCCTTCGCCAGGATCGTCAGGCGAACGCAGGGCACGGCCGATACCAAGCCCAAGGCCGGTAACCACCAACCCGGACGCGACGGTGTCAGCCAGCGCGGCCACAGGAGCGAGCAGAACGAAGCGGGCGTCCACGGCCGCGCGTAGCAGACGCACGCCGAACGTCGTCAAGAGGACCGTCAGGATGATGGTTGCAACTGCTATGACCTGGGCGTGGCAATGGCCACGTCGATCGAATCGCCGGATCAGCCGCCCCGTCCAGCACAACAGCCAGAGCCGCACCGGCCAAACCAGCAATACCGCCAGCGCGAGAAGCGCAAGAGATACCAGGAGCAGGGATTGGGTTCGCACCGGCTCGGCGATCTGCTGCTGCGCCAGGCCGAGCGCCGAGCATGCGTCATGGGTGATTGATCGCAACGCCTCGGACATACCGCGCGGACCAACGGCCGGGCCATTTTTCAGCGAATGAACGGATGAGGCGGCAGAGGCGAAATCAAGATGCTTGAGTGATGGTAGGACGGTTTCTGGGCAATCTAACATGGCAAATATTCGTCACCTTTCGAAAAATTCGTTCGATATGCGACAAAGACATCTCTCTTGCCCAAAAGAGATCATGCATGGCTATGGTCTTACCAGCATAGAAGGAAGCACCCAAGCTTTGTATGATCGACAATAACGTTGAGTCACAAACGCCTGAAAGATTAATGATTATAAAAAAGCTAGCTCGATTTTTGCTTTTGTCTACCGCACTGATAAATTGATATTATTTTTATAATACGCCAATAACCGAGATATTTTATCGGATCGACATGAGAATGATCACCAGTTATTCCGTGTTTTATCTGGGACAAGATATTTAATGATACTGATACCGCCTGTCTGCGGGAATAGAATTGAACATGAGCAAACTACAATCCAAGGTCGGCAACATCCTGCTGCATACGATGGCGGCAGCCGACTATCAGCTTCTGGAACCGGATCTTGAGCGGATCGAGCTACCCGTCCGGCTCCAGATGCACGAGGCTGGGCGCCAGATCGATCATGTGTATTTCCGGAAGACGGGATCGTTTCAATCGTTACCGTGACGCTCGATGGGAAACATTGCGAGGTGGGGCCGTTTGGGCGCGAGGGTATGTCGGAAACGGCCACAGTCATGGGCACCGACCATTCGCCACATGAGGCGTATGTTCAGGTTATAGGCATCTCAGCGCTGAAGCTGCGAACGACTATGCTTGAGGCGGCCATGGCCAGAAGCCGCACGATGCGGCTGCATCTGCTCAAATACGTGCAATCGATGATGATCCAGCTATCGACATCGATCGCGGCTGCTGGCCAAACCATCGACCAGCGGCTCGCTCGGTGGTTGCTGATGTGTCACGACCGGGTCGAGACCAATACACTTCCGTTAACGCACGAGTTCATCAGCATGATGCTGGGAGTCCGCCGGGCCGGCGTGACCGGGACCTTGATCGATTTGAGCAATCGCCATTTGATCATCACCGAACGAGGCTCCATCACCGTTGCCGACCGACCTGGTCTGGAAGCGCTCGCAGCGGGTGGATATGGACTTGCCGAAGCCGAGTATGAACGCCTGGTCGGCGTCGCCTTGCGCCGTGATGCACATGATCCGCACCGGGCGATTATCAGGAGAACGATTATCAATCATGGTTCTGCCGACGCATAACAATTCAGATCTGTGTTCCGACTACGGTCACCATCGCCAGCATCCGCATCCGCCGATGTTGCTTCGGGTGGCATTGGCTTGGTGCTGGCAAAGCACTGGCTTATGTCATCAAGCCATTGCGATCCGCGCGGCCAGGGCCCCTCCGCGCTGCAAGGTGCGCTGCTGCTCGAGCTTGAACCGCTCGACGATGTCCTCCAGGCCATCATGCGGACGAACCGAGTTCTTGAACACGCGCGGCGCGATGAAGGTGCTGGTCAGCATCAGCACGCAATAAACCTCAGCGTCGCATATTTCATCCGGTGCAACCTCGGCAAAAGCCTCGGCGACATGCGCGACCAGGCTTTCCCATTGCGGATACCGCTGGCGGATGTCGCCGGCCGCGATGTAATCATCAATCCACAATTTGATGAGCTCCGGATTGCGGAGCACGAAGCTGGAGACATGGTCAAGTTCAACCCCGCGCAAAGCGTTGGGATTGACCCCCTTGGCCAATTCCCCGGACGACCAGTCCCGCACCGCCGCGATTAGCGCGTCGCGGCCGTCGAAATGGTAATAGATTGTCGAGCGATTGATCCGAGTGGCCCGAGCCAATGCAGAGACGGATACGGCCTCGGCACCAGATGTGGCGATAAGTTCAACCGCTTTCTCGATCAAAATCCGATGAGTTTCATCACAGTTTAGATTGTGGCGTCTAGGTGTCAACGCGTGAGCATCGATCATGGTCATTCTTGCCGGCGAAAGTAGAGATGGCATGCGTCGTGATCGAACGCTGCATGGCCATGTACCGGAGGCAACGCCGCGACTGTGATCTGGCCCTCGCCCGCTGCTTGATCCTGCAGCATGTGCAAGATGACAGCGGAAATGTACTCTGGGATGAAGGGTTTGGTGACGATCGGAACGTCCGGATAGCGACCGTCTAAAATTTCATTGCCGTAGTCCGAAATAAAGATCCATGACTTTCCCAATCGTGAAAGTTCATCGGCAACGGCAAAGGACCATTTCCCTTCAATATTGATGTTCAAAATCGCCGCATCGATTTTACCGAATTCCAGCATCATCATAGCGCTTGAAATTGTTTCCGCAGGTCCGACCGGAATGCAGCCAAGATTCTGCACGATGTCTTCCAGCATGAATGCAACCAGGGCTTCATCTTCAACGAGGAGAATACGGTTCAGTAAATTAGCCATTTTCTGTACCTTCGTCCTGCAGGTGGCTTGCCGAAACGCGTAACGCAGAATCGATTTGCGCGTTGGTTAGTCGTGAACGATCGATACTCGCGTTCCTGGATCAGTGTCCGTCACCGTGACGCTGGCATCGAGATGTTTTGACAGGGCATCGACGATGCCCGTACCGAGCCCTGGTTTCGCAGAGCCAGCGCCCGCCGACATGCCAATGCCGTTATCGCTCACCGACATTGTCCACCCATCACCTTTGGCCAGATAGTCCACAGCGATTTTTCCGGCTTTTTCCTGGCCAGAAAACGCGTGTTTGAGGGCATTGATAACGAGTTCGGTCACGATCAGGCCCAGGCTGATGGAGACTTCAGGGCTGGTGTGGGTATCGTCCACCGTAGCGGTCAGCGAGAGGCGCTCGTGATCCGAAATCATCGATTCGCCAATGCTATGGCAAAGGTCCGTTAGATAGGTACGAAGCTCAACCTCCCCTTTCTGCGATACGGCCAATTGCTTTTGCAGCTTCGCGATCGACATGACGCGATGGTGGGTATCCTGGAGATGAAATTTCGTCTCCTTTGATTGCACCTTCCTCGCACTCTGCATCAGGATACTGGCAATAATCTGGAGGCTGTTGGCAACGCGGTGCTGAAGCTCCTGCAACAGGATCTGCTTCTCGCGCACCAGATCGTCTTTCAGCTTTTCGGCGAGCCGGGCGGCCGTAATATCGCTGACAGCCAGGACGATGCGAATGTTGTCAGCGTCATCGTAATCCAGCTTGTGGGCGTTAAGGACCAATCGGCATGGCTTCTTGCCTTCGCGAACGAGATCCATCTCGTAAGCGTCGACTGCGGCGTTGCCGCTAATTGTCGCCATGAGCAATTTTTCCAGATGTGGAACATGCCACTTGCCCCGCCCAAGCTGAGCAAGCTTCATGCCTCTTACTTTTGCCGGATCGAGCTGAAACGTATTGCAGAACGAGTTGCTCGCCCCCTCAACCGTAAGGGTTGCATCGAGGAGCAACAGCGGCGCTTGCGATGAAACGATCAGCGCCATCGACAGGCTGTCTACAGCCTCGTTTGAGAGCAAGGCAGGGCGATCCATGGCATAAGCCTTTAGAGATCGGTGACTCGCAGGGCGAAAGCCGATACCGACAGCGATGCTGATCCAGCCACTCCTACCCGCCCCGAGGCAATTGGTTGGATACCGTACATAACTACCACAGGCTGGTATAACGATTGCACGAAATCGTACATGCTGGGCTGAACCACTTTTGATTCAAAGCACCGCAGGAGTCTGACCCACCGCGACTAAGCCCGTCGCCATCTGGCGCCTGCTGCTTGAAATCGCCTCCGCACCTGCGGTGGAGCTATGGTGACCACAACGAGATTGGCACCGCTCAACCGAGCGACAGAAGCTCGTTTACGTGTCTGATGACTGTCGCGCTGTAGTAGGGTAAATTGCCGTACATTCATCGGCCCATCACGCATTGCGAATGCGTAAACCTAGGACTTTCCCGCCATTCAAGCGATCTGCCCCGAAGGGCAGATTTGGACAAGAGCTGTCGTTCCGGGCGAAACCGACGTACGCCCGCTTACGCGAACATCGTCGGATAAACGGTCCTAATAGGCCGCGTCGCTGGCGGTAGGACCAGCAAATCGCGGCTTGTTCCTTCAGGCCGCCCTCGGCGTCCTTATTAATCGGCTGCTCGTCGCAAATTTTGGCCAGAGACGTCTTCCTCGCGGGTTGCCCTTCGACATTCTCCCACTGACATTTCCAGAGTTCGACTATCCCGTTCGATTGATTGATGCGGCGCTCGATAGACATGCTCCGACCTTACACGATCTTCTCGATGTCGAACCATTCAGATGCGGTTGATGAAGAATTTTGTCGTAGAAGGGATTTGTCTTTCCACGTACCCCGCATCACGGCGATAGAAGTCCAGTTCCAGACCAGCCTGGCCAGTGGAGGAAAGGCCACTTTGTGGGCTCGAAGCCGTCACATCCCCGCTACGTCTAGAACGACCGCTATCCAGGGATGGCTTCCTGTAAGCCGCCTTTCTGGAGTGTCCCCAATTCCTGCCTAAACCACGATGTCTTTGAGTGCCGCGGCGAAGATAGAAATGCTGGCGCCTGCGCGCACCAGGTCATCGATAGCAGGGCTCAGTTTGCTTTGGTCCATCTGCCCCAGGGTTAATGCGGTATTGTTGGCGTCTTCCATGATCATACCGATCCGGGTTCCCAGAAGTTCAATCAGCGCGGTAGCGTTTTCGTCCATGGCGCCAGGAAGCGGCGAAGCTGCGGCTTTGTCTAGATCCAGCTTTTCTAACCTGCACATTGCATTCGACTTCGGCACCTATTCGAGCATGGTGGCCCTGACAACAGGGGCTCGGCAATCGGCCCCGCTGCCCCGAGAGTGATTAACTCCGGGGCCTTGGGCGGTGGGGGCCAGCACAGTGCTGCCCCAACCGGAGTACTGCCCATGACCCAGTCTACCAGTCAGCCACGCGTGCGCAAAATGGCTCGGCCGCCCTACGTTGAGGGAGGCGGCGATGCCTCAGGGGAGCAGTCCCCGCCCACGGATACCTTCCCGACGACAGCGGTAGCGCCGACCAAGGCCGCCGTTGTCCTGGCGCTGCTCCAGCGCGGTGAGGGTGCGACGCTTCAGGATATGGTCGATGCAACCGGATGGCTCCCGCACACGACTCGGGCGTTTCTGACCGGGCTGCGCAAGAAGGGCCATGCTATTGTTCGCGACAAGGTCGATGGCGTGACGCGCTACTCGATCGCGGCGCCGGGTGCGGA
Source organism: uncultured Acetobacteraceae bacterium (assembly GCA_964658485.1). Taxonomy (GTDB): domain Bacteria; phylum Pseudomonadota; class Alphaproteobacteria; order Sphingomonadales; family Sphingomonadaceae; genus Novosphingobium. Next base: position 7,811 of record CAZZYX010000060.1, on the reverse strand, counting down.
ATGAGTCGGCTGGATATTAACATGGCTGCGCTGGCGACAATGTCGTCGGCGCAGCTGCGGCTTTCATGGGCCGAGACATTCGACACACCTGTACCGCCTGTTTCTGACTCGCTGCTGCGCCGCGCGCTCGCGCACGCCATGCAGGAGGCAGCGCTGGGTGGGCTTGGGGCCGTGGCGCGCCGGTCGATGGAAGCGTTGGCGAGCGGCGGCTCTGCTGTTCAGCAGGATCTTTGCATCAAGTTCAAGCCGGGCACGCGTCTGATGCGGCAATGGAACGGGCGCATGCATTCGGTGCTGGTGACCGCCGACGGCTTCGAGTTCGATGGCAAGACCTGGAAGTCGCTGTCTGCCATCGCTCAGCGGATCACCGACAGCCATTGGTCTGGACCGCGCTTCTTCGGTCTCAGGCGCCCGCAGCTTCCGCCCACGCAGGTATCCCGCGATGCCTCGCAGTAAGGCGTCAAAACCAGCGACGCGCGGGCGTGACGGTGCTTCGATCCGTTGCGCTATCTATACGCGCAAGTCGACCGAGGAGGGGCTGGAGCAGGAATTCAACAGTCTCGATGCCCAGCGTGAGGCCTGCGCTGCCTATGTGCTGAGCCAGCAGCATGAAGGCTGGACGCTGCTGCCAGGTGTGTATGACGACGGCGGCTTTTCCGGCGGCTCAATGAACCGGCCGGCCTTGCAGCGCTTGCTGGCCGAAGTGCAGGCAGGCAGAATCGATGTCATCGTCGTCTACAAGGTTGACCGGCTCACCCGCAGCCTTGCCGATTTTGCCAAGATCGTTGAAGTGCTCGATAATGCCGGCGCGAGCTTCGTCAGCGTAACGCAGGCATTCAACACCACCAACAGCATGGGGCGCCTTACACTCAACGTGCTCTTGAGCTTTGCCCAGTTCGAGCGCGAAGTCACTGGCGAGCGCATCCGCGACAAGATCGCCGCATCGAAGAAAAAGGGCATGTGGATGGGTGGGCCGATACCGCTCGGTTACGATGTTCATAATCGGGCGCTGGTGGTCAATGAGCCCGAGGCGGCCACGGTCAGGCAGATCTTCGAGGTACACCAGACCGTGCCGACCCTGCGAGCGCTGGCTCAGGAACTTGATGCCAGAGGTGTGCGGTCCCGTGTCCGGCAGATGCGTGATGGGCGAAGCGCGGGTGGTGTGCCCTACACCCCCGGTGCCTTGCAGCACATCCTGAGCAATCGCATCTACCTTGGCGAGGTCAGCCATAAGGACAGTGTCTATGCTGGCATGCATCCAGGCATTGTCGACCGCCATCTCTGGAATGCTTCCCAGGCCCGTCTCTGTGGCAACGTCCCGCGGCCCCGAACCGGACTGGTCAGCCCGCTGGCCGGCAAAATCAGCGACGGCAACGGTAAGCCCCTCATCGCCAACCATGCCAACAGGGGTGGCAGGCGTTACCGCTATTACGTCAGCACCGCCCCAGCCCAAGGCGCCTGCTGGCGACTTCCCGCAGGCGATCTCGAAGCCATGGTTCACCGTTCGATCATCGGGCTGCTGGACGATCCCGTGCGGCTATACGGGGAGTTCGGCGGCCAAACTCCGCGGCAAGACCTTGCCGCCAGTGGTCGCCCAATTCTCGAGACCTACCGCAGCACAACGACTCTCGGCGCGATCGTGGAACGGCTCGATGGCGAAGTTCTCGTCGATGAGACCTCCGTGTGCGTGCGCATCAATCGGCACCTGCTGGCCGAACTATTTGCGGTCGAGCTGCCGGCAGCAGGGCTGAATGATCTGGTCGAGATCGATGTGCCGGCTTCGCTGCGTCGCCGCGGCCATGAGCTTCGACTCGTCTATGCCACGGCCCAAGCCGAGCCGGCCCAGCATGACGATCGTTTGATTGAGTTGCTCGGCAAAGGCTGGGCAGCGTGGGAAGAGCTGTCGAAGAGCGCCAGGATCGATGATCCCACTCGCCGCAGCCATCTTTGCCGTCAGGCTCGCCTCAGATTTCTTGCACCCGACATCGTCACCGCAATTTTCCACGGGCGTCAGCCTGTCGAGCTGACGGCGCGCAGTCTTTTGCGCGCCAACGATTTGCCTGTCGCTTGGCCCGAACAGCGCAAACTTCTCGGGTTTGTGTAGCCCCAAAGCTGGTTTCAAGCGCCGGTGCATCAGGGCACAGGACACCAATATCGGCTTTTGAGACTGGCGCCCCAATGAGGCCGAAGTTCGCCCTGATTCAGGGCGTCTCTGTCCTGAAGGTAACTACAACCCCCGCCTGGAAAGCCCGGAATTGCGGGTCTTTGGCGCCGTACGGCGTCCGGTGCCGCGAATCTCTATTCGCGCGCGACGGAATGGTGCTGCTGGGGAGGATTGAACTCCCGACCTCAGCCTTACCAAGGATGCGCTCTACCACTGAGCTACAGCAGCACACCATTCCGCCAGTCGCTTTGGGCTTTCGCGCACTAAGCTAGAGCGCGGACCGTTGCGGACAGGCGCGCGCTATTAGCCGGGGGGGTGGCTTTGTCAAGCCGGGGCTTGAGCTTCACGCCGACACCGGGCAACACGCAATCATGTCCGAAAAAGCTACCCCTTCCCGCGAACAGCGCCTGGCCGCGAAACTGCGCGAGAACCTGCGCCGCCGCAAGACCCAGGCGCGCGGCTTGGCGGACGAACAACTGCCCGAAGATCCGGGCGCTCTTTCCAAACCGCCCGGGAAAAGCTAGGCCCGCCTGCCATATGGGCGGGGCTTGCAATGGGCCGCAGCTTGTTTAGCCGTTTCAAGGAGTTGACTATCTTGCCTCGTCTTATTCTCGTCCGCCACGGCCAGAGTCAGTGGAACCTGGAAAACCGCTTCACCGGCTGGTGGGATGTCGATCTGACCGCGCAAGGCGAACAGGAAGCTCGCGCCGCCGGGCAACTGCTCAGCGACAAAGGCCTGTTGCCGACGATCGCCTTCACTTCGGTGCAGCTCCGCGCGATCCACACACTCCATCTGGCGCTGGAAACAGCCGGTCGCCTATGGATACCGGAAACCAAGGACTGGCGGCTGAACGAGCGCCATTATGGCGGGCTGACCGGGCTGGACAAGGCCGAAACCGCCGCCAAACATGGTGAGGCGCAGGTCAAGGTGTGGCGGCGCAGCTTCGACATTCCGCCGCCGCTGCTGGAACGCGGCAGCGAGTTCGACCTTTCCGCCGATCCGCGCTACGCCGGGCTGGAGGTGCCGCAGACCGAGAGCCTGAAAGACACCATCGCCCGCGTGCTGCCCTATTACGAAGCCGCGATCGCCCCGGCGCTGGCAGCAGGCGAAATCGTGCTGGTCTCGGCGCATGGCAACAGCCTGCGGGCGCTGGTCAAGCATCTGTCGGGGATTTCAGACGAGGATATCACCGGGCTGGAAATCCCCACCGGCCAGCCGATCGTCTATGAACTGGACGACACGCTGGCGGCCACCGATCGCTATTACCTGTCTGAACGATGAAATGACCGAACCTGCTGCAGCCCCTGCTCCTCTGGGCGAAGGCCAACCGGGCGTACCGGTCGCCATCATCATGGGCAGCCAGTCCGATTGGCCGACGATGCAAAATGCCGCCGACGTGCTCGACAAGCTCGGCGTGGCCCATGACGTCCGCATCGTCTCGGCGCATCGCACCCCCGACCGGCTGGTCGGCTTTGCCAAGGGCGCGGCGGCAGCGGGGTTCAAGGTAATCATCGCCGGGGCCGGCGGCGCGGCGCATCTCCCCGGCATGGTCGCCAGCATGACACACCTGCCGGTGCTCGGTGTGCCGGTGCAATCGCGGGCACTTTCCGGGCAGGACAGCCTGTTGTCGATCGTGCAGATGCCCGCCGGCATCCCCGTCGGCACGCTGGCGATCGGCGAGGCCGGCGCGACGAATGCCGGGCTGCTCGCCGCTGCGATCCTGGCGATTTACGATCCGGCGCTGACGACACGGCTGCAAGCCTATCGCGCCGCGCAAAGCGCCGCCGTTGCCGAGCGGCCGTGCTGATCGTGGTGGTTTTAAGATTCAGGGAAGCGATCAAGTCTTGGGGCCAGCGGCCCCAAACCCCATTCCTGTCGGCGTTGCGCGTCAATCCGGCATTGTGCAGTTCTGCGGCGCCGCAGGCTTTAATGTCGCTTTGCGGCGGGACACGACACATCGGCGGCGCGCAACGAAAAAATACCGGGGAGCGCGAGGGGGTCACCCCTCGCACCTATCCATGATCCCTCCCGGCGAAACCATCGGCATCCTCGGCGGCGGCCAACTCGGGCGGATGCTGGCGATGGCGGCGGCGCAATTGGGCTATCGCTGCCACATCTATGCGCCCGAGCCAGACAGCATCGCCGCTGAAGTTGCCGCTGTCTTTACCTGCGCCGAGTGGGACGATGAGGCAGCGTTGGCGCAGTTTGCCCAGGATTGCGCGGTGATTACCTATGAGTTCGAGAATGTCCCGGTGGCACCGCTGGCCATGTTGAACGGGGCCAGGCTGCTGCCGCATCCGCGTGCGCTGGAAACCGCGCAGGATCGGCTCACCGAAAAAACCTATGTCGCAAATCTCGGTGGTCGGCCGGCGCCGTTTGCTACGGTCGATAGTGAGGCCGATTTGGCCCAAGCCGTTGCCCGCATCGGCACCCCCGGCATCCTCAAAACGCGGCGCGACGGCTATGATGGCAAGGGCCAATGGCGGATTATGGCCCCCGCCGACGCCGACGCCCTGGATCTGCCCCCGACAGCGCTGATCTATGAAGGCTTCATTGATTTCAGCGCCGAGTTCTCGGTGGTGCTGTGCCGTGCCATCGATGGCGACATCCGTTTCTGGGATACGCCGCAGAATGTCTCCAAGGCCGGCATCCTCGACCGCTCGATGGTCCCCGCCCCGCCGCTGGTGCAGGACGAAGTAGCCGAGGGCCGGGCATTGGCGCGGCTCGTCGCCGAGGCGCTGGATTATGTCGGGGTGTTGACGCTGGAGTTTTTCGCGACCGAAAGCGGCCCGGTTTTTAACGAAATGGCGCCGCGAGTCCACAATTCGGGTCACTGGACCATCGAAGGCGCGGTCACCTCGCAGTTCGAGAACCATATCCGCGCGATTTGCGGCCTGCCGCTGGGCAGTACCGCATTGGCCGCACACGCCGTCGAAATGCGCAATATCATCGGCGACGCCGCCGAGGACTGGGCGCTGATATTGTCCGATCCAGCCAATCACCTGCACCTGTACGGCAAGGCGGCGGCGCGGCCCGGTCGCAAGATGGGTCATGTCACCCGCCTGACACTTTCCTGACGCGATGACGCGCGCCGAAGTTTTCCTGGTCGTCGCTGTCGCCGCCAATGGCGTGATCGGCGCGAATGGCGGCATGCCGTGGCATATCCCCGAGGATTTTCGCCGGCTCAAGCGGCTGACGATGGGCAAGCCGCTGGTCATGGGTCGCAAAACCTTCGAATCGCTGCCCGGCGTCCTGCCTGGTCGGCGCCATATCGTCATCACCCGAGACAGCGACTGGCAAGCCGACGGGGCCGAACCCGCGCCTTCGCTCGACGCCGCGCCGGTGCTGGCCGCCGCACCGCATATCGTCATCTTCGGCGGCGCTGCGATCTATGCGCTGGCCCTGCCCCGCGCCACCCGGATCGAATTGACCGAAGTGCATGCCGACATCCCCGGCGACGTTTTCATGCCGCCGCTGGGCGACGGTTGGCGCGAGGCAGCGCGCGAAGAACACCCCGCCGAAGCCGGGCGCCCGGCTTTTGCTTTTGTCACGCTACGCCGTGACCTGTTCGACGCATGAGTCCACCAAAACCGCTGCCGACTTTTTCGTCGTACCCCTATAGGCCTTCCCGATGATTCGTCTCGACAACACCCAACCCATTCCCAAGACCCTGCGCGGCGCGATTCTCGCGCTGGGTAATTTCGACGGCTTTCACCGCGGCCATCAGGCAGTGGTGGGCGAGGCGCTGGCCTGGGCGCGGGCCGAACAGCGCCCGTGCATCGTCGCGACGTTCGATCCGCATCCGGTGCGGGTGTTCCAGCCGGATATTGAGCCGTTCCGGCTGACCACGCTCGACCAGCGCCAGGATTTGTTCGCCGCTGCCGGGGCGGTCGCCATGCTGGTGTTCCATTTCACCCGCGAAATGGCCGCGATCAGCGCCGACGACTGGGTGCGCCAGGTAATCGCCGGCGATATCGGCGCGGTCGGCGTGGTCACCGGCGAGGATTTCACCTTTGGCAGGGGTGGTGCGGGCACGCCGGAACTGCTGCACAATGTCGGCGCGACCTGCGGTTTACGGACCCGGTCGGTGCCTGCGGTGAAGGACGCGGACGGTCCGATTTCATCCAGCCGCATTCGTGCCGCGTTGCAGGCTGGCGATTGCGCGACCGCCCAGGCGCTGCTCAGCCGCCCGTTCACCATGCGCGGCATCGTCCAGCACGGCGACAAGCGTGGCCGGACAATCGGCTATCCCACCGCCAACATCGATGCCGGCCAATATTTGCGCCCATTGTATGGTGTGTATGCCGTCAGCGCCAAGCTGCCCGGCGGACGTGAAGTGCTGGGCGCGGCTAATTTCGGCATTCGCCCCAGTTTCGTTCCGCCGAAGGAATGGCTGGAGCCGTATTTCTTCGATTTTGCGGGCGATCTTTACGGCCAGGAACTCGATGTTTCGTTCGAATTGTTCCTGCGGGGCGAGGCGAAGTTCGACACGCTTGACGCTTTGACGACGCAGATGGCCCGTGATTGCGACAAGGCGCGCGCCTGGCTGGCCAGGACTCACCCCGGTTGAACAACCGCTGTTTGCAGTAACGCGCGCTGCCCGCTAGAGGCCGCGATGTCATGACCGAGAAGCCCGACTACCGCGCCCCCGTCCCCCTCAAGGAAACCGTCTTCCTGCCGAAGACCGATTTTCCCATGAAGGCGGGGCTGCCCCAGAAAGAGCCGGGCATCCTGGCGCGCTGGGTGGCCGAAGACCTGTACCGCAAGCTGCGCGACGCGCGCGCGGGCCGGGAAAAGTTCATCCTCCACGATGGGCCGCCGTATGCCAATGGCGACATTCATGTCGGCCATGCGCTCAATCACATCCTCAAGGACATGGTGGTGCGCTGCCAGAGCCTGCTCGGCATGGACGCGCCCTATGTGCCCGGCTGGGATTGCCACGGCCTGCCGATCGAGTGGAAGGTCGAGGAGCAATATCGCAAGAAAAAGCTGAACAAGGACGAGGTACCGCCAGCGGAGTTCCGCGCCGAATGCCGCGCCTATGCAAGGGGTTGGGTCGACACGCAGCGCAAGCAGTTGAAGCGTCTAGGCATCAACGGCGATTGGGATCACCCGTATCTGACGATGGACTTCGCCGCCGAGGCCACCATCGTGACCGAACTGATGAAGTTTGCCGAGAGCGGGCAATTGTATCGCGGCGCCAAGCCGGTGATGTGGTCGCCGGTGGAAAAGACCGCGCTGGCCGAGGCAGAGGTTGAGTATGAGGATATCGTCTCGACGCAGATCGATGTGGCGTTTGAGATTGTTGAGTCGCAGGTGCCGGAGTTGGTCGGCGCCTATGCGGTGATCTGGACGACTACGCCTTGGACGATTCCCGCGAACCAGGCGATCGCTTATGGGGCGGAGATTGATTATGTACTTTTCGAGACCCTTGACGGTCGAAAATTCCTGATCGCTGAAAAGCTCCGATCGGAATTTGCCGACCGCTCGGGTATTGAGTCGAAGGCCGAGAAAGCAACGTATTTCAAAGGCGCTGACCTCGCCGGCACCATTGCCCGCCATCCAATGGCGAACGCCTTCCTGACTCCCCTCCCCGCTGGGGAGGGGTTGGGGGTGGGGGGTCCCACCTCCGAGACCGCGGGCCCC
>CAZZYX010000059.1:0-20992 GCA_964658485.1 uncultured Acetobacteraceae bacterium | reverse complement strand
GCTGCTGGCGATCGCATTCGACGCCGTGCTGATGGTGCTCAGTCGCAAGGCGTTCCCCTGGGCGCACGGTGACGCCCGGTGACCGCGGTTTTGTCCTTTCGCGACGTCTGGGTCGAATACGGCGATAAAGTCGTGCTCGAACGGGTCGAACTGGACATCGCCGAGGGCTCGTTCGTCTCGGTGGTGGGGCCATCGGGAGCGGGCAAGAGCACCTTCCTGCGGCTGATCCTGGGGCAGGAAGCGCCGACGCGCGGCCAACTGCTGCTCGACGGCAAACCGCTGCGGGCCGAATGCGGACCGGATCGCGGTGTCGTGTTCCAGCGCTATTCGGTGTTTCCGCATCTGACCGCGCTCCAGAACGTCATGTTCGGGCTGGAATGCGCGGGGGCACCGCTGACCGGGCGATTGTTCGGCGCGCGTCGCCGTGCAGCCATCGCGCAAGCCTCCGCGATGCTCGAAGCAGTCGGGCTGGAACATAGTCTTCACGCCTATCCGGCGCAATTGTCCGGCGGCATGCAGCAACGGCTGGCGATCGCCCAGGCGCTGATAAAGCACCCGCGCATCCTGCTGCTCGATGAGCCGTTCGGTGCGCTCGATCCCGGTATCAGGGTGGATATGCATGTGCTGGTGACGCGGTTGTGGCGCGAACAGGGCCTGACCATCGTCATGGTCACCCATGACATCAACGAGGCATTCAAGCTGGGCACCCGCGTGCTGGCCTTCGACAAGCGCCGCCACGATCCGCAAGCCCCGCACCGCTATGGCTCGACGGCGACTTACGACGTGCCGCTCGAGCGCAAGACCCGCGCGGCGATGGCGATGACCGACGCCGATGTTTCTCCTGACACGGAAATCGACAGATCATGACCAGTTCGACCGCCAATCCCCATGCCGCGCGCGACCACGCCCGCGCCATGGCCGGCACCACGGCCGACGCGATGCCGGTGGTCCCGGCGCGTGCCGACGATGCGCCCGGCCCGGTGGTGTGGGAGGAAACCATCGCGGCGGGCGGCTATGCGTCGCGGCGGCTGGCGCGCGGCTCGCGGTTGCGGCTGGTCGATGTCGCCGGAGACGCCTGCGTATCGATGTTGCTGTTCAACGCCGAATGCCCGGTGGAACGGTTGAACGTCGCCGATACGCTGAAGGTGCAGTGGCACGCTTATCTGGGGCAGGGCCGGGTGCTGCTGTCCGACATGGGCCGGGTGATGATGAGCGTGCTGGAAGACGACGCCGGGACGCACGACGCCATCTGCGGGGCGTCGAACGAGGCGTCCAATGCGCGTGCCTATGGCGACGGCAAGAATTACGGAACGCACCCCAACGCTCGCGACCGCTTCCTGCTTGCGGTCGCGAAATACGGGCTGGGGCGCAAGGATGTCCACCCCTGCATCAACTGGTTCAAGGGCGTCCGCGTTGCCGGCGACGGCAGCACGATCGCGGAAATCGGCCCGTTCGCGCCGGGGCGCCGGATCGTCCTGCGCGCGGAAATGGACTTGATCCTGATAGTCGCAAATTGCCCGCATGTACTTGATTTAAGATCGGAATACATTGTTACCCCGGTGCGCGCGACGGCCTGGCGGGGCGAAATCGCGCCACCGGACGACGCGATCCGCAACGCCACGCCCGAAGGGCTGCGCGCCTTCCTGAATACCGAAGATTACTTCAGCCGCTGATTGGGAGCGACACATGACTTCCTCACGAATTGGGCTGGAAAGCAGCCCCGCATTGCACAATCGCGAAGTGATCCACGACGAAATCGTCCACGCGCGGGCGCCGTGGATGCACGAGATCAAGGCCGGCCAGACGCTGCGGATTATCGACCTGGAGGGCAACCAGGCTGTCGATTTCCTGGTCTATGCCAAGCACGACGACGCGGAGCGGTACAGCGCGCAGGACACCATCGCCGCGCAGTCGAACATCTACCTGCGCGAGGGATCGGTGCTGCTGTCGAACGAAGGCCGGGCGATGATGACGATCACCGCCACTTCGGTCGCCTATCATGACACCATCGGCGGGGCTTGTTCCTGCGAATCCAATACTTTGCGCTACGGTCATCATACCAAGTCGCAACATGCCTGCGTCGATAACTTCCTCGACGCCAATGTTCGCGCCGGGCGCAACAAGCGCGATATGGTGTCCAACATCAACTTCTTCATGAACGTCCCGGTCGAAGCCGATGGCGCGCTGGGCATCGTCGATGGCATTTCGGCACCCGGCCTGAGCGTCGATGTCAGGGCGGAAATGGACGTGGTCGTGGTCGTCTCCAACTGCCCGCAGATCAACAATCCGTGCAACGGCTTCAATCCCACGCCCGTCAGGATGATCGTAACCGCCTGATGTTCACCAAGGTCCTGATTGCCAACCGTGGCGCGATCGCGTGCCGGATCATCCGTACCCTGCGGCAGATGGGTATCGCCTCGGTGGCGGTGTTCAGCGATGCCGATGCGGGCTCGCGGCATGTCGCCGAAGCGGACGAGGCTGTCCGCATCGGCCCCGCGCCGCCGTCCGAAAGCTATCTCGATGTCGCCGCGATCATGGCGGCGGTACGCGCAACCGGCGCGCAGGCGATTCACCCCGGATACGGCTTCCTGTCGGAGAACGCCGAGTTCGCAGAGGCCTGCCATGATGCCGGCATCGCTTTCATCGGGCCGACGCCGGACAATATGCGGGTGTTCGGGCTGAAGCATACCGCGCGCGAACTGGCCGCCGCGCATGGCGTGCCGTTGGCGCCGGGCAGCGACCTGCTGACCGACGAAAACGCGGCCGTGGCGGCGGCGGCGCTGATTACCTATCCGATCATGCTCAAGGCGACCGCCGGCGGCGGCGGCATCGGCATGAAAATCTGCCAAGGCGAGGCCGATGTGCGCGAGGGCTTTGCCACCGTGGCCCGGCTGGGCAGCGGCAATTTCGGCAATGGCGGGGTATTTCTCGAACGCTATGTCGAACAGGCCCGGCACATCGAGGTGCAGGTCTTCGGCGACGGCCAGGGGCGCGTCGTGGCACTGGGCGAGCGCGACTGCTCGTTGCAGCGCCGCAACCAGAAGGTCATCGAGGAAACCCCCGCACCGCATCTGCCGCCCGCCACCCGCGCCGCGCTGATCGAGGCGGCGGTGCGGCTGACTTCGGGCGCGAATTACCTCTCGGCCGGGACCGTCGAATTCCTGTATGACGCTGCGCGCGACGATTTCTTCTTCCTGGAGGTCAATACCCGCCTGCAGGTCGAGCATGGCATCACCGAACAGGTGACCGGGGTTGACTTGGTTGCGTGGATGATTCGGGGCGCAGCGGGCGATTTCAGCTTCCTCGATGGCTTTGCCGATCGGCCGCAAGGCGCCTCGATCCAGGTGCGCCTATATGCCGAAGACCCGGCGCAGGATTATCGGCCCAGTTCGGGACGGCTGATCCACGTTGCGTTTCCGCAAGGCCCCCGCGTCGATGGCTGGGTGGAAAGCGGTTCCATCGTCTCGCCATGGTACGATCCGCTGCTCGCCAAGCTGATCGTTACCGCGCCGACGCGGAAAGAAGCGGTCACCGCGATGCAGGCGGCGCTCGACGCCACCAGCCTGGCCGGGATCGAGACCAATCTCGACTGGCTGCGCACGGTGGTGCGGTCGGGGCCTTTCACCAGCGGCGAATATGCGACCCGAACGCTGGCCGGGATCGCCTATGCGCCCGCTACGGTCCGGGTGCAGTCCGCCGGCGCCTCGACCACGGTGCAGGATTATCCCGGCCGCATCGGCCTGTGGAATGTTGGCGTGCCGCCGTCCGGGCCGATGGATGCGCTGGCTTTCCGGCTGGGCAATCGCCTGCTCGGCAACGATGAAAGCGCGGCCGGGATCGAATTTACAGCGGCTGGTCCCACGCTTCAGTTCAACTGCCCGGCCCGGCTGTGCCTGACCGGTGCGGAATTCGGCGCGACGCTGGATGGCGAGCCGGTGGCGCCCTACCGGCCCTTTGCCGCCGGCGCCGGCCAGGTGCTGAAGATCGGTCGGGTCGCGGGCGCGGGGATGCGCGGCTATCTGCTGGTCGCGGGCGGGATCGATGCGCCGGCCTACCTCGGCAGCAAAAGCGCCTTCACGCTGGGTGAGTTCGGCGGCCACGCCGGGCGTGCCCTGATGACCGGCGACACGCTCCACCTCGATCCTTCCCCACGGGGGGAGAATGTTGGGCGAGTGCTTGCTTCAGCCGGCCAGCCCCTCATCACGCGCGATTGGTCGATCCGGGTGCTGTACGGGCCGCATGGGGCGCCGGATTTTTTCACCAGTGCCGACATCGACATGCTGCGAACGACGGCCTGGCAGGTGCATTACAACTCCAACCGCACCGGGGTTCGCCTGATCGGCCCGAAACCGCAATGGGCGCGGCAGGACGGCGGCGAGGCGGGGCTGCATCCGTCCAACATCCATGACAACGCCTATGCCATCGGTGCGGTCGATTTCACCGGCGACATGCCGATCATCCTTGGCCCGGACGGGCCGTCGCTGGGCGGATTTGTCTGTCCGTTCGTGGTCATCCAGGCCGATTTGTGGAAAATCGGCCAGCTCGCCCCCGGCGATACGATCCATTTCCGCAATGTGACCGATGCGGAGGCCAATGCCGCCGAGCGCGAGCAGGATGCATTCATCGGCAACCTGTCCGTTCCGGCCAGAACCGCGTCGCCGGTAGCCGCCGAAATCGGTTCGCCGATCGTCCACGCCATTCCCGCCGGCGGCGCCCGGCCCGCGACGACCTACCGGCGGCAGGGCGATCGCCATCTGCTCGTCGAATACGGCCCGATCGTGCTCGATCTCGAACTGCGCCTGCGCATTCATGCGCTGATGCTGGAAGTGCAGCGGCTGGCGCTGCCCGGCGTCATCGATATCACGCCGGGCATCCGATCCCTGCAAATCCATTACGATGCGCGGGCACTGCCGCAATCCGCGCTGGTCGCGGCGCTGATTGCGGCGGAGGATCGGCTCGGCGTGCTCGATGATTTCGAGATCGCCAGCCGCGTGGTCCATCTGCCGCTGTCGTGGGACGATCCGGCGATCCACCAGACCATCGAAAAATACATCGCCTCGGTTCGCGACGATGCGCCGTGGTGCCCCGATAACATCGAATTCATCCGGCGGGTGAACGGCCTGGACAGCGCCGAAGACGTCCAGCGCATCGTCTTCGACGCCGAATATCTGGTGATGGGGCTGGGCGACGTCTATCTCGGCGCGCCGGTTGCCACTCCGGTCGATCCCCGGCACCGGCTGGTCACGACCAAGTACAATCCGGCCCGCACCTGGACCCCGCCCAACGTCGTCGGCATCGGCGGCGCCTATATGTGCATCTATGGCATGGAAGGCCCCGGCGGCTATCAACTGTTCGGGCGCACCATCCAGGTGTGGAATACGTGGAAGCAGACCGACGCGTTCATCGGCGGCAAGCCGTGGCTGCTGCGCTTTTTCGACCGCATCCGGTTTTTCCCCGTCAGCCACGACGAGTTGACCGAATGGCGCCGCGACTTTCCGCTGGGCCGCCGTTCGATCCGGATCGAGGAAGAGGTCTTTCGCCTCTCCGAATACCGGGCGTTCATGGCCGAACACGCGGACGGGATTGCTAATTTCGAAGCGCGGCGCAATGCTGCCTTTGCCATCGAACGGGACGAGTGGGAACGTAATGGCGAATTCGATCGCATCGCTGCGCTCAGCGACGATACCGGCGCCGCCGCGCCGCTCGCGGCAATCGAATTGCCCGAAGGCAGCGAGCTGGTCGAGGCGCCGTTTGGCGGCAGTATCTGGAAACTGCTGGCCGCCGAAGGAACACGTGTGGAAGTCGGCGATGTCATCGCCATTATCGAGGCCATGAAGATGGAATGCCAGGTTATCAGCCCCGCTGCCGGCATCGTGCGGCGGGTCTACGTCAGCGAGCGCCAACCGATCAGCCCCGGCGCCGCCATGCTGGCGATCGAACCGGCATGATCGATGCGCTCCAGGATGCAGGCACCATCGCGGAAGCGGTAGCCGGCGGGAAAACCAGCGCGGTCGCGGTGGCGCAGGCGGCGCTGGCCCGCATTCGGGACTATGACCGCATTCAGCCGCAGGCGTGGATCGCGCGCTGCCCGGACGAAATGGTGCTTGCCGCCGCCGCCCGGGTCGACGCCCGGATCGCTGCGGGCGAGCTCCTGCCGCTGGCCGGCGTAACCTTCGCGATCAAGGACAACATCGATCTCGCCGGCATCGCCACCACTGCGGCCTGTCCGGAATTTGCCTACCTTCCCGCCGCGTCCGCGGAGGTGGTGGAGCGATTGGTCGCGGCAGGCGCGATCCCGATCGGCAAGACCAATCTCGACCAGTTCGCGACCGGTCTCAACGGCACCCGCAGTCCCTACGGCGCGCCCGCCTGCGTGTTCGACCGCGCCTATATCAGCGGCGGGTCAAGCGCGGGATCGGCGGTCGTGGTCGGAGCAGGGCTGGTGTCGTTTGCGCTGGGTACGGACACCGCGGGATCGGGCCGGGTGCCCGCCGCGATCAACGGGCTGATCGGGATGAAGCCCACCAAGGGCCGGTGGAGCACGCGAGGCCTGGTTCCCGCCTGCCGTTCGCTCGACTGCATCACGGTTTTTGCGCGGACCATCGGCGATGCCCGGCTGGTGGACGATGTGGTGGCGGGGTTCGATCCCGCCGACCCCTGGTCGCGGCCACGGCAGGATGGCGCGCGCGTATGCCGGCGGATCGGGGTGCCACGGCGCGATCAGCGGATATGGTTCGGCGATTTCGCGGCCGAGCGCCTGTACGATCGCGCGCTGGCGCAGATCGCGGGGGCGGGCGCCGAACTGGTCGAGATCGACATGACGCCGCTGCGCGAAGCCGCGCAGCTTTTGTATGAAGGGCCATGGGTAGCCGAGCGCACCGCGGCGGTCGGCGCATTCCTGACCGAGCATGCGGATGCCATCGATCCGGCGGTCCGCACGATCATGGAAGCCGGACGGGGCGTCAGCGGGACCGAGGTGTTTGCCGGCATCTATCGCCTGGCGGAACTGCAGCGCGCGGCCCAGGCGATGTGGCGGCACGTCGATATGCTCGCGCTGCCCACCGCGCCGACCATCTATCGCATCGCCGAAATGCGAGCGGCGCCGATCGCGCTTAACAGCAACCTTGGCCTTTATACCAATTTCGTCAACCTGCTCGACATGGCGGCACTGGCGCTGCCGGCGGGGTTTCGCGACAATGGTACCGGGTTCGGCATCACCCTGATGGGTCCGGCGTGGACCGACCTGGCGCTGCTGGATGCCGGCGAAAGCTATTTACGGACGGCGGATTTGCCGCCTGCGCCGCCACTGGATCTGGAGGGACATATGCAAACGGTCAAGCTTGCGGTGGTAGGTGCTCATCTCGAAGGGATGCCGCTGCACTGGCAGCTGACTTCGCGGAACGCCCGCCTGGTGACGGTGACGGAAACCGCGCCCAGCTATCGGCTGTACGCCATGGCGAACAGCGTCCCGCCCAAGCCGGCGCTGGTATTCGCCCCGGATGGTCGGTCAATCGCGGTCGAGGTCTATGAGCTGGACGTCGCCGAGTTCGGCAGCTTTGTCGTCGACGTGCCCGCGCCATTGGCGATCGGCACCGTCACGCTAAGCGACGGATCGCAGGTCAAGGGGTTCGTCGCCGAGCCGCGTGCATCGATCGATGCTACCGATATTACCGAGCTGGGCGGCTGGCGCCCGTATATTGCGTCGTTGCAGAAGTGATGCGCGATATGGGAATATTGCTTGCCGCCGCCCTGTTGTCAGCCGTCGGCCCTGCGGCCGCGATAGGGCCGCCGTTCGCGCACTGGATCGACGGCACCGGCTCGACCGAGCCCGAAACCCAGGTCCAGCGCATCGACGCCGATACTTTCGTGATCCGCCAGTCGGTCAGGACCAATTTCGAGGCGCCGTTCCTCTATCTGTTGTTCGGTCACGACCGGGTGCTGCTGATCGACAGCGGCGCCGGCGGGCTGAAGATCCGACCGACGGTCGAGCGGGTGATCGCCGAATGGCAAGCCCGTCACGGCAATCGCCCGATCCATCTCATCGTCGCACATTCGCACGGCCATGGCGACCATCACGCCGGCGACGCTGAATTCCGTGACCGCCCGGATACCGATGTCGTGGGACTGAAGCCGGAAGACGTCGCCGCGTTCTTCCACCTCGCCGACTGGCCCCGGCGCACCTGCACTTACGATCTGGGGGGACGCGTGCTGGATATCGTGCCGACGCCCGGCCACGAGCCGGCGCATATCATGGTCTACGACGCCCGCACGCGGCTGCTGTTCTCGGGCGATATGCTGTATCCGGGGCGGATCTACGTGCATCTCGACCAGTTTGCTGTTTTCCGTGCGAGTGCGGATCGGCTCGCGGCGTTTGCCCGGACGCATCCGATCCGGGCCGAGCTGGGCGCGCATATCGAGATGACCACCACGCCGGGACAGGACTATCCGATGGAGGCGCCCGCACACCCGTCCGAACACGGCCTCGCGCTGGCGCCGGCGGAGATCGGCGAGCTGCAGAAGTCCGCCGATGGCGCGCAGTCTCCGCCCGCGATCGACCGCCACGCCAACTTCATCATCTACCCGGTCGCGCCCAAACCCGTTCCCTAAGAACGGCCCTACTTCGCCATGGTCGTCAACCCGTCCCACCATGACAGGGTGTGCTGGTCATGCGCCGTGGTCCACAGCCGGGCGGGGGTGTAGCGCAAGGCGCCGCTGCCCGACGCCTTGCCCAGGCGCGCCTCGATCTTCATGGTCCTGGCGTCGATCACCACGAACGTCTGGCCGGCGGTGGTGCGTAACCAGACCTTGCCGCCGCCGGTGTCGATGTCGCCATATAGCAAAGTTTCATCGACCTTGATGCGACCCGATACTTCGCCGGATTCAGGATCGATCCGGGCCAGGGTGCCGTCGCCCTGTTCCTGCACCCAGACCGCGCCTTCGCCGGCCGCCAGGAAACCGGGCTGCTTGCCGAGCAGCTTGCGCTTGACCACGGTGTTCGTCGACGGGTCGATCTTCTGGATGGCCTGGCTGGTACCGCTGACCGCCCACAGCGTCCCAAAACCGAACGCCAGATAGCTGGTATCCGGATCGACCTTGACCGACGCGACCACGCGGTTGGTGGCCGGGTCGACACGCGCGATCACACCCTTGGCATCGCTGGCGACCCATACCGAGCCAGCGCCGGCCACGACATTCAGTTCGCCGTTGCTGCCGATACCGGTCGCGATTGTCGCGATGCGTCTTGCGGTCTTCAGGTCGATCCGGTTCAGCGTCCGATCCTGGCAATCCGCGACCCACAAGGATTTCGCCAGGATCGCCATCGCGCCGCAGGGATGGGACATGGCGACCTCGGCAAGCTTGCCCGTGGCGGACCAGCGCTCGACCCGGCCTTTGTTGGTTACCCAGACCGTGGAGCCATCCACCGTGATGAAATCCGCGAAGCCCGGCACCGCCAATACATGCTCGCCGGCGATCGCGGGCCCTGCGGATGCGATAGCCACAATACACCCCACGGCAAAGCGCACCCAGTTCCTAATCAAGCAACCCCCCGCATTCATCCTGAGCCGGTTCAGTTCGCCACGGGCTCGCGCTGGCTATTTTTCGCCTTGATCCGGGCGATCAGGGGGCGGGCGGGAAAGATCGTCTGTTCCCAGATCGACAGCCGCTTGCGCTCGTCCTGCCCGACGATCTCGGCTTCACCATCGCGGTAAGTCCCGAAAATTCGATCGAGCAGGATCAACGAGTTGCCGAAGTTGCAGCGGGTATCTTCCAGGACGATCGAATGATGGAGGCTGTGGTTCCGGATGGTCGTGAAAAAGAATGCGTACCAGCGCGGCGGATCGAACCGGGTGTTGGCGTGAGCGAAGGTCGATACCACCGCCAGGATGTTGAACGCGCAGAATTCCGCAGCCACCGGCAGGTCGAACAGCGCGACCACGCTGAGGCTTATCAGGATCAGTTCGAGCGGATTGCCGACCGCCCCTTTCATCGCGTTCAACTGGGTAATATGATGATGCGGCGCATGGGTGGACCAGAACACCGGATTATTGTGCATCAGCCGGTGCATCCAGTATTGGCCGAATTCGACCAGGAACACGACCAGCGCGACCTGCACGACAAACGGCAGATGCATGGCCCATGTCGTGGTGATGCCGAGCGAATGCTTGGCTGCCTTCAACGGATTCTCGGCCAGCCGTTCCGTGACCCAGGCAATCACGGTCGAACCCAGGATCACATAAAACAGGTCGGTGAAGAATTCGCGGGGAGTAAGCCGCCAGCTGGAATAGCGCTCGTTGAGCAGTTCCAACCCTTGCACCAAGGCCGTCGTCAGCGAGGTGGCGATGATGATCGACCATGAACTCTTGATCCAGGAGGCCGGTCCAAACGCCCAGAATAACAGGATTACCACCACCATCGCGGGCTGGACGAGGCTGAACGCGATCTTCTTCATGGTGATCCAACCGAATGTGTGGGCGACAAATCCTGTCTTTTACATTATCCTGATCCGATCGCGGCGACAGGTGGCCGAATGACGTACCTGCGGCATGGTGCAGAGGTCATAGATGAAATTTATGCCAACCATCGAAAATCCCTGCCTAGCGTGATGGGCAGCAACGGGGCACGATTTGTTCCGGCGCACCCGGTGGCGTGGTGCTCGCAAAACGGAATGTCAGATTGACGCATTTCTCTTCGTCCCTGCGGCACCGCCCCGCCCAGTTCCAGGCGGCACCGATGGCTGACGCGCCAGCGGCGATGGAGACGGAACTGAGGCGCGCCAAAGAGGCAGCGGAAGCGGCGAATGAGGCCAAGACCCGCTATCTGGTAGCGGTCAGTCACGAAATCCGCTCGCCGCTGAACGCGATCTACGGCTATGCCCAACTGCTCGAACGCGACGGCGCAATTTCCCCGGCGGAAGCGGGCGGGGTCATCAAGCGCGCTGCCGAACACCTGACCAACCTGGTCGAGGGCCTGCTCGAAATCTCGCGGATCGAGAGCGGCGTGGTCGAGGTCCGGACGGAGGTTGTCGAGCTGCCGACGCTGCTGGCGCATGTGCTGGACATGTTCCGGATGCAGGCGCAGGCCAAGGGTATCGAACTGCATTACGAGGCCCAGGGACGCGTGCCGCGCTACGTGCGGACCGATGAAAAGCGGCTGCGCCAGATCCTGATCAACCTGCTGTCCAACGCCATAAAATATACGAACGAGGGTGCGGTTACGGTGTCGGTCGCCTATCGCAGCCAGGTCGCGGAAGTGGTTATCGCCGACACCGGGATCGGCATCGCGGCCGAGGACCTGGAGCTGATCTTCGAACCGTTCGAACGCGGCAGTTCGCCCGAAGCGGCGATGCAGCCCGGTATCGGTCTTGGCCTGGCGATCACGCGCGTCCTGTCGCGAATTCTCGGCGGTGATATCGTCGCCACCAGCACGCCGGGCGTCGGCAGTCGCTTCAAGCTCAGCATGTTCTTGCCGGAACCATTCACGGCGCCGGTTGCCGCCGCCGATTATCGGCAGGTGATCGGCTATCGCGGCCCGCGTAAAACGGTGCTGGTGGTCGATAACCACCTGTCGCAGATCGATATTCTCGACAGCCTGCTGCGACGGCTCGACTTTGTCGTTTATGCCGCCGGCAATGGCGCGGAAGCGCTGGCGCTGGCCGAACGCTGCCGGCCCGATCTGGTCCTGCTCGATATCCAGATGCCGGGGATCGGCGGCTGGGATGTCGCGGCCCGGCTGCGCGCGAAATATAGCAATGGCATCCGCATCGTCATGGTTTCGGCCAATGCCTGCGTGGCACCGATCGAGCATGAAGACTGCCCCAGTCATGACGCCTATCTGATGAAGCCGGTCGACCAGAAAGCGCTGCTGGCGGTGATCGGTCGTGAATTGAAGCTGTGCTGGGAGGTCGCGGGGGAGCGTTTGCCGGAAGCCGTCGGCGATCCGCTTGCGGCTTTGCCACGGGAAGCGGCCGAAGCGGTACGCCGCATTCGCGAGCTGGCCGAAGTCGGTCACATTCGCGGGGTGGAAGCGGCGCTGGCCCAGCTCGAAGCCGAGGTGTCGGGCAGTTCGCCGGCGGTTGCGCTGATGCGGGAATATGTCGGCAATTTCGATCTCAAGTCGCTGATGAAGATGCTCGATGGCCATCGGTTCGACTAATCCCGCTTCCACCGCAGCCTCCGGCCGGGTGCTGGTGGTCGATGACACGCCCGACTCGCTGCGGTTTGTCGCCAGCGTGCTCGAAGGCGCGGACATGACCGCGCTGATCGCCAACGACGGCTTTGCCGCGCTGGCGCTGCTGGAGCATGTGACCCCCGACCTGGTGTTGATGGACGCGGTCATGCCGGGCCTGGACGGCTTCGAAACCACTCGCCGGATCAAGTCGGACCTGCGTTTCCGTCATCTGCCGGTGATCTTCATGACCGGGCTGACCGAAACCGAGTATGTGGTCCAGGGGTTCGACGCCGGCGGCGTCGATTACGTCACCAAGCCGATCGTCGTCGACGAACTGCTCGCACGGGTGCGCGTGCATCTCGCCAACGCGCGCGTGGCGCATGGCAGCCAGACGGCACTGGACGTCAGCGGTCGGCCTGCATTCGCGCTGGACGCCAGTGGCGCGCCGTGCTGGTTCACGCCGTTGGCCACCGGCATGCTGGAACGGCTTTTCCCCGGCTGGAGTGCAGAAGCCGAACACCTTCCCGAAGGGCTCGCTGGGCCGCTGCGGCGGTTGCTGACCGGGGAACCGGCGATCAACCAGATCGTGCTGACGCTGGGCGATACCAAGCTCGAATGCGTGCTGCTGCGGCGGGCCGACAAGGACGAGTGGCTGTTTCGCCTGCATGAAAAACGCGAAGGCGATCAG
Organism: uncultured Acetobacteraceae bacterium; assembly: GCA_964658485.1. GTDB lineage: Bacteria > Pseudomonadota > Alphaproteobacteria > Sphingomonadales > Sphingomonadaceae > Novosphingobium. Next base: position 8,136 of record CAZZYX010000059.1, on the reverse strand, counting down.
GAACGCCTGCTGGCGGAGCGGCATGGCCTGACCTCACGCGAGGCGCAGGTGCTGTTGTGGATCAGTTGCGGCAAGCAGAACCGCGAGGTCGGCGAGATCCTGAGCATCAGCCCGCGCACGGTCAACAAGCATCTCGAGCAGATATTCCAGAAGATCGGCGTCGAAAACCGTGCGTCCGCTGCCGGTATCGCGGTAAGCACCTTGAGCCGCTGACCGGCATGACTATCGCCCGGCCAACTGCGGCTCGCGAGGCGCTGGGGCGCGGTGACATGGCTGCGGTCAGCCGGCTGGCGACCGCCCTGATCGAGCGCTCGCCCGACGATCCGGAAGGTCCGTTCCTGTCCGGCCTGGCGCTGGCGGCGGCGGGCAGGATCGGCGCCGCAGTGCAACAGGTGCAAACCGCGCTGGTGCTGAGTGGACAATATGGCATGCCGGCACCGCGCGGCGAGTATCGCGCCCAGCTCGCCCGCCTGCTGCTGCTCGCCCGGCGCGACCCCGAGGCCGCTGCGGTGCTGGCGGAGGCAGAAGCCGATTTGACCGCCGATTTGCCGATGGACGCACTCAGCCGCGACACCATCGGCAACGCTTACGCCCGGCTGGGCGACCACCACGCCGCGCTGCCACATTTCACCGCCGCGGTGAGGATGGCGTCACAGCGGACCGATTTTCGCTATAATCTGGCCGCCACGCTGAGTTTCCTGGGACGCACGGAGGACGCCGCCGCCGAGCTGGAGGCGTTGATCGAACAGGCGCCCGACGATGGCCGCGCGCATCATTTGCTGGCTGGGCTGCGCAAGCAGACGGACGAGCGCAATCACATTCCCCGCCTGGAGGCGCTGGCCGTGCGGGCGCGATCGGGTCGCGACCGGCTGCTTCTGGGTTATGCGCTCGCCAAGGAACTGGACGATATCGGTCGCGCGCAGGAAGCGTTTGCGGCTTTGGTCGCGGCGAACGGCGCCCATCGGCGCGCCCTGCCGTACAGCTTCGATCGGGACGCGGCGGTGTTCGATGCGATCGAGAAGCAGTGGTCGGGTTCCGCCCAAATCGCCCCCCATGCGCCGCCCGACCCCGCGCCGATCTTCGTGATCGGGATGCCCCGCACCGGCACCACGCTGGTCGATCGCATCCTGTCGTCGCACCCGGATGTCGAAAGCCTGGGCGAATTGCAGGCGATGCCCCTGGCCGTGAAGGCAGCGGCCGGCACGCGGACCCGCACCGTGCTCGACCCGGAAACAATCGTTGCTGCCGCGCGGGCCGATCTCGCCCTGGTCGGCGACGATTATCTCGCCCGCGCCAGGCCTTATCGGCGGACGGACAAGCCGCGCTTCATCGACAAATTCCCCGGCAACTTTCATTATGTCGGCCTGATCGCGCGGGCGCTGCCTGCTACCAGGATCGTTTGCCTGCGTCGGAACCCGCTCGACACGGTGCTGGGGAATTTTCGCAATCTGTTCGCGATCGGCTCACCCTACTACGACTACAGCTACGATCTGCTCGATATCGCCGCCTATTACGTGCGCTTCGACCGGTTGATGGCGGCCTGGCGGCGGTTGCTGCCGGGCCGGGTGCTGGAACTCGATTACGAGGCGCTGGTCGCCGACCAGGAAGGCCAGACGCGACGGCTGCTGGCGCATTGCCGGCTCGACTGGTCCGAGCATTGCCTGGATTTCCACACCAATGCCGCCCCGGTGTCCACGCCCAGCGCGGCGCAGGTGCGCCGGCCGATCAACGCCGATGGTGTGGCGCGCTGGCGCGCGCATGCAGAGGCGCTGGCGCCAGCCCGCCGAGTGATCGAGGCGGCGGGCATTGCTGTGGATTGAACCGGGGTGTAGGCGCAAAATCCTTCGTCCATTGGTGTGGGAATTTTTAAACGGGCAGACCGTCGCGGTTAATAGTGAACCCGGAACTCGACGCCGACGCGGCGCGGGGTCAGCACGCTGGTGGCGTAGTAGCGTTCGACCACATCTGTGCGGACCTGGTTGTACGATGAGCGATCGTTACTGATGGCGGTCACTGCGTATTTGTCAAAAATATTGTCGGCAAAAGCCCCGATTTCATATTTTTTGGTGATGAAGTTTATCGAGGCGCCGTGAGTTATGTAGCCGGGTATCTGTTCGCCAAAAGCCCGAAGGCCGGTTCGTGAGTAGATATTGCCATGATAGACCGTGGCCCAGTTGGCCTCGATCTTGCGCCCTTCGCCCAGTGGATAGGTGTAGATAAATTGTCCGCTGGCAGAGTTCTTTTGCGAACCCGGCAGACGATCTCCGGCAAAGGCGTCGTAACGAACGCCCTGGCTCACCAGTAGACCCGGTGCATCCTGCGTCAAATGTGCATCGTCAAAGGAGTAAGTCCCGATCACGTTGAAGTTCGGCGTGACCTTGAGCGCGGCCGAGACGTCGAAGCCTTGCGATACGGCTTTCGGGCCGTTGACGGTAATGCCGATTGCACCGTTCACGGTCTGACTGGGCACCTGCACGCCCGACCAGCCGATGTGGTAGCCGTCTACCGTCAGTTGCAGCCGCTTGTCGAACAGGCTGGCGCGTATGCCAACTTCGATATTGCGGGTGCGATCCGGACCGTAGGAAATCTCGTTCGGTAATGCGCACAGATTCTGGCCAGGCTTCAGCGGCAGTTTGCACGCTACCACCGAATTGACGTTGCCGGTACGATAGCCGGTCGAGTAGGTGAAGTAGGCGAGCAGGTCGTTGCTGAATTTGTACGAGGTGTTCGCTTTCCAGACGATGCCGTCCTTGCCGGTGCTCCCCGCGGGGGTCGCGACGAGGGTCGTCGATGGATAGGGAAAATCACCGAGCAGCGGCAAGGCGCGGGCGCTGGAAAGATTGGCGTCATACTTGAAATAGCGGATGCCGCCCGTCACTTGCAACTTCTTGGTCAGGTGCAAAGTACCTTCGCCATAAGCCGCCTTCTCTACGGTCTGGGTGTGCAGAGTGGAAATATATTCGAGGTTGTCCACCCGTGGATTGTTGAAATATTCGGCATAGCCAGGCGTGTATTCCTGCCTGTTCGAGTCATGTTTCAAACGGTTGTAGAACCCGCCAAGCACCCAGTTGAACGGACCGCCATGGGTCGAAACGAGACGAACCTCCTGATTGAACTGCCGGTATTTTTGCTGATTGTTGGCGTAGGAGGAAAAATTTGGAAATGCTTCGTAATCATAGTTCAGGTCGAGCAGCAGATCGGTGTTGTCCTCGGTGCTATTGATAGTCTGTTTCGTATACGCCGTGGTGCTGATGAGCTGGGCAATATTGAACAGACCAACGTAGATTTCGGCCGAGTAAAGGTTCGACTTGCGATCGGTGGGTTCAAGGTAGCGCCACGGCGCCTCGTAATTCCCGGTGCCGAGCACGCCGGCGCCATTGGCTTGCCGTCCGCCGGTCTTGGTCGTCTGGCGAGCGTAAGTCAGATACGCCTTGATATCGGGATTGTATTCCAGCAGCAGTTGATTGCGCGTGGTGAAGGTATGCTCGTAATTGACATCCTTCTTGCGGGTGAAGTTGGTCGCGTAATCCGTCGGGCCGCCGAACGACCCGGTCGATCCCGCCGTTGCGCGCACCGGCTGCGGATCGGACGTGCCCGGTTGCTTCAACAGATGATTGTAATCGATAAACCCGGCATTGTCGAAATAGCCGGTGCTGGTGCGGAAGGCGATATGATCCCGCCAGATCGGGATGTTGACGGTAATATCGCCAATACCGCCGAAACTGTCCGAATGGGACTCGGTGTAGCCACGACCATGCAGGTCGACCGAAAACTTATTCGAATCGGGCCGATTGGGGATGTACCGTACCGCGCCCGCAAGCGTACCCAGGCCATATAGCGTGCCTTGCGGACCCTGGAGGACTTCCACCCGGCTGATATCGATCAGCTTGAAATCGAGGTAGAGCGGGACTTCGCCCAGATAGACCCCGACCGCGCTGGCCTGGTCAGCGCCGAACGTGCTGGTGTCTCCCGACGAGATGCCGCGCATGATGATTTCGTTTGTCGAACCGGGACCGGTATCATTTACGGTCACGCCCGGAGTGAATGAAGCGAGTGAGCGGATGTCGTCCAGCCGCTGGGTCTGGATCGTTTCCGCCGACACCGCGCTGATGTTGATCGGCGCGTCCTGCAGCGTGGTTCGCCGACGGCTGCCGGTGACGATAATCTCGTTGCCTCCGGCATTGGCTGCATCGGCAACGCGAGGCGCGCCTGTCGCCGCCTCGGCCGGACCGGGTGTTTCCTGCGCCAGGGCAGGCGTACCCGCCATGCTCACCAGTGCGGTGGCGCAGAGCAAGCCCGCGCGCAAAAGTTGTCCTGCCATTTTAGCCCCTTGTTCACGACCGTTTATCATCCGCCTTCGCGGCACCATCCCTGTGCGCCGGCCTCCTTTGGGAACGCCATCCGAAGCCATAGGGTGTGCGATAGAGGGGGTCGCCGAACATGAGGCGTTTGACGTACGGCAGGCGATAGTACCGGATCTACGTCAAAGGGCGAATTCCGCAGAGTCCGGCAGCGGGTTATCGGTCGGCGATGGTTATGACCGATATCTCCCTATCCAGCATGAAATTCATCGGCCTGCTATCCGGCGTGTTGCTGGGTGGGCTGCCCGCCCATGCAGAGCACGCACCGCAAGCGAGGCTGGTTCATTGCCACGAGGAAACGTGCCTGCGTATATCCGGCCACCGCCCCCGTTCGGACATCGCCATCCGTATCGGTGGGCATGAACTGGCGGTCGAGGGCGGAAGCAACTGGCGCGTGACCGTGCCGCTGGCAATGGCCCGGGCGTGGGCAACGGCTTCCGGCGATGCGCTGACCGTCGCCCTGTTCGACCCGCTGGAAAAGTTCGCAAGCGTCGAGGAGTTGGCGGTGCCGCCCGGCGCGCTTGGTCGGCGGGTGGAGCTGGCGACGCTGATGGTGCACGCTCGCTGAGCATGGGCAAGGACTGTTCCCTTGCAAAATTTGCCCGTCGGCACTAATTGTCCTGAAGATCGTCGCCGCAGAGCGATGGACAATGCAGGAGTCGATGATGAAGATTGGCATAGCGGCGATTGCCGCGATCATGTTGGCCGCCCCCGCGGCTGCCGCAACGAATAGCAACCCTTTTTCGGCTGACAGTGCCGTGCTTGACCTGCGCGGGCTCGATCTTACCAGCGTCGATGGCCAGCAGCGCCTGGCAATTCGTATGGACCAGGTCGCCGACACCGTCTGCGGGTCGGGAATGAGCAGCATCCATCTGGCGCTGGGCGCGCAGGCGCGGGCTTGTCGCCAAGACGTGCTGGCCGACATTCGGACCCGGATTTCGGCGGCTGTGGCAGCGAAGGATTCGGCCAAATCGACGCAGTTGGCTCAACGCTAAAGGCGTTCTGCATTGGGCTGGCGGGATCGACGGGTCGCCGGTTCGAACGGGCTTACGCATAGATGTTTGGCGCGATCACGCCCGACACCTTCACATCTCGGTGATGACGGCGGACGTTAGCTATTGGCGCCACGTGAAAGGAGCCTTCCGCGCTTGTTGGGGGTGAACTATTTACTGATTCGAGTTGGCAATATTTATTTGAGCGGAAATGCAGTTGGATTGTCGCCGTTGGAATTAAGGATAGTATTGTTGCCAAGTGAGTAGATAGCACCTCCCGAAACATTTGTAGTGATATTTAGCTGTCTAAAGTTACCGATGATTTCAACATTAGACAAATACGCTTCGTTACCCACGCCGTTTACACGAACACCATCATTGGCATTAGTGTTGATCAAACTGTCGAAGATACGAGCATGACCAAATCCAGGCGTTGAACTGATAACCACTCCCGAGCCCGCATTTTCAGCGATCATCGAAGAACGGATGATCACCCGGATCAAGGAATTGGTCACTATCGTCACCCCATTGCCACCGAACTGATGGATGTTGCAATTCCTGATGACCACTTCGGCGGCGGACTGGATATTGATACCGTCAAGCCCAGTGCCAAGCCCTTCAATATCGAGCCCATCCAGCAAAATCTGGTCATTCGCCCCGGCAGCGATCGTGATGCCATTGGTGCCGCTGACCAATACCCCCGCCTCGCCGGCCGAGCAGATGATCGAAAGCGCCTTGGTGATTGTCAGCGCACCATAGCCACCGGCATCGATGCAGTTTATTTCGCCTCCGGCGACGGTTTTGGAAATAGCGCCGGCGAAGGTCTTGCATGGCGAACTGCGTGAACAGGGATTGGCGTCATCGCCGACGCCCGAAACCCAGGTCCGCGTCGATTGTGCCAGAGCGGGCGCGCTGCCAAATCCGCAGGCTGCCCAAACCGCCATGGCGGCTAATATATACAAGGATTTCATATGCTCCCCCGAACTATCGAAGGACGCTAAGGGAACTGAATCGGCATGGCAAATGGCACGAGAAAAATCACAAAGATTGCGACATAAGGCGCATCCGTGCCGAAGTAATCCTGCTGCTATTCAATGATAGCCATGGCCACGAAGCGGGGCCATGTGAGAGTATGAACTTTCACCTGGCGCTCCTGTCGAACGGTTGCAATTTTCGACTCAGATGAAAATTCGACATCGTGATGATCCAGGTAATGACCATCAAGGACATTGGTAGCTTTATATACCGCTTCTTTGATACAAAATAATAACTTGGCCGTAAGCGCGTCTCCATTAAATTCATCAATTTCTTTTTTAGTGGCAACCATGCTTATCAGTTCATCGGGAAGTGGAGTTTTTGGTTCGATATCGATGCCGATGCTTTGCAGGCGTTTATCTGAAGCAATAACAGCAACTGCAAAATCATGATCGTGGCTCAGCGATCCCAGAAATCCTGCTGGCCATGCCGGCGCTCCGGAAGCTCTTTTACATAAGTCCAAGGGTGGCTGCGTGCCGGCAGCGCGCAGGAGGTTTCGTGCTACAATGCGTGCAGCACCGCTCGCCCGGCGTACCGAAACGGCGGAATTTCTCATCTGCACCTGCTCTTTCGACGTCAAGCTGAACTCATCACCCTGGGATATTGCCCGCACGCCGCACATGATGTCGGGATGAGCCGTTTTACACAATTTGTGTAAGGCCGATTTCAAGGGAAAGATTTCTTTTGATCGGTCAACAACAATGGATGGCATTCTCCAACTTTCTTTCGTTGGACAATTTATTTATTATGACGTCCGCAAGATTCTCGATATTGGGTGAAACAAAGAATTGTCCATGAGAACCACTGATAATGTCGACGGTATATCCACTGGGGTAGGCATCTCTAAATACAGATTCTGGATTTTTGTCGAGAATATAAGGATTTAGTATGCTATCCTTGCCAAAAATCAGTGCCACCTTGCCGTCGTAGTGATGGAAGGATGACTGTTCCATCAAGAATAACACAGCAACATGTCTGCCGAGGCGCTGTAGTTTTAAGGCAATCATCTGGGCAATGATACCGGCCTGGCAATTACCACCGATTAGAAAATCGCCCTCGGGCTGGATAGCGAGCATCTCTGCGACATAAATCGATGCTATCGTTGATATGTTATCCAACGTATAATCCATAATGAGATGACCCGATCTCATACCATGAACAGCTAGATCCGGGCCAATATGAAGTGCTAACTGTGATAACTCATCAAAGCCCTGAAGACACCAAAACAGGCCTGTTTTGGTTTTGTCTTCGTTATGAGTAATAATAAGAGAGTCTTCATGGTGCCTTTTACCGTGCCAGTGATTCGTATATACCCGCTGTTTGGTGATTATACTGCTTTCAGTTTCAATAAAATAATCGGTAATGGAATGATCGCCATTTTTATGGCCATGACTAGCAATCTTTTCATCTATGATTTTTATGTCTTGTCGATCTTCCGGATTTATAGTGATGCGCTCGGATAGCGCTGCCAGGGTTGGAGACTCGAATATCAGTCGAACCGGTAGATAGATTCCGGCTCGATCTTGCAGCAATGAAGTGACCTTGAGGGCCATCAGTGAATGCCCGCCCAGATCAAAGAAGTTGTCGTCGCGCCCGATCGCCTCGATACCGAGCAACTCCGCCCAGATCGCTGCGATGATCGCCTCGAGGGGCGCATCCGGACCGACGCTTGAGTCGTTGCTTTTGGCATGGTCCGGCTCGGGGAGGGCCTTGCGGTCGATCTTGCCGTTGGCGGTGAGCGGCAGCGC
>CAZZYX010000058.1:0-21261 GCA_964658485.1 uncultured Acetobacteraceae bacterium | reverse complement strand
CCGGTGTTCAAAGCCTGGGATGGGCGGGATCGGGGGCCGTTGTCGTTCGGCAGCGCCCGTGAAATCGCCCTGGCGGGGCGCAACGATCTGGAGGCGCCGGCAATGGCATTGTGTCCGGCCATCGGCGATGTGCTGGCGGCGCTGCGCCGCACCGCGCCATGGCTCGCGCGAATGTCCGGCTCGGGCGCGACGTGTTTTGCGCTTTACGAGAACGCCGGCCAGCGCGACACCGCAGCCGCCGAAATCGCGGCGCAACACTCCGGGTGGTGGCGGATGGCGGGCGTATTGCGATGAGCAGGCCGCCGTTCCGCCTGATCGGCACACCGCGCGTCGGCGGCATAATCGTCATCGCCGATCACGCCGCCAACCATGTCCCCGACGACATCGACCTGGGCATCGATCCGGCCCTGCTCGACCAGCATATCGCCGTCGATATCGGCGTGAACGCGGTAGCGGAACTGCTGGTGGCCGGGTCGGGGATGGCCGCCCTGTGTGCGACATACAGCCGGCTCGTCTGCGATCTCAATCGCGAGGAACACAGCGACGGTGTATTTCCAACCGCCAGCGACGGTCATGCCATCCCCGGCAATGTGCTGGATGAAGCGCAGCGGGCGGCGCGGCTGGAGCGGTTCCATCGCCCCTATCATGACGCCTTCGCGCAGCTTCTGGACGATGCCCCGCCCGCGCTGATCCTGTCGCTGCACAGCTTTACCCCGCATCTCGCCAACGACCCCGCCCAGCGTCGGCCATGGCAGGTTGGCGTGCTCTACAACCAGGACGACCGGGCGGCCCGATCGGCAATCCCGTTGCTGGTCGCCGAGGGGTTGGTGGTCGGCGACCAGCAACCCTATTCGGGCAAGCTGCTGAATGCGACCATGAACCGCCACGCCGAAGCGGAAGGGCGACCCTATCTCGGCATCGAAATTCGGCAGGATCAGATCACGGATAAGGCCGGACAAGCACAATGGGCCGCGCGACTGGCACGAATCGCCAGCCAAGTGGCAGCCGCAATCACTATGTGATAAATAAGGCCGAAGTGTCGGACGACAAATATGGCACATGGCCATAGGTGTTCCGAATTTTTTTCTCACATCGACCGCGGCGGTCAACTTTATGATACCGGAACCCTATAAATTGCGTGAAATGTTTTCATCGATACATGATTTATTTTCGAAATGATCGAAGCCCCGGAACAGATTATGACCGTGGCGCAGATGCGCGCCGCCGAGCAAACCCTGATCGACGGCCCAGGGAATAATGCGTCCTCGGTCGATGCTTTGATGCAATTGGCCGGGCACGGGGCTGCGGAATGGGTGTGGCGGATGGCGGCGGGGCGCGCGGTAACGGTGCTGTGCGGGCCGGGTAACAACGGCGGCGATGGCTATGTCATTGCCGAGACGATCCGCTCACGCGGCGGCGAGGTCGTGGTGGTCGCCGCGCTGGCGCCAGCCACGGCGGCGGCGCGCAATGCCGCGGCACTTTATCGAGGCAGGGTGCTGGATGCCGATTGCCATCCGGTCGGCGACGTGCTGGTCGATTGCCTGTTCGGCAGCGGGCTGACCCGGCCATTGATCGCGCAGCATGCAGATTTGCTGGCGCGACTGGCGGCCAGCCATCGCCATCGGATCGCCATCGATCTACCCAGTGGCGTCGACAGCGACAGTGGTAAATGCCTGAATGACGGCCTGCCGGTTTTTAACGCCACGGTGTCTCTGGGTGCCTGGAAATATGCCCATTTCCTGATGCCGGCAGCGGCATCGATGGGCGAGTTGCGGCTGGTGGACATTGGCGTTTCCGAGACAATCGACGCAGGCGCGGTGGTGCGGCGGCCCCGGCTGCATGCTCCGGCCGCCGACGCCCATAAATACCGCAGGGGTTTGCTGGTGGTTGTGGCGGGCGCGATGCCGGGAGCGACGCTGATGGCTTGCACCGCCGCGCAACATGCCGGCGCCGGATACGTTAAACTGCTGAGCGACGACGCGCCGGCCGGAGTTCCCGGCGATCTCGTGGTCGAGCACGGCGACCTGCGGCAACGATTGACCGACAGCCGCATCGCCGCGCTGTTGATCGGGCCGGGGCTGGGACGCGATGACCTCGCCCGGCAACGGCTGGCGATGGCGCTGCGTTGCCCGGCGCCAATGGTGCTGGATGCCGACGCGCTGATGCTGCTGACGCCGGACCTGATCGCGCCACGCACCGCTCCCACCATAGCCACGCCGCATAAAGGCGAACTGGCGGCGCTGGAGCGCAGTTTTGGCCTGGCCGGCCAGGGCAGCAAGGTGCAGCGGGCGACGGCGCTGGCGGCGGCGAGCCGGATGGTGATCGTCGCCAAAGGCCCCGATAACGTCATTGCCGCCCCGGATGGCCGCATCGCCTGTTCTGCCAGGGGATCGAGCTGGTTGTCCACCGCCGGCACCGGCGACGTGCTGGCGGGCACGATTGCGTCGCGGCTGGCAACTGGCATAGCGGTATTCACGGCGGCGGTTGAAGGCGTGTGGTTGCATGGCGAAGCCGCACGGCAAACCCCGGCGCCGTTTACCGCCGGACAATTGGCACAAGGGATCGCCGGCGCATTTGCGGCCTGTATATGAGGGAATCAGTTTTGAACGAAGGTGAGGCCATTCTCCGCGTGGCCGCAAAGGGCGACGGCGTCACCGGTTCGGGGCGGTTCGTCGCCGGCGCCGCGCCGGGCGATGTGGTGCTGGCCGATGGCACGGTGCTGGCCGGGCTGCAGCATGCCACGCCGGTTTGCCGCCATTACGGCGTCTGTGGCGGGTGCCAGTTGCAGCATCTGGATGACGCCGCGCTGGCAGTCTTCGTCAGCGAGCGGGTGGTCAACGCCGCGCTCGGGCAAGGGCTGGTGGCGGATCGCGTCACCCCGCCGCAGCTGTCGCCGCCCGCCAGCCGCCGCCGCGCGGTGCTGCATGCCGCCGCTGCCGGGGGCAAGGTCGAGCTGGGTTATCGCGAGGCAGCGTCGCACCGCCTGGTCGACCTGGTCGAATGCCCGGTGCTCGTCGCGCAGCTTGCTGCGCTGATCGTGCCGTTACGCCGGATGCTCGCGCGACAGGCGCAAGGTGGATCGCAAACCAGACAGCCCGGTAAAATAAAGGGCAAGCCAAAGTCCGTACCCCGGTTTGCGGCGGATATCGAACTGGCGCTGGCCGACCAGGGGCCCGATGTGGCGATCAGGGGCCTGCCGGTCGAGGGACTGGCCGCGACCGAGGCGCTGCTCGATTTTGCCCGCGATAATAGCCTGGCCCGGCTGACGGTGGACCAGGGCTATGGTCCCGAAGCGTTGTGGGAGCCGGTGCCGGTGACGGTTACGCTGGCGGGGGTCGCCGTGGCATTACCGCCGGGCGGGTTCCTGCAGGTGACGGCGGATGGGGAGGCGGCGCTGACCGCGGCGGCGGCGCAATGGCTGGCGGGTTGTAGCGCGGTGGCGGACCTGTTTTCCGGGCTGGGCACCTTTGCCTTTGCGCTCGCGGCGCAGGGCAGCCGCGTGCTCGCGGTCGAGGCCGAACGCCGTTTGCACCTGGCGTGCAAGACGGCGGCGGGACAGGCGCAAGTGCCGGTCCATGCATTGCATCGCGACCTGTTTCGTAGCCCGTTGCTGGTCGAGGAACTGGCAAAATTCGATGCCGTCCTGCTCGACCCGCCGCGTGCCGGCGCGCGCGATCAGGTAGTCCGGCTGGCCACGTCGGTGGTGCCGCGCGTGGTTTATATCAGCTGCAACCCGGCCAGCTGGGCACGCGATGCGGCCACGCTGGTCGAGGGCGGCTATCGGTTGGTGGAATTGCGACCGGTTGGCCAGTTCCGCTGGTCGACCCATGTTGAACTGGCCAGTCTTTTCGTGAAATGAAGCCTGTTCGTGAAATGAAGCATTTGCGCTGATGTTGTCCTGTCATGATAGCGGCCCATATGGGCGCATTCGCGGCGCGCGCAGTGGCCTGGGAGACGATCGGTGAGCAAGGTTCTGGTAATCGGCGCGGGCGGGGTCAGCTCGGTCGCGGTGCACAAGATGGCAATAAATTCCGATATCTTTACCGAGATCAGCCTTGCCAGCCGGACAGTGGCAAAATGCGACGCCATCGCCGAATCGGTCAGGGCGCGTACTGGGGAGACGGTGCACACGTACCAGATCGACGCCGAGGACGTGCCGGCGCTGACCGCGCTGATCCGCGCGATCGGCCCGAAACTGGTGGTCAACCTGGCGCTGCCGTATCAGGATTTGACGATCATGGATGCCTGCCTCGCGGCGGGGGTTAACTACATGGACACCGCCAATTACGAGCCAAAGGATGTCGCCAGGTTCGAATATCACTGGCAATGGGCGTATCACGAGCGGTTTCGCGAGGCTGGATTGACCGCGCTGCTGGGCAGCGGTTTCGACCCCGGCGTGACCAGCGTCTTCGCGATGTGGCTGAAGAAGCACAAACTCGCGACGATCCGCCTGCTCGACATCCTGGACTGCAACGGCGGCGATCACGGCCAGGCCTTTGCCACCAATTTCAACCCGGAAATCAACATCCGCGAAGTTACCGCCCCCGCCCGCCACTGGGAGCATGGCCAATTTATCGAAACCCCGGCGATGGGGGTGAAACAGAGCTTCGATTTTGCCGAGGTCGGGCCGCGAAATATGTACATGATGTATCACGAGGAGCTGGAAAGCCTGGCCAGATTCATTCCCGAAATGGAACGGGCGCGGTTCTGGATGACCTTTGGCGATGCCTATATCCAGCATCTGACGGTGCTGCAAAACGTCGGCATGACGCGGATCGATCCGGTGCTGTATAACGGCGTCGAGATCATTCCGCTGCAGTTCCTGAAGGCGGTGCTGCCCGAGCCGGCTTCGCTAGGCCCGACGACCAGGGGCAAGACCAATATCGGCGATATCGCCACGGGCCAGGCGCTGGATGGCAGTGGTGAAAAAACCTTCTACATCCGTAATATCTGCGATCACGAAGCCTGCTATGCCGAAACCGGCAATCAGGCGGTAAGCTATACCACTGGCGTGCCGGCGATGATCGGCGCGGCAATGCTGCTGACCGGCGCATGGGCAGGCGCTAATGGCGAGGGTGGTGTGTTCAACATCGAACAATTCGATCCCGATCCGTTCATGGCAATGTTGAACACGCAGGGCCTGCCATGGACGGTGGAGGAATTGGCCGGGCCGCTAGCGTTCTGACCCTTTCTCCAAAACGGCGACCGCGTTCACTCCACCGGGGCGAATTCTCCCGTCGCGTCGTCCAGCAGATGCAACACCCCGTCGGCAATCGCAAAAAACGCCCCTCGCAATTTTAAACCGCGATCGCGTTCGGCGCGCCGGATGCAGGGGAATGTGCGCAGATTGGCCAGGCTGACCTTGACCCCGGCCAGTTCCATGGCCCGCTCAGCCTCGCGCCCGCTAGTGCCGTAACGTTCCACGATCGGTCCACGGACATCGTCGAGCATCGCGATCCAGTCGGCGATGAAGCCGCCTTCGCCCGGTTCGGTGCCGTGCAGTTCGCGCGTCAGCGCCGCCCGGCAACCGCCGCACTTGCCGTGGCCCATCACCACGATTTCCTTCACCTTGAGCACCTGGACCGCGAATTCCAGCGCCGCCGAGACGCCGTGATAGCCGGGCGCGGTCTCGAACGGGGGGACCATCGCCGCGACATTGCGCACGACAAAGGCCTCGCCGGGATTGAAATCGAATATCTGAGCGGGATCGACGCGGCTGTCGGAGCAGGCGATGATCAGGACTTCGGGTTGTTGCCCTTCGCGCAATTCGGCCCAGCGTGCGCGATTTTCCGCCCATGCCTGATCGCGAAAGCGATGATAGCCGGCGATCAAATGATTGAGTTGAGGCGTAAATGCTGCATCCATGCAACTTTAATGGCTCCGCGCGATGCGTCTGGCAAGCGATGATTACTGCTGGAAACGCGGGCTTGCAGCGCCTATCTGGGCATCATGAACGACCTCTCCAATACCCCGTCAGGCGACCCTTCCGCCGAGCAATCGCCACGCCAGCGCAAACCCGACTGGATTCGCGTCAAGGCACCCACGAGCAAGACCTATGCCGCCACGCGCGACCTGATGCGCGAGTTGAACCTGAACACGGTGTGCGAAGAAGCGGCCTGTCCCAACATCGGCGAATGCTGGAGCAAGAAGCACGCGACGGTGATGATACTGGGTGATGTCTGTACCCGCGCCTGCGCCTTCTGCAACGTCAAGACCGGCATGCCGCGCAGCGTCGATGCGACCGAGCCGGAGCATGTCGCCGAGGCTGCGGCAAAGCTGGGGCTGGAGCATATCGTCATCACCTCGGTGGATCGCGACGATCTGCCCGATGGCGGCGCCAGCCAGTTCGTCAAGGTCATCGCGGCGTTGCGGCGGACCACGCCGGGCACCACCATCGAGATCCTGACCCCGGATTTCCGCAATAAAATGCGCCCGGCGGTGGAGGCGATCATGGCGGCGGGACCCGATGTCTATAACCACAACCTCGAAACCGTGCCGCGGCTGTACCCGACGATCCGGCCCGGCGCCCGCTATTATGCCTCGCTGCGCCTGCTGGAAGAGGTCAAGCGCCATTCGCCGACGGTGTTCACCAAATCGGGGATCATGCTGGGGCTGGGCGAACAGCGGCTGGAGGTGCATCAGGTCATGGACGACATGCGCTGCGCCGGTATCGATTTTCTGACCATGGGCCAATATCTGCGGCCGACGCCAAAACATACCGAAGTGGTGGAATTCGTGACGCCCAAGGCGTTCGGGTCGTATGGCGCTATCGCCCGGGCCAAAGGTTTCCTGCAAGTCGCGGCCAGCCCGCTGACGCGTTCGAGCTATCACGCGGGCGACGATTTCCGCCAGATGCGCGAGGCTCGCGAGGCTTTGCTGGCAAGAGCGGCGCGCTGACGTCATGGCCGAAATACAGGAAACCCGGCGCCTGCCCTACAGCGCCGAACAGATGTTCGATCTCGTCGCCGATGTCTCGCGCTATCCCGAATTCCTGCCATGGGTCGTGGCGACGCGGGTCAAATCCGATAGCGAAACCGAGCTGGTCGCCGATATGCTGGTCGGTTTCAAGATGTTGCGTGAAAAGTTCACCTCGCGCGTCACCAAGCGCCGTCCAGGCGAGTTGCACGTCCATTACATCGACGGACCGATGCGCGATCTGGACAATCGTTGGCAGTTCCGGCCGCTGGGTGCCGACGGGTGCGAGATCGACTTTTCGGTGACGTTCAGCTTTCGCAACGCGCTGTTTGAAAAAATCGCCGGGCAATATGTCGACCGCGCGTTCGGCAAGATGGTCGCTGCTTTCGAAGCGCGCGCGGCCGCTCTTTATGGCAGCAACAATTCCAGTGCGATGAGCGTGGCCTGATGGCGGACCGCAGCGCGGCTTGACCCGTCGAGCTGGCGCTCCTCCGCGACGACGTTGGCATTGCCGCGTTCGGCCCTGGCAAACACCACCAGGCCCACCGGCTTTTGTGGGGTGCCGCCATCGGGTCCGGCAATGCCGCTGACCGATACCGCGATATCGGCACTGCTGCGTTTGAGCACGCCTTGCGCCATTGCCCAGGCGCAGGCCACCGAGACCGCGCCGAAGGTGTCGATGATATCTGCCGATACACCCAGCAATTGTAGCTTGGCTTCGTTGGAGTAGGTCACGAAGCCGCGATCGAATACCGCCGAGGAACCGCCGATTTCGGTCAGTGCCGCCGATACCAGGCCGCCGGTGCAGCTTTCCGCGACCGCCAGCTTGCGCCCTGCTGCGATGTTTTCCCGTACCACGCGTTCCGCCAGCGCAATGATATCGTCGGGCAGGAGATTTGCCTCGATCATGCCGGGCAGACTGCGATCGGACCAAGCTTGCGCCCTGATTTGGTCCCCAGGCCAACCGCCAGCGCGATCACCCCGGCGGTACTTTCCGGCGGCAGCGGCGCGAGCAGCTTGAGTAGCTGGTTGACCGTGTCGCAGCGATCGACGGGCAGCGCATCGGCCACTTTCGCGGCGATGGCGGTGTCCACGATCTGTTGCATCGCCGGGTCGGACAAGCCCTTGACGATATTACCCGCGCCGGCATCGTTCTGTCCGGCGAGCTTGAGGAAAGCCGCCTTGGCGCCGGGCCATGCGGCTTCCTTGGCGTCACCATAGCGGGCGGCAAGTCCCGCGCCGTCGGTTTTCAGGAATGCATCCGGCGGCAGCGTGGCGTCGCAACGCTGGGCGGTTCCGGTAATGACGCTGGGCAGGGAATAGGTGGCCAGGGCAGTGAATTCGCTGGCGGTCAGGCAAGGCGGTTCTGCTGCCGCGGCCAAGCCAGGCAGCATGCTCGCGACGGCTCCGATCGCAGCGATGGTGGCCTTGCCCGAGCGATAAGAAGCTGTCTGCAAAAACAACATGAAAGCGACTCCGTGAGTTAAATCCGGAACACGGTGGCGACAGCTTGCGCGGCTATGCCTTCCGACCGGCCCGTGAAACCGAGCTTTTCCGTGGTCGTGGCCTTGACGCTGACGGCGCCGATGTCAACGCCCATGATCCTGGCCAGGCTTTCGCGCATCGCCGCGCGGTGCGGGCCGATCCGGGGGGCTTCGCAGACCAGCGTGACATCGATGTGACCGATCGCATAGCCGGCCGCCTGCACCAGGCCGGTCGCATGGGCGAGAAACCGGTCCGATGATACCCCGCGCCATTGCGGATCGCTCGGGGGGAAATGCTGGCCGATATCGCCCGCCGCCACCGCGCCGAGCAGCGCATCGACCACGGCGTGAATCGCGACATCGGCATCGCTGTGCCCGGCCAGGCCCTGGGAATGTTCAAGCCTGACCCCGCACAGCCACAATTCTTCGCCATCGGCCAAGCGGTGAACGTCGTAACCGGTGCCGACCCGTACCGGCGGCTCGCGGGTGACCGAGCTGCGCGGGGCAAAATCGTGGGCGACGGTCAGCTTGTGCAGCGCCTCGTCGCCGTCGACCAGGGCGATATCGAGACCAGCCGCCGCTGCGACCTGCGCGTCGTCGCCGGCATTGCGGGGTTTGTCCCAGTCGCGGTGAGCGGCCAGGATCGCCGGATAATGAAATGCCTGCGGGGTTTGTACGCGGCGCAACGCCTCGCGGCGGACAGCTGCGCCCATCCGTTCGCCGTCGGCGTGGACGATGCTGTCGACGACCGGCAACACGGGAATGGCCCCCGGATGCGACCACAGCGCGGCGAGCAATCGCTCGATGACCTCGGTCGGGACGGTGGGGCGCGCCGCATCGTGGATCAGCACCCATTGCGGCGCATCGCCCGCCAGCGCCTCCAGCCCCGCACGCACCGATTCCTGCCTCGTCGCGCCGCCGGTGATGAAGCGTATCCCGCCGATCCCGGTCAGCGCGGCGGCGGCCCTGGCCTCGGTGCCGGCGGGAATGGCGACGATGATCGGCGAGGCACCCGCGTTAGCCAAAGCGCCGACGGAGTGACGCAGCACCGGCTGGCCGCGCCACTGGGCGAATTGCTTGGGCAACGGCTGGCCGGCCCGCAGACCCTGGCCCGCGGCAACGACAACGGCGGCCATGGTGGGCAGGGCGGCTGGTGGAATGGATACGCCGGGCGAGGTTTTGGGAGTGTTCATCGATGGCGCGGGTAATCGCTTGCCGGGGCCAGGGCAATCCACTAAGCGATGCCTGTTTTTTAGGCATATTCGTCAAATGACTGACCCGATCGAAGCACTATCCGCTGGGCCTCGGCTCGCTCCTATCCGGATCGGGCCGGTCATGGTCGATTGCCCGGTGATTCTGGCCCCGATGACTGGCGTGACCGACATGCCGTTTCGCAAGCTGGTCCGCCATTTCGGTTCGGGGCTGAACGTGACCGAGATGATCGCCAGCCCGGCGATGATCCGGGAAACCCGCCAGTCGCTGCAAAAATCCGCCTGGGATGCCATGGAAGAACCGGTTTCCCTGCAATTGGCGGGTTGCGATCCGCGCGAAATGGCCGAAGCGGCGAAACTGAACGCCGATCGGGGCGCGGCGATCATCGACATCAACATGGGCTGCCCGGTCAAGAAAGTGGTCAGTGGCGATGCCGGATCGGCGCTGATGCGCGATCTGCCGCTTGCCGCCCGGTTGATCGCGGCGGTGGTGCAGGCGGTCGATGTGCCGGTTACCGTCAAGATGCGGATGGGCTGGGATCATGCCAGCCTGAATGCGCCGGAACTGGCACGGATCGCGCAGGATATCGGTGCGCAGATGATTACGGTGCATGGCCGCACCCGCAACCAGATGTACAAGGGCGAGGCTGACTGGGCGTTCGTGCGCAACGTTAAGCAGGCAGTGTCGGTGCCGGTCATCGTCAACGGCGACATCTGCGACATGGCGGATGTCGATCGTGCGCTGGAAATGTCGGGCGCGGATGGGGTTATGATCGGGCGGGGGGCTTATGGCAAGCCGTGGCTGCTGGGCCAGGTCATGCATTGGCTGCGCCATGGCAGCATCTTGCCCGATCCGGACATCGATACGCAATATCGTTTGATTACAGAACATTACCAGGCGATGCTCGACCACTATGGCAGCGATACCGGAGTCAAGCTGGCGCGCAAGCACCTGGGTTGGTACACCAAGGGCCTGCCCGGTTCGGCGGAGTTTCGTAATCGCGTGAATTTCATCGATTCCCCGACGGCGGTAGTGGCGGCACTGGACGAATTCTACGCGCCGTTCCTGCAGCGCCGGGCGGCCTGATGGTAAAAGGCGCGATGGTCAAGAGCACGGGGTCGGGGCCTGACCCCCGGCGGCAACTGGCCAGCCTGCCGGTGGCGGTGATGTTGCTGGGTCCGGGGCAAATCATTACCTCGGTCAATCCCGCCGCCGAACAGTTCCTGGGCCAGAGTTCGCGCCGGCTGGCGGGGCGACCGCTGCTCGAAACCTTGCAATTCAGCCAGCCGCAACTGGTCGATCGCATCACCGAGGGGGATGCGCAGGTGTCCGCTCGCCAGATCGATGTGCATGTCGTCGGGGTCGGCACGCGGCGCATCGACCTGACGATTGCCCCGGTGATCGACGACGCCGGCTGGCAGGTGATGACGTTGCATGACAGCACCGCCGCCGACGCCATCGGCGAAGCATTGGCCAGCCGCGAGACCGGCGTGTTGCAGGCCCCCGAAATCCTGGCGCACGAGATCAAGAATCCGCTGGCTGGAATTCGCGGCGCCGCGCAATTGCTGGCGCGCAAGGTCAATCCCGCCGACCGGGCGCTGACCACGCTCATTGCGGACGAAGTCGACCGCATCGCCAAGCTGATCGACCAGATGCAGACGCTCAGCCAGCGCACTGCCGAGCCGATTGCGCCATGCAACCTGCATGAGGCGATTCGCCACGCCTGCGCGATCATGACCGCTGCCAGCCAGGACGCGCCGTGTATCGAAGAGGAGTTCGATCCGTCGCTGCCGGTGGTATTGGGCAGCACCAACGGCCTGGTGCAGGTGCTGCTGAACCTGCTGGCCAACGCTCGTGATGCCAGCCGTGACGGCGCCAGCCGCGACAGTTCGAGTCCGCGCATCATCGTGCGCACCCGTTTTGCCAGCGGCTTGCAATTGCATGTCAGCGGGCGTGGCCAGCCGGTGCGCCTGCCGATCGAACTGCGCATCAGCGACAACGGTCCGGGGATCGATCCTGCCATGCGCGAGCATATCTTCGAGCCGTTTGTCACCACCAAGAAGTCGGGGCAGGGGCTGGGGCTGGCCTTGGTGCGCAAGCTGGTCGGCGACATGAATGGCCGGATCACTCACGATCGCGACGATGCCGGCGGCTGGACGCACTTCCGCCTGCATCTGCCGGTCGCGCCGCATGGCGCGGTAGCGGTCATGGCTGGACACCCCGCATGAGCGTGTTGCTGGTCGAGGACGACGAATCGATCGCCATCGTCATTACCGCCGCGCTTGAAGCCGAAGGTTTCACCGTGGCCCATTGCGACAGCATCGCGGGCCGCAATGCCTTGCTCAGCCAGCGGTCCTACGCCGCGCTGGTGACCGACGTGATGCTGGCCGACGGCGACGGCATCGATAGCCTGGGCCCGGTGCGGGCGATGCATCCGACAATGCCGATTATCATCCTGTCGGCGCGCAATACGCTGGATACGGCGGTGCGGGCCAGCGAAACCGGGGCGTTCGAATATTTCCCCAAGCCGTTCGACATCGAGGAACTGGCGCGGACCGTGCGCCAGGCCGTCGGCGCGGGCGATTTTCGCAATATCGACGAGATCGACGAAGCGGCGACGCCGGGATTGCCGCTGGTGGGGCGCAGCGCCCCGATGCAGGCGGTGTATCGCATGATTACGCGGGTATTGCGAAACGACCTGACGGTATTGATCCTGGGCGAATCGGGCACCGGCAAGGAATTGGTGGCCGAAGCGATTCACCAGCTCGGTCATCGCCGCGACGGTCCGTTCATCGCGGTCAATACCGCGGCGATCCCCGCCGAGCTGATCGAAAGCGAGCTGTTCGGCCACGAGCGGGGCGCTTTTACCGGGGCGGTGTCGCGGCATATTGGCAAGTTCGAGCAGGCCGAGGGCGGTACGCTGTTTCTCGATGAAATCGGCGACATGCCGTTGCAGGCGCAGACCCGGTTGTTGCGCGCGCTGCAATCGGGCAGCATCCGCCGGGTCGGCGGGCGCGACGAGGTCCGCATCGATGCGCGGATCGTCACCGCGACGAACAAGCATCTGGAGCCGTTGATCGCCGCCGGGCTGTTTCGCGAAGACCTGTTTTATCGCATCAATGTCGTCCCGATCAGCTTGCCGCCATTGCGTGACCGGTCCGACGACATCGAGGCCCTGGCGCGGCATTTCCTGGTGCTGGCTGCCGCCGAAGGCCTGCCGCGCCGCCAATTGTCTCAGGCTGCCATCGATCTGCTGCGGCGCCAGCCGTGGCGCGGCAATGTCCGGGAATTGCGCAATGTCATTTATCGGATCGCCTTGCTGGCGCGCGACGATACCATCGATGCGGCGGCGCTGGAGCCACTGCTCGGTCCCGGTTCGCGTGGCAGCGACAGCGGCGGCGAAACGGGACCGCCTTGCCTCGACGAAGCGATCACCGGCTGGTTGCTTGCCAATGGCCCGCCCCACGGCACTGTCTACGACACCGCGCTGGCTGCATTCGAGCGGCCGCTGTTTGCCGAAGTGTTGCGGACTACCGCCGGCAATCAACTGCGCGCGGCACAAGTCCTGGGCATAAATCGCAATACTTTGCGCAAGCGGCTAGGCGAACTGGCGTTGGACCCGGAAGCCTATCACAACCGCGTATAGAACGAACCGAGGCAACGCCGATGCTCAATCTCCTTGCATTTGCGCCACACTAGTGTTGTAACGAAGCAACGATGGCGTCGCTGAGCCTTTCCCGTATCCGACGATGGCCGCGATGGTGGCGGCGCATACAGGTGGCTGCACGCCGCGCCAGATTTTATCCTTTGCTGGAATCGGGCGCGGTGCTGGCTTTCCTGGTCGCCACCCTGACGACATGGGCGGCCTTGTCCGACCAGGCGGCCAAGGGTGCGCTGTTGCCATCGGGCCTGACCGCGTCGCTGCTGGTCGGAACGTTGCTGCCGGCCATGGCGATCCTGGTGCTGCTGGGTCGCCGGATGGCGCTGCGCCGAGCCACCGAGACCATGGGCGGGACCGGGCGGCTGCATGTGCAACTGGTGTTTCTGTTTTCGCTGGTCGCGGCGATTCCGACCTTGCTGGTGGTGATCTTTGCCTCATGGCTGTTCCAGTCTGGCGTGGAATTCTGGTTTTCCGACAATTCGCGCGGAATGCTGGAAAATGCCAACAAGCTGGCGCGAGGCTATTACGAACAGACGCAGCGCGACGTCAGCAACCAGGCGATCGCCATGGCCGACGATCTGCATTACATCCTGAGCCGCACCAAGATCGTCAGTCCGCAGTTTGGCGTGGCCCTGTCGTACCAGGTCGTGCAGCGCGAACTGGACGAAGTGGCGATCCTGCAAAAGGCCCAGGATGGCAAATTGCGGACGGCGGTGATCGTCGATCCGCGCAAGAATGTCACGAGCGAGCGGGTAACTCCACAGGAACTCCGCCGGATCGACGCCGGCGAGGCGATCGTAGTCAATGCCAGCGCCGATCGGATCGAGGCGGTAACGCCGATCGACCGGCCATCAGGCCTTTATCTTTACGTCGCGCGCACTTCGGATCTGTTGGCGCTGAGCCAGGGACAGCGTGCGGAAAACATCGTGCGCGCCTACCAGATGCTGACCCAGCGCGCACGGCTGCTGCAATTGCGCTTTAATATCGCGCTGTTCGTCGTGTCGCTGGCGCTGGTCGGCATGGCGGTTTGGTTTGCCTTGCGTTTTGCCGACCGCCAGGTCCAGCCGCTGTACGAACTTGTTGCCGCCTCGCGCCGGGTGGGCAGCGGAAATTTCGGGCTTCGTGTCGAAGGACGCACCGGCGCGGATGAAATCGGGCTGCTGAATCGCGCGTTCAACCGCATGACCGCGCAGATCGAGCGCCAGACGCAGGCGCTGCTGGGGGCAAACCAGCAACTCGACGAACGGCGCGCGTTGATCGAGGCGGTACTTGAATCGGTCACCGCCGGGGTGATTTCAGTCGATGACGGTGGGGTGGTGCTGCTGATGAACAGCTCGGCCCAAAAACTGCTGCTCGACCCCAGTGTCATGCCGCCCGCGGACTGGCGGCTTGCCGATATCGCGCCGCAGATCGCCACGATGATCGATAACGGCCTGACGGCGGGCATTGTCCAGCACGGAAAATCCGGTGAATTACTGACGCTGGCGGTCAAGCTGACGGGGAGCCGGGGCGGGCATGTCATCACCTTCGAGGATATCACCCGGCAGCTGATCGACCAGCGCCAGGCCGCGTGGTCCGATGTCGCCCGGCGCATCGCCCATGAAATCAAGAACCCGCTGACGCCGATCCAGCTGGCGACCGAGCGGCTTAATCGCCGGTATCGCAAGCAGATCCTGCTTGATGGTGAATTATTCGACGAACTGACTGCGACGATCATTCGCCAGGTTGGCAGCCTGCGCAAGATGGTCGATGAATTCTCTTCGTTCGCGCGGCTGCCGAACCCGGTGTTTCGTCCGGAAGACCCGGTCGAACTGGCCCGTCAGGCGGTGTTCCTGCAAGAGGTCGCGCATTCCGGGATCAGCTTTGATTTTGCTACGGAAGGTCACATCGAACGGATCGCCTGCGATCGCCATCAGTTCGGGCAGGCTATGACAAATGTGTTGAAGAATGCAATAGAGGCTATTGAAACTAAGGCTAAAAATATCCCAAGTGATTATCGCGGGCGAATTGGCATTCGTATCCGACAGGACGACGGCACAGTGCAGGTCATAATCGCCGACAATGGTATAGGCCTGCCCCAGGATCGCGAGCGGATCATCGAACCCTATGTCACGACCCGCGAAAAAGGCACCGGGCTGGGATTGGCGATCGTCAAGAAAATCGTCGAGGAACACGGCGGTGAAATACATTTCGCCTCGGTTCCGCAAGGGGGCACGCAAGTTACGATGGGCTTTGCCCGCGACCCGCTGGCGCAACATTCCCGCGTTGAAGCTGCGGAATGAAACTTTTGGCATGGTGGAGAGAGTTATGAGCCAGCAACACTCCCGGAGGCCGCATGGCGCTTGAAATACTGGTGGTCGATGATGAGCGGGACATTCGCGACCTGGTGGCAGGCGTGCTTAGCGACGAAGGTTACGAATGCCGGACGGCGGCGGATAGTCGATCGGCGCTGGATGCCATCGACCAGCGGCGGCCCTCGCTGGTGCTGCTCGACGTTTGGCTCCACGGCAGCCCGATGGACGGGCTGGAGGTGCTGGATGCGATAAAGCTGCGCGAACCCGAACTGCCGGTGATCATTTTTTCGGGGCACGGCAATATCGATACCGCCGTTTCCGCGATCGGTCGCGGGGCGATGGATTTCATCGAGAAACCGTTCGAAGCCGAGCGTCTGTTGCATCTGGTGGCCCGGGCCACCCAGACCGAAATGTTACGGCGCGAGAATGCGCGGCTAAAGCAGGTGCTGCCTTTCAGTCATGAATTCACCGGTAACAGCGCGGCGATCAACCAGGTGCGCGCGACGTTGAAGCGGGTCGCCCATACCGGTAGTCGGCTGCTGATTTCGGGACCGGCGGGCGCCGGCAAGGAGGTCGCCGCCAGGCTTCTGCATAGCTGGAGCGCGCGTGCGGACCACGCGTTCGTCAGCGTGAATTCGGCGCGGATCACGCCCGAACGTTTCGAGCAGGAGCTGTTCGGAGAGGAATCCGGCGGCCAGCTGGAACGCGCCGGCCTGCTCGAAATGGCGGATGGCGGCACGCTCTATTTCGACGAGGTCGCCGACATGCCGCTGTCCACCCAGGCCCGCATCCTGCGCGTGCTGACCGAGCAAAGCTTTGTGCGCGTCGGCGGCAATCGCCAGATCGGCGTCGATGTTCGCGTGATATCGTCCAGTTCGCGTAACCTGGAAAAGGAAATTGCCGAAAAACGCTTCCGCGAGGATCTCTATTACCGGCTCAACGTGGTGCCGGTCCATGTGCCGTCGCTGGCTGACCGGCGTGAGGATATCCCGGCGCTGATCGACCATTTCTTCGCCCGCTATGCCAATGACCAGGGGCTGGCGCCACCCGAAGTCACTGCCGAGGCGATGGCGGCGCTGCAATCCTACGAATGGCCAGGCAATGTCCGGCAATTGCGTAACGTCGTCGAACGCACGGTGATATTGACCCCGCGCGAGCGGATGTCGGGAATCGAGCTGGACATGTTGCCGAGTGAAATCATCAGTAGTCGCATAGTCGGTGAGCTGGGTATGCCGGCCCTGATGGGAGCACCGCTGCGCGAGGCCCGGGAAAACTTCGAGCGCGAGTATCTCAAGGTCCAGATTCGGCGTTTTTCCGGCAATATCTCGAAGACCGCCAGCTTCATCGGCATGGAGCGATCGGCGCTGCACCGCAAACTCAAGCTGCTCGGCATTGCCGAGCGGCGCGATGAGGAAGATGATGATTAAATTGCGTTAATACAAACTTATGCCCCGCTCCGCCATTTTATAAATTTTAGCGTTTACGCTGCAACCGCGAATAACTATACACGTTAGGTGTTCGGTCGCATATCAGCGGCCAGATTGCGGACTGCAGCAGCGGCCGCCAAAAATGGAGCAAAATATGACGGGACGCACCCTCACCGCTCGAACAAAGGCCAAGTCCGTCGCCGACCAAGCCACGCCGTCCGCCGATGTGGCAGATGACATAGCGATCGATAGCCCTGCCGCGGTTGCGCCGGCCCCCGCAACAAGCGGCAAGGGTGCGCAGATCAGCGAAGATGCGCCGCGTCCAAAATCGACGAATGGCGCGTCGGCGAGTGGTTCGCCCGCCAACGGTAAACCCCAAAACCTGCAGGACCAGTTTCTCAACCTGTTGCGCAAGCACAAGACCCCGGTCACGATGTTCCTGGTCAAGGGGGTAAAGCTGCAGGGCATCGTCACCTGGTTCGATAATTTCTCGATCCTGCTGCGCCGTGACGGCCATTCGCAGCTGGTCTACAAGCATGCGATCTCGACGATCATGCCCAGCCAGCCGGTCGATGCGCGCCAGTTCCTGAATGGCGGCGACGCAAACCGGAAATTGCGCCTGTTGCAGGATGTGTTCCTGACCAGCGTGCGCAATGCCGGGGTGCATGTTACCATGTTCCTGGTGAACGGGGTGATGTTGCAGGGTCGCGTCGCGGCTTTCGATCTGTTCTGCCTGTTGCTGGAACGCGATGGCTATGTCCAGATGGCTTACAAGCATGCGGTTTCGACCATCCAGCCGTTGACGCCGGTCGATCTCAGTGGTGACTGGGAAGGCGAAGAGGACGCCGAGGCCTGACTTTTTCGGTGGATAGGTCCGCTTCGGGGGCGCAGAAGGGTGAAGTGACTCGCGGGGTCCGGGCGCTGGTGGTGTGCCCGGAAATGCGCAGCCGGGGCGCTGCGGTCGATATCGAAGCCAGGCTTGAAGAGGCGAGGGGGTTGGCACTCGCGATCGGCTTGGTAGTAGCGGACGCCTTTGCCATTCCCATCCGCGAGGTGCGGCCCGGAACGCTGTTCGGCGAAGGGCAGATTGCCAATATCAAGGCCGCTTGCGAACTGCATGATGCGGAACTGGTCATCGTCGATGGTGCGCTGTCGGCGATCCAGCAACGCAATCTGGAAGAAAAGCTCGGCCGCAAGATTATCGATCGGACCGGGCTGATCCTCGAAATCTTCGGCGAACGCGCGGTCACCGCCGAGGGTCGCCTCCAGGTCGAACTGGCGCATCTCGATTATCAGGCGGGGCGCCTGGTGCGTAGCTGGACTCACCTTGAACGGCAGCGCGGCGGTTTCGGCTTTCTCGGCGGACCGGGTGAAACCCAGATCGAGGCCGACCGCCGGTTGATCCGCGACCGCATGGCGCGCATCCGCCGCGAACTTGAACAGGTCCGGCGTACCCGTGCGCTGCACCGCGATCGCCGGGAAAAGGCGCCCTGGCCGGTGCTGGCGCTGGTCTGTTATACCAACGCCGGCAAATCCACGCTGTTCAATCATTTGACCGGCGCCAATGTCATGGCCGAGGATCTGTTGTTCGCCACCTTGGATCCGACCATGCGCCGGGTCCGCCTGCCGGGTGTGGACAAGGCGATCGTGTCGGACACGGTGGGGTTCATCTCCGCCTTGCCGACGCAACTGGTTGCCGCATTCCGCGCCACGCTGGAGGAAGTAACTGCCGCCGACGTCATCATCCATGTCCGCGATATCGCCAATCCGGACAGTGCCGCGCAGAAGGCCGAGGTACTGGCGGTGCTGGCCGACCTGGGCGTGGCGGGCGTCGAGCAAGCAGACGAAGGCGTGGCGATCGGCCCGCCGGTGCCGGTAATCGAGGTCTGGAACAAATGGGATCTGCTGCCCGCCGACCGCGCCATCGAACTGCGCCAGCAGGCCCGCATCAGCGACCAGGTCGTGGTGCCGCTATCGGCGTTGACCGGCGATGGTTGCGATGATTTGCTGACCGCGGCCAGCGGCTTGCTGACGCAGGATGCTCGCGAGATGGTCTTCGTGCTGCCGGCCAGCGACGGCCAGCGCATCGCCTGGCTGCACGCTCATGGCGAAGTGCTGGAAGACGGCGAAGTCGGTCCGGCAGGCGTAAGCGGCAATGACTCGCCGGAGCGGCGGATCAGGGTTCGCCTGACGCCGCGCGAACTGGGGCGATTCACTCGCCTGCCGGTTCCCGCTCGCGACGTTTGACCGCCTGCCACAACGCTTCCTGTTCATCCAGCGACAGCCCGGCGAAATCCTGGCCCGCCGCGATGGCCAGCAATTCCATAGCCCGAAACCGGCGCTCGAACTTGGCATTGGCGGCGCGCAATGCGTCCTCGGCGGCGATGCCATGCGCCCGCACCACATTGACCGCGGCGAATAGCAGGTCGCCCGCTTCCTCGGCGCGTTCCTGCGGGGTTGCGGCCCTCGCCAGTTCTGCTGTTTCCTCGACCAGCTTGTCGGTGGCGCCGGCAGGGTCGGGCCAGTCGAAACCGACGCGAGCCGCGCGCTTCTGCAATTTCTCGGCACGCAGCAACGCCGGTAGCGCCAGCGCCACTCCGTCAAGCGCGTAGGTTGCGCCGCCGCTGGCGCGTTCCTGCGCCTTCAGATTTTCCCACCGCGTTTCGGGCGATGCCCCGTCGGCGGCACTTTCACCAAAGATATGCGGATGACGTGCCTCCATCTTGGCGGAAATGGCCGCAGCGACATCGTCAAAGTCGAAATGCCCCGATTCCTGGGCGATCTGCGCATGAAACACCACCTGCAACAGCAAGTCGCCCAATTCATCCCTCAGCGCCGCAAGATCATCGCGCGCGATCGCATCGGCCACTTCATACGCTTCCTCGATAGTATAGGGGGCGATGCTGGCGAAATTTTGCGCGCGATCCCATTCACAGCCATGCTCGGGATGGCGAAGGCGGGCCATGATCGCCAGCAGGCGAGCCAGCGGCGGCGGGGCAACCGGGGTCATGCGATTGCCAGACAAGAAAGTCGGCCTCGGCACAAGATCAAATGGCGTCGTCCGGGGATTGGAGCGCCATGACAACTATAAGAATTGCTCGCCGATCGCGTGACCATTCTCAACAGACATTCGGTGACGACAGGAGCAACCTGGCGTCAGGAACAGCCAGGGAAAGACACGATCATGTCCAGCGCAACAGCCTCCAGTGCCATCAATGCGGCGGGGATCGAAATCCGTCCGCTCCAGCCGACCATCGGGGCCGAAATCCACGGCGTCGATCTTGCCCAGCCGCTGACCCCGGCGCAGCGCGACGCAATCAAGGCGGCGATCCTCGACTACAAGGTGGTGTTCTTTCGCGACCAGGTACTCGACCGGCAGGGACAGGCGGATTTTGCCCGCCAGTTCGGACCACTTTACGATTATCCCAGCGCAACCAGCGACAGCAATATCGTGCCGATCCACAAGATTTCGGCAGAGGAAGCAAAGAAACGCAGTCGTGGCGATCAGCCTCACTTTCTCCGGGATATCATTCGCGAGGGTGATTATTTCCATTCCGACACCAGCTGGCGACTGGTCCCGGCCTGGGGCGCGGTGCTGCGCGCGGTCGATCTCCCACCGCTTGGCGGCGATACGATCTGGGTCGATGCCAATCTCGCCTATGACGGGCTGTCGGCTGAACTGAAGGCGCGGCTCGAAGGGCTTCACGTGGTCCACGACTTCCAGGATTCGCTGGAGGCGCTGGGGCACCAATATCCGATCGTCGCCCACCCGGCGGTTCGCACTCATCGCGAAACCGGGAAGAAGGTTCTCTGGGTCAACTATTCGCAGAAGCCGCAATTCCTGGGTGTCGAGCTTTCGGAAAGCAACGATCTGCTGCTGGAAGTGCTGCGCCAATACAAGCGGCCCGAATTCCAGGTGCGTTTCTCGTGGCAGCCCGGTTCGGTTGCGTTCTGGGACAACCGTGCCGCCGTTCATTATGCGGTACGCAATTACGGCGATTATCCGCGCCTGCTGGAGCGCATCCTGATCCTGGACGAGCCGCAATACGCAGAGCTTTAAAGTCATCATAAACCAATGGCCCGGATGACGTGTCGCGGTCACACCGCTATAGGGCATGCTGGCGAAACCATGACAGCTGCCATTCCCGCCGGTCTTGCACCGGAGCTGGAATCAGCGATATCATGCCAAGTCGATAAATTATTGGTCGGGGAAAGAGGATTCGAACCTCCGGCCCCTGCCTCCCGAAGACAGTGCTCTACCAGGCTGA
>CAZZYX010000057.1:0-21334 GCA_964658485.1 uncultured Acetobacteraceae bacterium | reverse complement strand
TCGGGTTCCGACTTCGTCGAAATGTTCGTCGGCGTCGGTGCCAGCCGCGTCCGCGACATGTTCGAACAGGCCAAGAAGAACGCGCCTTGCATCGTCTTCATCGACGAAATCGACGCGGTCGGTCGCCATCGCGGCCATGGTCTTGGCAATTCCAACGATGAGCGCGAGCAGACGCTGAACCAGTTGCTGGTCGAAATGGATGGCTTCGAAGCTAACGAGGGCATCATCATTATCGCCGCGACCAACCGCCCCGATGTGCTTGATCCGGCATTGCTGCGTCCGGGTCGCTTCGATCGTCAGGTGGTTGTGCCGATCCCCGATATCGAAGGCCGCGAGAAGATCCTGGCCGTGCATATGAAGAAGGTGCCGCTGGCTCCGGACGTCATGCCACGGGTGATCGCGCGCGGTACGCCGGGCTTTTCGGGCGCCGATCTCGCCAATCTGGTGAATGAGGCGGCGTTGCTGGCGGCGCGTCGCAACAAGCGGCTGGTGGCGATGCAGGAGTTCGAGGACGCCAAGGACAAGGTCATGATGGGTGCCGAGCGGCGTTCGATGGTCATGACCGAGGAAGAGAAGAAGATGACCGCCTATCACGAGGCGGGCCATGCCATCGTCTCGATCAACGAGGCGGCGTCCGATCCGATCCACAAGGCGACGATCATCCCGCGCGGTCGGGCGCTGGGCATGGTGATGCGCCTGCCGGAGCGCGATTCCTATTCCTATCATCGTGACAAGATGCTCGCCAACCTGTCGGTGAGCATGGGTGGCCGCGTCGCCGAGGAACTGGTGTTCGGCTATGACAAGGTCTCATCGGGCGCTTCGGGCGACATCCAGTATGCCACCGGGCTGGCCCGTAACATGGTTACCAAATGGGGCATGTCGGACAAACTGGGCCCGCTGCAATATGAAGACCAGCAGGACGGCTATCTTGGCATGGGCGGATCGCAGCGGCTGATGATGTCGGATGAGACCAACAAGCTTATCGACAGCGAAATCCGCGCGCTGGTCGACAATGCCCATGTGCGGGCCACGGACATCCTGCGCGGCAACGAAGACAAGCTGCATCTGCTGGCCAAGGCGATGCTCGAGTTTGAAACGCTGAGCGGCGACGATATCCGCGAAGTGATGGAGACGGGTACGCTGGATCGTCCTGACGAGCGCAATGCCAGCGCCCGTCCGGCGGCAGTGCGTGGCGCGACGGTGCCACGTTCAGGCAAGCGCTTTGTCGGTGATGGTTCGCCCACGCCTCAAGGGGCGTGAACGCGAACTTCAATGAAATAATAGGGTGCGAAAGCGTTTGCTCTCGCACCCTGTTTCTTGTCAATGGGATTAAACGTTTAGTCGAATATCCGAATGCCGCGATCCATTCCCCGCGGGAAAGATCAGTAGTCAGCTTCAGCCGTCGTAATCGCCACCCAGCGAAGCATTTCGAACGGGTGCAGCAGCGGTAATCCGCAGCGCTTCGGCCTGCTGGCTGAGCGAACCGATTTCGTCCACGGCATCGTCGTCGTCAGGCAAGACGCGCTGCAACGAAGTAACCAGGGATTCGCGCAGTTGCACCGGGCGGACGGTCTCGTCGGCGATCTCGCGCAATGCGACGACTGGGTTCTTGTCCCGATCACGATCGATCGTCAGTTCCGCACCGCCGGAAATTTCCCGCGCCCGTTGCGCGGCAAGCAGGACAAGGTCAAAACGGTTGGGAACTTTGTCGACGCAATCTTCGACGGTAACGCGCGCCATAGGGCACTCCACGCAATAATATGGGCCGGAAGAGCGATCGGCTAGGCGGCATGCATGCAAAAGTCAAGTTTTGGGCGCCAACATAGGCAATCGGGTCGTCTCGGCTAGGCTACAGATCTCAAAAGCCGAAAGGCGCGAAGTCAACCTCCGCGCCTTTGGTCAGCGACAGTCGCTGGTGAAGCGAGCCACGATGCACCAGCACCATGACTCCACTCCACCGCGAGTATCCTGTTTGCTTTCAATGCGGCAATCAGCAGATTGCCGTGGCTTCCTTGCGCCGCAGCCGCATTGCTGCGCCCAAAGCGCCGAAACCGGCAAGCATCATGGCCCATGACGTCGGTTCGGGA
The DNA here is from genome assembly GCA_964658485.1 of uncultured Acetobacteraceae bacterium. Classification (GTDB taxonomy): domain Bacteria; phylum Pseudomonadota; class Alphaproteobacteria; order Sphingomonadales; family Sphingomonadaceae; genus Novosphingobium. The sequence continues at coordinate 19,247 of CAZZYX010000057.1, read as the reverse complement.
ACGCTGCTGGTCATCGTCGAGGTGTTCGTGAAAACGAACTGTTCATCGCCGTAGTTGAAGTCCGAATAAGGATCAAACGTCAGGCTCAGGTCTTCAAAGCCGACATAAGTGCCGGCTGGAATGCCGCTGCCACCGGCGTACGACGTGGAGTAGACGTGATTTTCCCCATCCACGTTCAACGCCGGATCAGAATAATAGGTGTGAGCACCGTTGACCTTGATATAAAACGTCAACGTATCGCCGGCGGTGACATTGCCGAAATCAAGTTGCGTTCCGACAGGCGTGGTATGGTTTTGCAGGCCGTTGATGCCGCTATCGACACCATTGACCAACAGCCCCAGGTATTCGCTATAGGCCGCGCCCGAGCCGGTGAAATAAGCCGACAAATCGCCGGTGGTGCTGGCGGTGAAGTTGTAGGTGGTCGGGTTTTCCGTGCCCGCGTTGGGGTACGGGATCGGTCCCGCAATAGCGGTGGTTGCCCATAGTGTTGCGGCGATCGCGCCCAAGGCGGTCAAGCGAACTTTCATGGTATCTCCTGTTCTTTATCTGACTTGTGCGAGAGGATAATCTCTTGATAATCAGCGCAAAATCCGTGCCAGATGAAAAATCTATTATTTTCAATATCTTATATGTTTAGTCCCTGCGGCTAAAAAAATGTGTAAGCCCGAATGACAGCAAAAAGCGTCTTTTCATGCGCCACTCGTCCGCGCTAACCCGTTAGATATGCTGCATAAATTGGACCTTGCCGTGCCGCATCAGGTAATCGGTTCCGGCCCAACTGATCCGCCGCGAGCAGGCTGCGGCGAGGATCATCAGCAGGTGAACCCAGCACACCAAAAAGGGTGCGAACAGGTCCGCTACCATGCTGAGTGCCGGTCGCAGCTGCCCCGCCTGCGGCAACCGCCGCGCGATCATCACCCGAAATGCCGCGCGCAGGAACGCCGCGCCATAGCCGATCAGCACGGCCCGCCAGCCGCCGGCAAACAGCGCCCAGGCCCAGCCGAGTCCCTGCAAACCGACCACCGCGGCGGCAAGCGTCCAGAATTGTCGCACATTCCAAAACACATGCCGATATTGCCGGACGCCAAAGCGCCATAGCCCGCGCGAGCTGACCTCGCCGGGTGAAGGCAGCAGCAGGTCGACGACGGTCCTGATCGCGACGCCCTGCTGCCGCGCAATCCGCAGCAGCGTCAAATCGTCCGACAATGCGCCCTGCCAGGCTGCTGCCAGATCGAGGCGTTCGAAAGTGCCGCGCGCCATCGCGGTGGCACCACCCCACGGCATGTTCCAGCGGGGCAGGCGGGGGAATGTCGCCACCTGCAGATTGATTGCGGCGCCAAGCCATGATGCCGGCGCGTTCCCCGTCGGCACCAGCCAACGATAGCCGGTAGTGATCGCCGCCTTGCCGCGCACCAGCGGAAACAGCAGGCGGCCGACCAGATTCGGGCTGGGGAGCATGTCGGCATCGAGAAAGACCAGGGTGCGATCCGCGGCGCGCAGCCCGCCAATCCCCGCCAGCAGGTTGTGGATTTTTTGACCCTGATTCGTGGCAATGCCGGCAACCACCAGTTGCAGGCGGTCGGGGTGGCGTGCAGCCAGCATGGCGAGCGTATCCCAGGCGGGATCATCCCGCGATTGCACGACGAATATCGCGCGCAGTGGTACCGATTGCGCAAGCAGCGCCGCGACGAACCGCGCGATCGCGGGCGCCGGCCCCTTGACCGGGATAATCGCGACGACGCCCGGTGCGGTCTCGGTCGATGCGCGGTGAGGCAGGTGCCACCAATAGCTGATCACGCCTGCGACCGACAGCGCCTGGAGCAAGCCCCATGCCCCGAGTTGCAGCCCACTCCCAGCAAAAATCATTCCGATAAACCTCTCGATAGTCGGGGCTTTCGATCTTTTAATCGCTTGATTAAAAACTATTGACGCTGCGGCGGCGCCATGTCTTAACAGATTGCACCAGTCCTCCGCGAAAGGCCACACCAGGCATGTCAGCCAATATCGCCGAAATGGAAACCAGGCGCGCGGCGGCCAGGCTGGGAGGGGGCCGGGGCCGCATCGATGCCCAGCATGCCAAGGGCAAGCTGACCGCGCGCGAACGGCTCGATATCCTGCTCGACGAGCACAGTTTCGAAGAAACCGACATGTACGTCGAACACAATTGCGCCGATTTCGGCATGCCTGAAAACACCATTCCCGGCGACGGCGTGGTCACTGGCAGCGGCACTATCAATGGCCGGCTGGTGTTCGTGTTCAGCCAGGATTTCACCGTCTTCGGCGGCGCGGTTTCGGAACGCCACGCCATGAAGATCTGCAAGATCATGGATAATGCCATGAAAGTCGGCGCACCGGTCATCGGCATCAACGATTCGGGCGGCGCGCGCATCCAGGAAGGCGTGGCGTCGCTGGGCGGCTATGCCGAGATTTTCCAGCGTAACGTCAGTGCCTCGGGCGTGGTGCCGCAATTGTCGCTGATCATGGGGCCTTGCGCGGGCGGCGCAGTCTATTCACCGGCGATGACCGACTTCATCTTCATGGTGAAGGATTCCAGCTACATGTTCGTCACCGGCCCCGATGTGGTCAAGACGGTGACCAACGAGATCGTCACGCAAGAGGAACTGGGCGGCGCGGTCACGCATAGCACCAAGACTTCGGTGGCCGACCTGGCGCTGGAAAACGACATCGAGGCGTTGTTGGTCGCGCGCGATTTCTTCGATTTCCTGCCCCTGTCCAACCGCCACGAAGTGCCCGAACGGCCCTGCGCCGAGCCGTGGGACCAGTTGGAACACAGCCTCGACACCGTCATTCCGGCCAATGCCAACCAGCCTTACGACATGCTGGAAGTGATCGGCAAATCGGTCGATGAAGGCGAATTCTTCCAGATCCAGCCTAAGCACGCCGGCAACATCCTATGCGGTTTCGGCCGGATCGAGGGGCGCACGGTGGGCATCGTCGCTAACCAGCCGATGGTGCTGGCGGGCGTGCTGGACATCAATTCATCGAAAAAAGCGGCGCGGTTCGTGCGGTTCTGCGATGCCTTCAATATCCCGATCGTCACCTTTGTCGATGTCCCCGGATTTTTGCCCGGCACCGCTCAGGAGCATAACGGCATCATCAAGCATGGCGCCAAGCTGCTGTTCGCCTATGCCGAGGCGACCGTGCCCAAGATCACCGTCATCACCCGCAAGGCCTATGGCGGGGCCTATGACGTGATGAGTTCCAAGCATCTGCGCGGCGATCTCAACTATGCCTGGCCGACCGCCGAAATCGCGGTGATGGGCGCGAAGGGCGCAGTGGAGATCATCTTTCGCGGGTTGGATGCGGCGGGGATTGCGGAGAAGACCAGGGAATACGAGGCTCGCTTCGCCAATCCGTTCGTGGCCGCAAGCAAGGGGTTCATCGACGAGGTGATCCATCCGCACTCGACCCGGCGCCGGATCGCATTGGGCTTGCGGAAATTGCGGAACAAGACGTTGGAAAACCCGTGGAAGAAGCACGATAATATACCGTTGTGAGATATCGATGATCTGCCGGCGTATCATTGAACGATTGAACCAAGCTCGGCCTTGTATTATAATGACCTTATAATGTTAAGGAGCCTCCCATGCAAACCGAACGCGTCACTTTTCTGACCAGTGTCGAACACAAGGCTGCGTTGGATGCCTTTGCTGCCCGCAGCGGGCAATCGGTTGGCAATGTCGTGCGCGAGGCGACGGTACGCTATCTCAACGATGGCGAAGATGATGAAGAACAATTGGCGGCGTTAGTAGAACAGGTAAACGAGGCGATCCCGAAAATGGGCGCCGCGCTTGACGAGATGAGCCGCAAGATGCGCGAAACCCACGTGGCAGTCGATGCGATGCTCCGTGCGATGGGCGCTCGCCAATGAGCGCGTTGAGTGAAGCCTTCATCGCGCTCAAGAATACCATGTTGCTACAAGAGCGGATCGACGCCCTGCGCGGTGATATGATCCGTTCTGCCGATGATCTGCGGACGCTGACCGAAAAGGTCGGCTCGATCGACAAGCGTCTGGTCCGCATCGAAACGATGGCCGAAATCAGCGCCGGGCGCAGCGGGCGGTCCCTGATCGAAGGAAATTAAAGCAAATGGAAGACATCTACATCGTCAGCGGCGTCCGTACCGCGATCGGCGATTTCGGCGGCGGGTTGAAAAGCGTATTGCCTAACGAGATGGGCAGCATGGTCGTGACCGAGGCGCTCAATCGCGCCGGCGTTGCGCCCAGCGACGTGGAGCATGTCGTGTTCGGGCAGGTCATGCAGACCAGCGCGCGCGACAATATGCTCAGCCGCGCCATTGCGATCAAGGCGGGTATTCCGTTCGAAGTTCCCGCGTTGACCTTGAACCGCCTGTGCGGATCGGGGGTACAGGCAATCGTTTCGGCGGCGCAGATGATGAAGCTGGGCGAAGCGTCTATCACCGTGGCCGGCGGCGCGGAATCGATGTCCAACGTCCCGTATCATGACCATGGCGTGCGCTGGGGCAAGAAAATGGGCGACAACACCCAGGAGGACGCGCTGACCTATGGCTTGCAGGACGCGCTGGGCGATTTCCACATGGGCATTACCGCCGAAAATTGCGCCACGCGCCATCAGGTGACCCGCGCCGATCAGGATGCGCTGGCGCTGCAGGGGCATCAACGTGCGTCGCGCGCTATCGCGGAAGGCCGGTTCAAGGAGCAGATACTGCCGATCGAACTGAAGACCCGCAAGGGCGTGACCGTGTTCGACACCGACGAGCATCCTCGCGCCGACACCAATGCCGAGGCGCTGGCCGGGATGCGTCCGGCGTTCCAGAAAGACGGCACCGTTACCGCCGCCAACGCCAGCGGCATCAACGATGGCGCGGCAGCCGTGGTGCTGGCGACGGGCGCCGAGGTCGAGAAGCGCGGGCTGAAGCCGATGGCGAAGATCATTGCCTGGGGTCATGCCGGAGTCGAGCCGGAGTATATGGGAGAGGGGCCGATCGCCGCTGTGCCGATCGCTTTGAAGCGTGCGGGAATGACGCTGGACCAGATGGATGTGATCGAGGCCAACGAAGCGTTCGCAGCGCAGGCAGTCGCCGTGGCCAAGGTGCTGGGCTTCGACCGCGACAAGCTTAATCCCAATGGGTCGGGCGTGGCGCTGGGGCATCCGGTGGGCGCGACCGGGTGCATTCTGACGGTGAAATGCGCGTATGAATTGAAGCGCATTGGTGGGCGCTATGGGCTGATCACCATGTGCATCGGTGGCGGGCAGGGCATTGCGATGATTATCGAGAACGTGGCGTGACGGTGACGCATCTTAAGCCCCTCCCCTTAAGGAGAGGGGTTGGGGTGGGATCTCTCCGGATCAAGCCATGGCTGCTGGGGATGGACCCCGTCCCCAGCCCCTCTCCTGAAGGGGAGGGGAGTCAGTGAAGCTGGGTCGGTTGAACCATATCGGCGTGGCCGTGCCCGATCTCGATGCTGCCATCGCCCATTACCGCGATGTCATGGGCGCGTCCGACATTACCGAACCGTTCGTGCTGGACAGCCAGCAGGTCCGGGTGTGTTTCGTCAACACACCGGGTCAGGACGGGACCGCCGGCACCCAGATCGAACTGCTCCAGCCGACCGCTCCCGACTCCGCGGTGGGCAAATGGCTGGGGAACAACCCGCTCGGCGGCCAGCACCATATTTGCTACGAAGTGCCCGACATCCACGAAGCCAAGGCGTGGTTCGAGAAGCTGGGCAAGCGCGTATTGGGCGAACCGCGCATCGGCGCGCATGGCACATTGATCATTTTCGTCCATCCCAGGGACATGGGCGGCCAACTGACTGAAATCATGGAAACCCCGAAAGCGCACCACTAAGCCATGACCTACGAAAACATCCTGTTCGACGTGACCGACGGCGTGGCCACGATCACCATGAATCGCAACGACACGCGCAATGCGCTGTCGTGGGCAATGGCCAACGACATCTCGGACGCGCTCGACCGGTTAGGCGGCGCCAAAGATAAAGCGCGCGTGCTGGTCATTACCGGTGCAGGCAAGGGCTTCTGCTCGGGGGGCGATCTCGCCTCCACCATTCCAGAAGGGCTCGATCGCGGGCAAATGCTGCAGAACGGGTTGATGCAGTCGCTCAATCCAATGCTGTTGAAGCTAGATGCGCTGGACATCCCGGTGATCGCCTCGGTCAATGGACCGGCAGCGGGTGCGGGCGCGTCGCTGGCGCTGGCGGCGGACCTGGTGATCGCGGCGGAAAGCTCATTTTTCCTGATGGCGTTTGCCAATGTCGGGCTGGTGCCCGATGCCGGGGCAAGCTGGGTGTTGTCCCGCTTGATCGGCAAGGCGCGCGCGATGCGGATGATCCTGCTCGCCGAGCGCATTTCCGCCACGCAGGCCGAGCAATGGGGGATGATCTACAAAACCGCCGCCGATGATCTACTCGCCACCGAAACCGCCGCGCTGGCGCGCAAGCTGGCGGATGGACCGACGCTCGCCTATGGCTTGATGCGCAAGGCGTTATTGGCGGGGCTGGAAAGCGATAGCGCAACTGCCTTGACCAACGAGGCCACGGGGCAGCGGATTGCCGGTGCCAGCGAAGATTGCGGTGAGGCGATCGCCGCCTTTATGTCCAAGCGCGCGCCAATCTTCTGCGGTAAGTAAAATAGCTAGCGGGGAATAATCGTGACCGATTTTTTCAAAAGTGCGGTGGAGCCAACGATCGAACAGTGGCAGACGGCAGCGGCGAAAGAGGTGAAGGGCAAGGACCTCACCTGGCACACGCCCGAAGGCATTGCGGTCAAGCCATTGTATACCGCTGAAGATGTCACGGTCGATCCCGGACTGCCGGGTTTTGCCCCGTTCACGCGCGGCGTCCGCGCCAGCATGTATGCCGGGCGTCCATGGACTATCCGCCAATACGCCGGTTTCTCGACCGCCGAGGAATCGAACGCCTTTTATCGCCGCAATCTTGCCGCCGGGCAAAAGGGCCTGTCGGTGGCGTTCGACCTGGCGACGCATCGCGGCTATGATTCGGACCATCCGCGCGTTTCTGGCGATGTCGGCAAGGCGGGGGTTGCCATCGACAGCGTCGAGGACATGAAGATCCTGTTCGACGGTATTCCGCTCGACAAGATGTCGGTCTCGATGACGATGAACGGCGCGGTGATTCCGATCCTGGCCTTCTTCATCGTCGCCGGGGAAGAACAGGGCGTGCCGCGCGCGGCGCTCGATGGGACCATCCAGAATGACATCCTCAAGGAGTTCATGGTTCGCAACACCTATATCTACCCGCCCGAACCCAGCATGCGGATCATCTCGGACATCTTCGGCTATACCAGCCGTGAAATGCCCAAGTTCAATTCGATCTCGATCTCGGGCTATCACATGCAGGAAGCCGGCGCGACGCAGGTGCAGGAACTGGCCTTCACCATCGCCGACGGCATGGAATATGTGAAATACGGTGTCGCCTCGGGGCTGGATATCGACAAGTTTGCCGGGCGGTTGAGCTTTTTCTTCGCCATCGGCATGAACTTTTTCATGGAAGTGGCCAAGCTGCGCGCGGCGCGGGTGCTGTGGCACCGGGTGATGACCAAGCTGGGCGCAACTGACGAGCGCAGCAAGACGCTGCGCACCCATTGCCAGACCAGCGGCGTATCGCTGCAGGAACAGGATCCCTACAACAACGTCATCCGCACCACGATCGAGGCGATGGCGGCGATGCTGGGTGGCACCCAAAGCCTGCACACCAATGCGCTGGACGAGGCGATCGCGCTGCCCACCGAGTTTTCGGCGCGGATCGCCCGCAACACCCAGATCGTCATCCAGGAAGAGACCGGCATGTGCAATGTCGTCGATCCGCTGGGCGGGTCGTATTACATCGAATCGCTGACGCAGCAGTTGGTCCACCAGGCCTGGGCAATCATCGAGCGCGTCGAGAGCGAAGGCGGCATGGCCAAGGCGGTTGCCGCCGGATGGCCCAAGGCGATGATCGAGGAGGCCGCCGCCGGACGCCAGGCGCGGGTCGATAAGGGCGACGATGTCATCGTCGGCGTGAACAAGTATCGCCTGGATACCGAGGATCACCTCGAAACATTGGAAATCGATGACGCCAAGGTTCGTGAGGGCCAGGTCGCCCGGCTGAAGCAGACCCGCGCCGACCGCGACGAGGCGAAATGCCGCGCGGCGCTGGCGGCGATCACCGCAGGCGCGCGCGGCGATGGCAATCTGCTCGAACTGGCGGTCGAGGCTGCGCGCCACCGCGCCACGCTGGGCGAGATTTCCGACGCGATGGAGGAAGTGTTCGGCCGCTATGGCACGCAGCCGGTGCCGGTGACAGGCATTTACGGCGGCGCCTACGCGGGCGACAGCCGCTATCAGCAAGTGCTCGACGGGGTGGCATCGGTGGGCCGGCGGCTGGGCCGTGCGCCGAAGCTGCTGGTCGCCAAAATGGGCCAGGACGGGCACGATCGCGGCGCCAACGTCATCGCCAGCGCCTTTTCCGACATGGGCTTCGATGTCACCAGCAGCCCCTTGTTCCAGACGCCGGATGAAACCGTGGTGCTCGCGCTGGACGCGGGAGTCGATGCGATCGGCGCGTCGTCGCTGGCGGCGGGTCACAAGACGCTGATTCCGGAACTGATCCGCTTGCTGAAAGAAGCCGGTCGCGGCGATATCAAGGTGGTCGCGGGCGGGGTGATCCCGCCCCAGGATTATGAATTCCTGCGTGAGGCGGGAGTGCAGGGTATTTACGGCCCCGGCTCGAACGTGGTCGAATGCGCCGCCGACATGCTGCGGCTGCTGGGTCATAATATGCCGCCGGTTGGCAGCGCGCTGGAAGCCGCGGAATGAATACGAACCCCAGTTCATCCTATTTTGCGGCTTTGTCGCTGTTGATGCTGGTGTCCGGTTTCGGCATCCCGGTCATGGCAGCGTTGAATTCGGGGCTGGGTCGCCATCTTCAAAGCCCCACGGCGGCAACTGCGGCGCTGTTCGGGATCGGCTTTTTGGCCGCGCTGATGGTGGCGGCGCTGGTTGGCCTGCCGCCGACTGCCGACTTCCGCAGCGCGCCTTCGCACCAATATCTGGGCGCGACCTTCATGGTGTTTTATGTGCTGGCGATCACCTTCACCGCGCCGCGTATCGGTATCGCCAATGCCATATTTTTCGTGTTGCTGGGGCAGATGATCGCGGCGGCGATCATCGATCACTTCGGCCTGATGGGCGCGATTCATACCACCCTGACCCTGCGCCGCGGCGTTGGTCTGGCGCTGATGTGCATTGGCCTCTTTTTCGCGCGACGTCCGCTGTGACCGAATGGAAAATTACCGCATGACTGAAATGGGACCGATCGAGCCTCGCATGGACTGGACCCGCGCGGAAATTGCGGCGCTGTTCGAGTTGCCGTTCACCGAGCTGGTATACCGCGCTGCGGCGGTCCACCGCGCGCGTTTCGACCCGGCCGAGGTGCAACTGTCCACGCTGCTGTCGATCAAGACCGGCGGCTGTGTCGAGGATTGCGGCTATTGCTCGCAATCGGTCAAGGCCGATGCCGGTGTCCCGGCGACCAAGCTGATGGACGTTCGCAGCGTGCTGCAATCTGCCGCACAGGCGAAGGACCGGGGTTCGAGCCGCTTCTGCATGGGCGCGGCGTGGCGCAATCCCAAGGATCGCGACCTGCCCGCAATCGCCGAAATGGTGCGCGGCGTGCGCGCGATGGGACTGGAAACCTGCATGACGCTGGGCATGCTGGCGCCGCATCAGGCGGACGCGCTGGCCGAGGCCGGACTGGATTATTACAATCACAACATCGATACCTCGCCCGAGCATTATGCCGAGGTCATCACCACCCGCACGATGGACGACCGGCTGGATACGCTGGCGCAGGTGCGCCGCGCCGGGATCAATGTGTGCAGCGGCGGCATCGTCGGCATGGGCGAAACCCGCGCGGATCGCGTCGGGTTCATCCACACGCTGGCGACCTTGCCCGCGCATCCCGAAAGCGTGCCGATCAACGCGCTGGTGCCGGTGAAGGGCACCGTGCTGGGCAATATGCTGGCCGATACGCCATTGGCGCAGATTGATGATGTGGAATTCGTACGGACGGTGGCCGTGGCCCGGATTTGTATGCCGGCGAGCATGGTGCGGCTGTCGGCGGGGCGCGAGAGCATGTCCGAGATGACGCAGGCGATGTGTTTTCTCGCGGGTGCGAACTCGATCTTTACCGGGGACAAGCTGCTGACCGCGCCGAATGCCGGGGATGACAGTGACGCGGCGATGTTCGCGCGGCTAGGATTGCGGGCCATGGGGGCGGCGGTGGAACGAGAGTATGCGGCAAGCGAGGCAGCGGAGTGAGCTACGCGGCCATCACCTCGCGCCGCACGGTCTCGCCATGTGCGGCCTCCGCACGATACAAATCATATCCCGATTGCATGTCCAGCCACAGTCTGGCGGGCGTGCCCAGGCTGGCTTCCAGGCGCAATGCCGTGTCCGGACTGATGCCGCGCCGCCCGGCGACGATATCCTGGATGCGTTGCGGCGGAACGCGAAGCTTGAGCGCGAAGGCATTGGCAGACAGGCCGCGCGCCGCAAGCTCTTCCTTGAGCACCGCGCCGGGGTGGACTTGTTCGAATGCGAACTGTGTCACGGAACCAACCTCCTCAGTGATAATCGACGATTTCGACATCTTCAGCGTTGCCATCGCGGAAACGGAACACCAGTCGCCAAGGGCCATTGACCGTCATCGCCCACTGGCCCTGCCGGTCGCCAGCCAGCGCGTGCAGCCCGACCGATTTGAGCGGCGAAATATCTGCGATGGACCGCGCCGCCCGCAAAATCTTCAACCGCGCCATTGCTTTGCCGACATCCATGCCGCTGAATTTGCTTTTGCCATCAACGGCGAACCGTTCCGTAGCGCGGTTGGCGAAGCCGACAATCACTCACGGCATATGACATAGATGACATGACACGTCAAGCGTGTTATCGAGAAGGGGCACGTTATTGATGTTCAAGAAAATCCTCATCGCCAATCGCGGCGAAATCGCCTGCCGGATCATCAAGACCGCGCGCCGCATGGGGATTGCCACGGTCGCGGTTTATTCGGATGCCGATGCGCGGGCGCCATTTGTGGCGATGGCGGATGAGGCGGTGCATATCGGGCCTTCGCCGGCTGCGCAGTCCTACCTGATCGCCGATAAGATCATCGCCGCCGCCAGGCAGACCGGCGCCGATGCGGTGCATCCCGGCTATGGCTTCTTGTCGGAACGGACCAGCTTTGCCCAGGCGCTCGCCGCCGAGGGCATCGCCTTTGTCGGGCCGCCGGTGAACGCGATCGCCGCGATGGGCGACAAGATCGAGAGCAAGAAGCTGGCGATGAAGGCCGGCGTCAATGTCGTGCCCGGCTTCGTCGGCGAGATCGAAGATACCGAGCATGCAGTCCGTATTTCCGCCGAGATCGGCTACCCGGTGATGATGAAGGCGTCGGCAGGCGGCGGCGGCAAGGGCATGCGGCTGGCCTATGATGAAAAAGACGTGCGCGAAGGCTTCGAGGCGACCAAGCGCGAGGGGCTGAACAGCTTTGGCGATGACCGCGTGTTCATCGAGAAATTCATCCTCAACCCGCGCCACATTGAAATCCAGATCCTGGGCGACCAGCACGGGAATATCCTCTACCTCAACGAGCGCGAATGCAGCATTCAGCGCCGCCACCAGAAAGTGGTCGAAGAAGCGCCATCACCGTTCGTCACGCCCAAAATGCGCGCAGCGATGGGCGAGCAATGCGTCGCGCTGGCCCGCGCGGTCGGTTATTACAGCGCCGGCACGGTCGAACTGATCGTTAGCGGCGCCGATCCGACCGGCGAGAGCTTTTATTTCCTCGAAATGAACACCCGGCTGCAGGTCGAGCATCCAGTGACCGAGGCGATCACCGGCATCGACCTGGTCGAGCAGATGATCCGCGTCGCCGCGGGGGAAAAGCTCGGCCTGACGCAGGCGCAGGTCAGGATCGACGGCTGGGCGATCGAAAACCGGATCTATGCCGAAGACCCCTATCGCGGTTTCCTGCCCAGCACCGGGCGGCTGGTGCGTTATCGCCCGCCGGTGCCGGGCTGGGCCGACGATGATGGCGCCTTCTACACCGGGCGCGGCGTCGGCGGCGTGCGCGTCGATGACGGCGTCAAGGAGGGCGGCGAAGTCTCGATGTTCTACGACCCGATGATCGCCAAGCTGGTGATCTGGGGCAAGACCCGCGAAGAGGCCGCCGACAGGCAGATTGCCGCCCTTGATGCATTCGAGATCGACGGGCCGGGGCATAACATCGATTTCGTCTCGGCGATCATGCAGCATCCGCGTTTTCGCAGCGGCAACATCACCACCGGCTTTATCGCCGAAGAATATCCCGAAGGCTTTCACGGCGCGGCGACTTCGCCCGAGCTGGTGGTAAAGCTGGCAGCGGTGGCCGGCTTCATCGCCACCGCCCGCAACGATCGCGCGCGGCGGGTGGATAGCCAACTGGGGAGCGAATTGCCGGCTTGCGGCGAATGGAGCGTGAAGATCGGCAATGTCCGCCATGAGGTCACGCTGGACCAGGACGACATCGCCGTCGATGGCGTGCCGGTGGATCTCGCCATGGAATATACCCCCGGCGACCGGCTGGTGCATGCCGAAGTCGATGGCGAAGCGCTCGGCGTAAGGATCGAACCGACGCGGATGGGGCTGAAGATGACCACGCGCGGACGGATCCATCATGTCGAGTTGCTGCCGATACGGGTAGCAGCGTTGACCGCGCATATGATCGAGAAAATTCCGCCCGACTTGTCGCGATTCCTGATCTGCCCGATGCCCGGCCTGCTGGTCGCGCTCCATGTCAAGGTTGGCGACACGGTCGAGGCGGGGCAACCGCTGGCCGTGGTCGAGGCGATGAAGATGGAAAACATCCTGCGCGCCGAAAAAAGCGCAACGGTGAAGGCGATCAACGCCACGACGGGCGAAAGCCTGGCGGTGGATGCGGTTATTCTGGAACTGGAGTGATTCCCGGCCCGGAAGCAGGCTGGCGTCGATAGGCAAAGTAACCCGCCCGTCTAGCCTGCCAGTTCCTCGTCCAGAAACGCCGCGACATCGCCCAATGCGACATCGCTCGCGACAAAAGTTTCGCCGATGCCGCGCATCAGCAGGAACGGCAAAGTGCCCGCATCCATTTTCTTGTCATGCAACATATGCGCGGTGAGCGCGGCGCCATCGCATTCCAGTCGCAGCGCCGCCAGCCGCGCCGGTAGCCCTACCGCGTCGATGTGAGCGGCTATCCGGCCCGCGTCCTGCCGGCGCATAAGCCCTGCCCGTGCCGAGTAACGCGCCGCCAGCACCATGCCCAGCGCCACCGCCTCGCCGTGCAGCAACCGGTTCGAAAAGCCTAGTTCGGCCTCCAGTGCATGACCGAAGGTGTGGCCCAGGTTCAGCAGGGCGCGGCGCCCGGTGGTTTCTCGTTCATCCTCTGCGACGATCCGCGCCTTGGCCGCAACCGACACCGACACCGCCTGCGCGCGCGCCTCGACATCGCCGGCGATCAGCGCGGCGCCATGGCGCTCGCACCAGTCGAAGAAACCGGCATCGGCAATCAGCCCGTATTTCACCACCTCGGAATAGCCCGCGGTCAGGTCGCGTACCGGCAATGTCGCCAGGGTATCCAGATCGGCCAGCACCAGCGCGGGCTGATGGAAAGCGCCGGCCAGGTTCTTGCCGGCAGCGGTATTGATCGCGGTCTTCCCGCCCACGCTCGAATCGACCTGCGCCAGCAGCGTCGTCGGCAACTGGATGAAGTGGCAGCCGCGCTTGACGATGGCGGCGGCAAAGCCGGTAAGGTCGCCGATCACGCCGCCGCCCAGCGCCAGGATGTGATCGCCGCGTTCCACTCCCTCGGCCAGCAGCCAATCGACGGTCGCGGCCAGTTCGGTCCAGCTTTTGCTGGCTTCGCCCGGCGGCAGAATGTGCCAGGCCGGGTCATGGCCCGCGGCAACGAGCGACGCGGCGACCACCGCGCCCCAAGCGGCATGGACGTTGGCATCGGTCACGATCGGCACGCGGGTCTTGCGCAGCCGCCCGCCGCATTGCCCCGCCACATCGCCAAGCAGTCCGGTGCCGATCCGCACTTCGTACGGATGGCCGGCGATATCGACCGGGATGGTGGTCATGCCGGGTTGGCCGGAGCGCGGTCCAGCCATGTCAGGATGGCACCGACGACCTGCATTATCAGGCGCTGATGGGGGCCGTTGCCGCTTTTCACATGGATCGGCGCCTGGGCGTACAGGCTCTCCCGATCCGTCCTCAGCCGGGCTAGGATCTCGCGAGGATCACCGCCCTGCAACAGCGGCCGGTTGGCTTTGCGTGCGGTGCGTTCGACCAGTATGTCCAACTCGGTATCGAGCCAGACGGCAATTCCCCGGCTCAGGATCAGCTCGCGAGTTTCGGCATGGCAAAAGGCGCCTCCGCCGGTGGCGATAACTTTTACCTGCGCGCCTGGACCGCTCGACTTGTCGCTCATCAGCCGGGCAATCACGCGGCGTTCGCCGTCACGAAAATAGGCTTCGTCATAGGTCGCAAAGATTTCCGGGATGGTCATTTGCGCCGCTGCCTCGATTTCCTCGTCGGCATCGACGAACGCGATGCCGAGCAGCCCGGCCAGGCGTCGCCCCAGGCTGGTCTTGCCGACGCCCATCATGCCGACCAGCACCACCGGGCGGTCGAGCCGGCGCAACAGCGCGTCCACCATGTCCGTATCGGCACGCGCGCCGGGAGAAGCAGGAGATTCCATATGCATGTCGCAACGGCCTATAGTCACGACCCCGACGCAGTTCCAGCGCCTTGGTGCCGGGTGACGTCAGCGGGGAATGCCATAAATCGGCGAAGGCGCTTGGATTGCGGGGGAGTCCTCTGCTAACCAACGTGGATGGGTGTGGGCGACCATCCCCATTGCAGCGAGTTAACCGTGACCACGATCATCAGACGCACCCGCCGACGCCAGCTTGCGCCACTTTTGCCCGCGATCGGCGCTGCGGTCCTGCTGGCCGTGCTGGCGGCCTGGGTATTGACGATCATCTGGACAAAAGGCGGCCCGCAACCGGTGCATGAAATCGTGATCGCGATCCCCGCTCCGCAGGTTCCCGCGCCAGCCGGACGGCGCGCATGAAGCAGGTGAGGGCAATGTGGGCCGCCGGGCTGCTGCTGACGACGGTGCTGGGTTCCATGTGGGCGCTGAGTGGGGCGCTGGCGCAGGAAGCGCCTGAATCCCTGTTGCCCAAGGAGTTCGATCGCCCCGCCCCGCGCCCGGTACGCAGTTCCGCGCCGGTGGTGGCCCGGCCCGAAGCGGCAGCCCCGGTCCGCGCGCCGGTCGTGATCTCTGCGCCCCCGCCCGCCGGTGCCGGCACCGTGCCGGGAGAAATGACCACGCCCGCGGACCAGGCAACGCCAGGTGTCGTCAGCGAGGCCTTTCCGAGCGGCCTGAACTCGATGGCGGATATCACCCGCCTGCCCCCCGACCAGCTCGATGAATTGCTGGGGCTGAAGCCGCGCTACGATATTCCGCCAACTGCACGCCGGGCGATGCTGCATATAGGGGTCATCGATAGCGATGAGGGGGGCTTGCCGCCGCTGTCGCTGGCTCACCAGGACGCCGCGCTGGTGCGTGCGGCGCTGGCAGGCAACCAGGGGATGCTGGTGTCGCGCTGGGGCCATATCCTGTTGCGCCGGGCGCTGGTTTCGCGGCTCGACGCACCCGCCGGCATGGATGCGGCGGAGTTCGTCGCCAATCGCAGCGCCCTGCTGGTGCGGATGGGCGAAGGCGATGCCGCGCGGGCGCTGGTCCAGGATGTCGATCCGGCCAATTACACGCAGCCGCTGGTCGATGCCGCGATCGATGCCTATGTCGCGGCCGCCGATTTTACCGGGATATGCCCGGTCCTCGCGCTGCAGGACGCCGCGCTGGTACCGGATGCCACGCCTGCGCCGCCGGCTGTGCGCAAGGATGGCCGCTGGCTGGTGCTGGAGGCGATTTGCCGGGCATTTTCAGGCGACGGCGCGGGGGGAATGGCGCAGCTCGATCACCTGACCCGAGCCGGCGCCATGCCGCACTTCGACATGCTGCTGGCGCAAAAATATGCCGGTGCGGCGGGCAAGGCGCGGCGCGCGGTGACGATCGCGTGGGACAATGTGTCGGACATGACGCCGTGGCGCTATGCGCTGGCCATTGCCACCGGGCTTAATCCGCCTGCCGAACCGGTGCAGTCTGCGGGTGGAAATTATGACCTGACCGCCGCGCTGGCGCCGATGCTGGGGCTGGGCGTGCGCGCCGATGCCGCGGAACGCGCGGGCGGAGCAGGGTTGTTATCGAGTGCGGCGATGGTCGATCTCTACAGCCAGATCTACAGCGACGATGGCGTCAAGGGCGGTGCGGCGGATCGCGCATCTTTGCTGCACGATGCCTATCTCGGCGATACCCCGGCGGCGCGCATGACTGCCATGCAACAGTTGTGGGATGGTGCCAGCGGTCCGCTGCAACGCTATTCGCGCCAGGCGCTGACGGCGTATGCCGCCGCGCGACTGGTGCCGGCCAGCGATCAGGCGAGCAACGCCGGCGACCTGATCGCCTCGATGCTGACCGCGGGGCTGGATGCCAATGCCCTGCGCTGGTCCGGCCAGGTCGATGTCGGCAGCCAGGGCTGGGCCTTGTTGGCGCTGGCGGTGCCGGGGGTGCGGGCGCCCGTCGACAGCGGTGCGTTGAACAGTTTCAAGAGCCATGATGCCAGTGACGGCTCGCGCAAATCGGCGTTCCTGCTGGCCGGGCTGGCCGGGCTGGGGCGCGTCGATGGCGGCGTGCGGCGCGATTTTGCTGGCAAGCTGGCGATCGATCTCGACGGCCAGACCCGCTGGACGCGCGCCATCGACCAGGCGGCGATGGTGGGCAATCCGACCCTGGTGGCGCTGCTGGCCGGGCTTGGCATGCAGGGCGCCGGCTGGGACAAGATGACGCCGCGCTACCTTTACCACATCGTCGGCGCGCTCAACCGCGTCGGCCTGGAGGGTGAAGCGCGGATGATCGCGGCGGAGGCTGTGGCACGCGGGTGAGCGCGGTCGGCCAGACGCGTGATGCCATCCCCGCATTCCTGGAGATGCTGGCGGCGGAACGCGGCGCGGCAGCGAATACGCTGGCCGCCTATCGTCGCGACCTCGACGGCGCGCAGTCGGCACTGGGCGATCTTGCGGCGGCGGACGGCCCGGCACTGTCTTCGCTGGGGCAGTTGTGGGCCGATCTTGCGCCCGCGAGCCTGGCTCGCAAGTGTTCTGCGCTGCGGCAGTTCTATGGCTTTCTGCTCGACGATGGCCGCCGCGCCGATGATCCAAGCGCCGCCCTGCCGCGCCCGCGCAGCCGTCGCCCGCTGCCACGCATCGTCGGCCATGGTGAGGTCGAGGCGCTGTTTGCGCAGGCCGAAACCGAGGCGACCGGTGATCTGGCCAGGCCGCTGCGCACGCTGGCGCTGCTGGAAATGCTGTATGGCTCGGGGCTGCGCGCGAGCGAACTGGTCTCGCTGCCGATGAGCGCGGTACCTCGCGATGCGCCGTTCCTGACGATCATCGGCAAGGGCGGGGCACAGCGCATGGTGCCGGTCGGCACCCGCGCGCGTCATGTCCTGAGCCGGTGGCTGGTAGTGCGCAGCGCGGGCGAGCCGAAACCGCGCTTCCTGTTCCCGTCGCGCGGGGCTTCGGGTTATCTGACGCGGGTGCGTCTGTTCCAGTTGCTGCGCGAACTGGCACTGCGCGCGGGCATCGCTCCGGAACGGGTGTCACCGCATGTGCTGCGCCATGTCTTTGCCACGCATTTGCTGGAAGGCGGCGCCGATCTGCGCGTGCTGCAGATGCTGCTTGGCCATGCCGATATCGCGACCACCCAGATTTACACCCATGTCGATGCGGCGCGGCTGGTAGCCCTGGTCAATGCGCGCCATCCTCTCGCCGTGAGGCCACATGCCGATGGATAGCAACGCCCCTAACGAAAGGGGGCGACGAGTTGCCTCGCCGCCGCCCTGTTTGCTAAAGATTTGCTGCTTAAGCGGCAGCGTTGGCAACGCTCATCGCGCTGGACGTGGTATTGAAGGTCGTCTGTAGCTGGCCACCCAAGCCCCTCATGGCAGTGATTGCGGCCACTGCGATCAATGCCGCGATCAGGCCATATTCGATAGCAGTCGCACCAGCTTCGTCACGGAACAGTTTGGTCATGAACTTCATCTTCAGTCTCCAGTTGGTAGTCAAGTCCACCTTGCGTCTACGCCTCGGTCTGCGCGGCACTGCCCGGAATAGACTGCAGACGTTAATAAAAAGTATGGAGCAAATCTGATTCGGTCATCACGCCTCGGACCATTATTTCAGGCGGTGGCCTGCTGAACCGCGGTAGAAACCTGGCTGGCGACAAAATTCCACTGGCTGGTATTTTGGCGACCCAGCGCGGTCATGCCGACGACCATGGCCATGACGATCAGGCAAAGGATCAAGCCATACTCCAGGGCGGTGGTCCCGCGTATATCGCGATAGAGGTTTCTCAGGATTTGCATCATCGTCGTGGGTCGCCCGCGCTTGGCTTTACCCACGGTTTATGTCAGCAAAAACTTAATCATGGCTTGAGAAGGGATTAGGGGTTGCCGGATATGGTGCAGGGGTCGGGCCGATCGTGATCGAGCCGACGATAGTCTGGGTAGTGGCGGTGGCGCTGGTTGCACCGGACCGCCGGGTGTTGCTGCAACGGCGTCGCCTGGAACGGGCGTATGGCGGGCTATGGGAATTTCCGGGTGGCAAGATCGAAGCAGGCGAATCGCCGGAAGCCACCGCCGCACGGGAAATCTTTGAAGAACTGGGTGTCGCTGTCGACGTATCGGCTTTGCAGGCGGCGAGTTTCGCTACCGATGCCGCAATCGCGCCATCCCCGGGCTCATCGCCCCCACATGTCATCCTGTTATATGTTTGCCGGCGGTGGCGGGGCGAACCCGCTTGCCTCGATGCCGAACAGATCGGCTGGTTTGCGCTCGACCAGCTGGCGCAACTGGCGATGCCGCCGTTGGACTATCCGCTGGCGCGGGCATTGCAAAAATTCGTTTAGCAGCTTGCCAAGCCCAAGGGTCCGCCCTAAAGGCGCCTCTCCCCAGCGCCCGTAGCTCAGCTGGATAGAGCATCAGACTACGAATCTGAGGGTCGGACGTTCGAATCGTTCCGGGCGCACCAAA
>CAZZYX010000056.1:0-21512 GCA_964658485.1 uncultured Acetobacteraceae bacterium | reverse complement strand
CTGCCATGCGTTTGCCCGGAGTGGCACCGCGCGGCCCCAGTTCGAAGAACAGGAACCAGCCGTGGTGCAGCAGGAAACCGCCGATCACGAACAGGATCGCCAGGAATTGCCTGGCATCGACAAACCCGTTTTGCTGAGCCTTGCCGCCAATCAGATGGGCGATATTGCCGGACAGATAAACCAGCGCGACCAGTGCGACGATCGTCACCATGCCCAGGATCAGCAGGTCCAGCGCCAGCGCCCCCAGCCGCGCGCCGCGTCCGGCCAGGGTCAGCGGCAGGCTCAGCCCTTCCGGCGTGACAATGTTGCGAATCGCCGGATTTGCCGATCTTGCGGTGGTGGCAATCATGCGGTTCTGCGCAGGGGGGCATAGAAATAGGCCAGCCACAGTACTAGCATCGCCCCGCCGATCGCCAGCCGCATCCCGGTATTTTCAACCAGTTGCCGGGCAAAGCCCTCCAGCGTCGCCGCCACCAGCAGCATCAGCACCACGCCCACCATGACGACAGCGGCGCGCCGTCCCGCCGCTGCTGCCGCATCGAGCAGCGATAATTGCCCCGGAAACGCCATCGACCGCCCGATATGCAGCCCCGCCGCCCCCGCCAGCAGGATCGCGAACAGCTCGGTAGTGCCATGGATCGCCAGCCAGCCCAGCAAATCCCACGTCAGCCCCTGCCCGTGATAAAGCCACAACAGCGCCCCGGCATTACCGGTGTTCTGCACCAGCAACAGCAGCGATGGAATGCCGAACGCAAACCCCAGCGCAAAGGCGAGGATGGCGACCTGGGCGTTATTGCCGAACAGGCTCGCCGCAAACGCCGACAGGAAATTTTCGTGGGAATGGCCGAACAGCACGCCGCGCAACGCCGCCCGGCTGGCGCCGACGACACGCGGATCATCCGCCGGGATTGCCATCAGCGCGCCGTACCAATGCGGATCGCCAGCGACCAATTGCCAGCCGATCACTCCGCCTGCCACCATCACCGCCAGCGCGATCCAGACATCGAGCCACATCGCCCGCACCGCTGCCGCCCAACCCCCGCCCAGGAATCCGCGCCCCCAGCCCCACAAGGTCTGACGGGGGCCATACACCTGAAACCACGCCCGCCGCACCAGCTCTTCCAGCCACGCCAGCGTCGCTGCATCCAGCGAAGTCTCCCGCGCGATCGACAGGCTCGACACGGCGCCGCGATACAACGCTGGCAGGTCGAGCACATCGGCATCGGACAAGCCGCGCAGCCGCCCCGCCGCCATGCGCCCGACGATCGTATCGAGCCGCCGCCAATCGCCCTCGCGCGCCTGGCGAAAACGATCCGACCGCAGTGCGGCAGCCTCGATCGCGGCATCCTGGGGAGCATTGCGCGAGCCAAAACGCACCCGCAGCGCGGTGAGCATGGGGCGGGTGGCTTCGACAGGTGTCATGCGCGGTGTTTTCCGGCGTTACAGGGGCATTGCCAGGAGACACGGAGGCTATTTCCTCCGCACTTCCCGTCATGCACCCTATCCCCGTCGTACCCTGCCGCGAAGCGGGTATTTGCAAGACACCTTCGTTTACCCCGTGCCTGGCGACGGGTCGTGACGATGGGGAGCATGAAAGGTCACTGGTCACCCTCAACGCTCTTGAACAGATGCCCGGCTCGGGGCTAGGCGCACGAAGCTCATGGAGATTGCGGTATGCGAAATGTGACGACGGCGGCATTGGTGCTGGCCCTGACCCTGGCCGGATGCGGAAGCTCGAACCAGCCGGCACCTGCCGCGTCCGGCAATGCCTCTTCGCCGGCGGGGGAAGCGCCGGCATCGCTCGCATCGGGTGCCCCTGCCGATTTTGCGGTATGCTCGGGTTGCCATGCCATCGTCGCCGGCCAGAACATCATCGGGCCAAGCCTGTGGGGCGTGGTCGGGCGCAAGGCCGGTGCCGTGCCGGGCTATGCCTATAGCGCAGCGCTGCAACATTCGGGCATCGTCTGGACGCCGGAAAAACTCGATACATGGCTGGCCGGGCCGATGACGATGGTGCCGGGGACGAAGATGAGCTTTGGCGGCTATTCCGATCCGAAGCAGCGGCAAGCCGTCATCACCTATCTGGAAACGCTGAAGTAGTCAGCCGCCGAACCGCACGGCGATGCCGGTGTCGTCGCGGTGCAGGCGCACGGCGATGTCGTAAAGCTGGCCGAGCGCGTCTGCGCTGACCACCGTGGCGACCGGCCCTGACCAAAGCACCCGGCCATCCTTCACCGCGATCACGTCATCCGCGAAGCGCAGGGCGAGGTCGATTTCGTGCATTGCCATGATCACCGTTCGCCCGGCATCGGCGCGGGCGCGCAGGCGGCAGGCCGCGGCGAGGGCGTGGCGCGGATCGACTCCGGCAGTAGGTTCATCGACGATCAGCAGTTCAGGGTCACCGACCACGGCGCGGGCCAGCATGACACGGGCCAGTTCGCCGCCGGACAGGGTGGTGGCGGGGCGGTCGCGCAGATGCACGAGATCGCAATCGGCCAGTGCCTGCTCGATGGCTGGGGTGAAATGGGCCGGCATTGCGCCGAAAACGGGCAGTGCCGGGGTAAGTCCCAGCGCCACCACCCGTGCCACCGTAATCGGCCAATCGACCCGGGCACGCTGAGGCAGATAGGCGCGGCGCTGCGCCAGTTGCCGGCGACTGAGCGCGGCCAGCGCGGTATCGCCCAGCGTGACCGTTCCGGACCCCGGCACCAGCAATCCCGCCGCCGTTTCCAGCAGCGTGCTCTTGCCCGCGCCGTTGGGACCGATGACCACGGTCAGCCGCGCCGCCTCAAAAGTGGCGCTGATGTCGTGCAGGATCGTCCGCCCATCGCGCGCCACGGTAACACCGCTGAACACCAGCGCGCTCATGTCGTGCGCGTCCTGATCCGCAGCACCAGCCACAGGAAGAACGGCGCGCCGACCAGGCTGATGAATACGCCCAGCCCGATCGGCTGGCCCCCGGCGGGGATAATGCGGGTCGCGGTATCGGCGACGACGACCAGGATCGCGCCGACGATGGCGGCAGGCACCAGCACCCTGGCCGGCCGATGGCCGACCAGCGGGCGCACCAGATGCGGCGCGACCAGCCCGACAAAGCCGATCGATCCGGCGACCGCCGTAGCCGCGCCGACCCCCAGCGCGGTGCCCAGCAGCGCCAGCGCCCGCACCCGGCCGACATGAATACCCAGGCTTTCGGCCTGCGCCTCGCCCAGCGCCAGGGCTTCGAGCGCGGGGGCAGTCAGCAACAGCAGCGCTCCGCCCACCACGACAAACGGCCCAGCGAGGCGAACATGATCCCAGCTGCGCTCGGCCAGCGAGCCCATCAGCCAGGTCAGTATTTCGAACGAGGCATAGGGATTGGCGGCAAGGTTCAGCGCCAGATAGACCCCGGCATAGGCCACACTGGAGATCGCCGACCCCGCCAGGATCAACGCCAGCGTGCCACCGCCGCGCGCCAGCAACAGCGCTGCGCCCGCCGTGACGCCGCCGCCGATCAGCGCGAACAGCGGCGACGCCAGCACGAAACTGGCTGAAAACCCATAATAGATCGCGATTACCGCGCCCAGCGAGGCTCCGGCGGAAACCCCCAGCAAACCGGGCTCCGCCAGCGGATTGCGCAGCAGGCCTTGCAGCACGGCGCCGGACAAGCCGAGAATGCCGCCGACCAATATCGCCAGCACCACGCGCGGCAGGCGGATTTCGGTGACGATCAGCCCTGCCAGGCTGGGCTGCGGATCAGCCAGTGCCGCCAGCACTTGCGCCGGTTTCAGCCAGACCGCGCCCGCCAGCAACGATGCCGCCGCGATGATCAGCAGCGCCAGCAGCAGTAGCGGTATCAGCCAGCGGTTCATCTGCTGGAACGCGCAAACGGCAGCGGCGTGCCCGCGATGACGACGGCGGCGCGCAAGCGCGCGCGCAGGCGCAGCGCCTCGTCCGCGATAAACGGCGTGCCGCAGACGTAATAGGCCTGGTCGATCGCCAGGGTCCGATCCTTCCCCCAGAAGCGCCGCACCAGCCGATGGCCGGCAATATCGGCGCGCAAGCCATCCCGGTCATCGCCGCCCCCGCGTACCAGCAAGGTGGGAGCTTCGGCCAGCAGGAGTTCGGCATCGGGCGGCCCTGACCTTGCCAGCTTCGGGTCGGCAGCGACATTGACCGCCCCGGCCAGTCTCAGTACGATATCGTACAAGGAACCCGGCCCGGCGGCAAAACCGGCACCATCCCATGCCGCAATGCGCAGCGGCGGTCCGGGATGACGCGCCAACTCGGCCAGTTGCGCGTCCATGCGCGCCAGCAATTGCTCGCCGCGCGCGCTTTCGCCCACCGCTCGTGCGACCTGGCGAGTGCTCGCCCGGATCTGGGCGATGGTGTCCGCCGGCGCCACCTCGATCATCGGCCAGCCCAGCCGATGCAACAGCGCCCGCGTCGCCGGGGTGGTGTAAGTCCCGGCGATCACCAGGTCGGGCCGGGCGCGCAGGACTTCCTCGGCGAGGCCGTGATTGATCGCCACCCGCGCCGCCGCCGCCGCCATCAACGAGCCGCCCGGATCGCGCGACCGCTCGTTGACCGAGGCGATGCGCGGTGGCGGCAACAGCGCCAGCACCAGTTGATCGGTACACAGGTTCAGCGACATCACCCGCAACGGATGCGCCGCAGGCCGGGGTATTATCTGCCCCACAGCCGCCCCGCTGCAGGAAAGCAGCACCGCAAGCAGCGAGGCGACAAAACGCATCACAGTTTCAGCCGCACCCCGCCATAACCGGCCCGACCTGCCGCCTGATAGGTGAATACCTCCTGGTAATGGGCGTTCAGCAGGTTTTCCACCCGCCCGAACACCTGGACATGGCGATTGACGTCGTAAGTCGCGTTGAAATTGACCAGCGTGTACGCTTTCAGAGTGACGATCAGCCGGTTGTAGTTCGCGTCGAAGGCGTAATCGTTCTGCTTGCCGTTGTAGCGAACCGTTACCGTCGCCGTCACCGGCAGCGCAGCCGGCGCCCATGTCGCGTTGACGCTGGCGACATCCCTGGGGCGGCGTGCGGCCTGGATGGTGATATCGACCGGATTCTGGTACGCCCCGCCAACCGCAGCCGTTTGCGTCAGCGCGGAGATCGTCTGCGGGGCATGCAGATAGGTGTAGGCGGCGGAAAACCGCCAATCCCCGGCATGAGCCGAGGCATAGGCTTCGATACCGCGCTGGCTGAACCGGACCGGGCTGTTGTACGGCGTCTGGACGTAAGCACCGTCGACAAGCGTGTATGCGGTATTGATCGCGTCGGTATAGCGATTGTCGAACCAGGTCGCGCCCAGCTTGAGCCGGCTGTCGAACAGGCCCTGTTCCACACCCGCCTCCCAGCCTTGCGAATGTTCGGGCTTCAGCTTCGCATTGCCGACGAACTGCCCGCTGACATAAGCATACAGGTCGGTTGCCGACGGGTCTTTCACCCCGGTGCCATAGGCGGCGTGAATGCGGGTGTTAGTCGGGAACAGATAGCTGGCGGTGGCGCGGTAGGTGGCGTCGTCGGCGAATTGCGAATTGGCATCGATGCGCGCCGAGCCGCTGATCGCCAGCCGGTCGTTGACGGTCAGATCGTATTGCGTGACGATACCCAGCGTATCGATGCGGTGTGCGGTATCGTCGGCATAGCCGCCAGGCGTGGCGTTCTGGAAATCCTGCCGCTCGGCATCGACGGCGACGGTGAAGCGGTTCTTCAGATGCTCGTCGCCGAACCGCACGGTGCTGGTGAACGAGCCGCGATAGCGCCGGCCATGGTCTCCGGAGCTGAGATCGCTGAAATCATAGCTCTTGCGGGTGGTGTCGGCGATGGTCGCGGTCAGCGAATTGGTCATGACATTGTCGAACAGGCCCCAGGTCGCACCCAGCAGGCCATACCAGCCGCGATTGGTGAAATAATTACCCGGCGTATCGACCTCGGTGCTGACCGGATAACCCATTACCACCGGCGAGTTCGCGGTGATCTGGGAATCGTCGCTGTCGGCCTTGGTGTAGCTGTAGCGGCCGACCGCAGTGATTTTCAGGTTGGCCACCGGGGTCCAGTTGAACTTGCCCGAGACGCCCAGGCTGTTCGAGCCGGTAGCGAGGTGCCCACCCGGGGCGATCGGGTAGCCGTCGGTGTGATAATAGCTTGATGACAGCGCATAATCGACATTGCCGGCGACGCCGGCCACGCGCCCGCCGCCATCGTCAGTGCCCATCGAGCCGCCCTCGGCGCGCAGCGAGATGCCCGGTAATTCGCGGCCCGACAGCGTGGTATAGCTGATGACGCCGCCGATCGCGTCCGATCCGTACAACGAGCTTTGCTGGCCGCGCAGCACCTCGATCCGCGAGGCTTCGTCGGCGATGACCGTGCCGAAATCGAAGCGCGCGAAATAGGGATCGTCTGCCTTGATGCCGTCGATGAACACCAGCACCTGGTTAGCCTCGCTGCCGCGAATGCGGACATCGGTAAGATCGCCGACCGCGCCGCTGCGATTGACCGCGACGCCGGGCACGTCGCGCAACACATCGGACAACACGCGGGTCTGGCGGTCCTGCAGGTCCTGATACGAGATCACCGTGACCGACGAGCCGATCAGGTCGGTCGCGATGGCATCGCCCGAGCGGGTGGCGGTAACGACGATATCGTCGTTGTCAGGCGGGGTATTCCGGGCAATCGCCGGTACGGCGGTGCCGGCAAAAAGAAGCGCGGTTATGCTGAGTTTTATCACGATAGTTCCCCTGGCGTCGGCAACGACAGGCCGGGGCGTCCATGCGGGATGTGGCCGCGCACGGTCGACGCGTGCGCCCGGCGGACACCATGAGCGCCCGGCACATCTGCCGATGCGGCCCCAGCCGCACATGCGTCGCTCAGACGGAGAACCGTGCCTTGGCCAATCCCTGGACCATGGCAAGAGCGACCGGACGCCGGCAGGTCTCCTGGCTCGCGGGTCATAGCTCGATGCACGCCTTCCCAGGGCCTGCCGTGGCGGCAGGGAACCCAGTGGCTGCCCCTATGACGGGACAGTGCATCGCGCTCACCGCTTACAGTTGCAGGGACAGCCGCGGATCGGGAAGCGAACTTCCCTACCGCATTCCCAATGAAGCCCTTTCGGGCACCGGCGCGATCGAGGCCCCGGTATTCCCGAGACCCGCGCGCGCCTTAATGCAGCGTCACGGCCAGGCCAAGCATTTTAGCGCGGTGAGCGCATCTTCAGGAATGCGGCGGGGTTGCCCGAATAGATCGCATCGGCCGGCACATGGCCGAACAGCGCAGCCCGCGCCGCCAATACCGCCCGGTCGGCCATGGTGACGCCCGGCCCGACGAAAGCCTCGGCGGCGATCCAGCAATTTTTGCCGATGGTGACCGGGCGCAGCACCAGTTGAAAATTCGGGTCGTCGAGATCGTGGCTGCTGGCGCAGATATGCGCCCGTTGCGAGACGACCGTGCCCGCGCCGACGGCGATCCGGCCCTGATTGTACAGCCGCACGCCAGGACCGATCAGCACCCGATCGCCCAGGTCGAGGTTTCTCGGCAGCCAGACGTGCACGCTGCCATGGACGCGGACTCCCCGCCCGATGCGCGCGCCGAAACAGCGCAGGACAAAGCCGCGCCACGGGTGGAACGGCGGCGGCGTGAAGCGGCACAGCACGAGCCAGGCGGTTTGCCAGATGACGCGGAGAATGCGGTTCCGTATTGAAAAGCTTGGTCCGCCCGGTGGTCCATCGCGCGCATCGAGCAGGCTCATGCGATCAGGCCGAGATAGGCGTCGGCCCAGCGAGCGGCCACCGTTTCGGGTGCAAACGGGCCGCTGGCCAGCGCCCGCGCCGCGTCGGCCATGGCAATCCAGCGCGGTTCGTCGAGACGCAGCGCCTGGGTCAACGTCTGGGCGAGCGACGCGGCATCCGGCAAGCATGCCAGCGCCGCGCCGGTCGCAAAACCTTCGGGCAGGTTGCAGGCTGCGGTCATGATCGATGGCACGCCGGCCGCCCAGCCTTCCAGGATTGCCATCGGCAAGCCCTCGCTCAGGGACGGCAGGATAATGAAGCGTGCGCTCTCGAGCAGCGCCTGCTTGGCCGGACCATGGACGGAGCCAACGAAATCGCTGCCTGCGCTTCCAGCGATGGCTTTGCGCAGGACAGCGATATCCGGCGCGTCGCCCCATCCGGCGATGGTCAGGCGGCTGCCGTCGGGTTTTGTCGCCGCTCCCCACGCTGCGACCAGCGCCAACAGGTTCTTCTTGGGGTGAATGCGACCGATATAGACGATGTGTGGCGGCCGCGGGGCGGGATCGGCGGAGGTCGCCAGCGGGGCGGCGTTGGGGACGATCACGATCTTGTCGCGACCGGTTTCGCGATGGACATCCTCGGCCTCGCTTGCCGTCAGGGCATGGAAGGTGGTGGCGGCGCGCCAACTCGCGCGTTCATAACCGGCGCGGGCAAGCGCCTTTTTCCAGCGCCCGCGTGCGGTGATCCATGGGTCGAGCATGCCATGCGGCGAGATCACATAACCCCGCCCGGTCTGCCGCGCCCAGCATGTCCCCGCGCGCGAGGGATACATCCAGATGCCGTGAAGGTGCAGGCAATCGAGTTCGGCAGCGAGCAGGCTGTTGATAAGCCCCGGCGCATAGCCGATCTGCGCCGGGCCGGCGATGGCATGGTGATAGACCGCGCCGGGTGCGAAGCGGGCGCGGTCCTCGGCGCTGTGCCCATCGGCGAGCGCGAACACCAATGCCTCGCCGCCCAACCCCCGGATCATCGCCGCCTGCGCCACCACCGCTTCGAACACCCCGCCGCCGGCTCGCGACGCCGATGCGGTGAGCAAGCCAATGCGGCGATTGTGCAGAGGCGCGGGCAAGATATCAGCCCCTCCCCTTCAGGAGAGGGGTTGGGGAGGGGCCGTTCCCGATAAGTTTAGCTATTCGGAGCGGCCCCACCCCCAGCCCCTCCCCTGAGGGGGAGGAGAGCAATAAGACCGCCCTCATCGGACGCCGCCGCGGTGCGGGCGGTTGAACAATATCCGCAGATAGGGCGCCAAAGTATAGCCAACAACCGCCAGCCGCCGACCGCCATGCACGCGCACGAAGTTGCGCCAGTCGGCGGCATGCACGCGGCGATCTTCGCGCAGGCGCAGCGCCAGGCGGGTGCGGCGGGGCAATGCCGCGTCCAGCGATGTCCCGGCCACGCTATTGCCCGCGCAGGTTCCGCCTGCATAACTCGCCAGCACCACCGGAACGCCGGCCTGCCGGGCGCGAAAGCCATAATCCAGATCGCCATAAATATGCCGGAACACCGGCGACAGATTGCCCAGCCGCGCTTCGGCGGCGGCGGACACCAGCACGATATTGCCGCTGATGGTACCGGCCGCCACCGGCTCGCCGACCGGCTGCATCAGCACCAGTCGCAGCGGCCTTGCCGCACTGACGCGGCGATGCGCGCCGTAATTGATCTCGCCGGTCGCGGGATCGGCGGTTGCAGCGGCGACGATCACCGGGTCGCCACGCGACACCATTCGATCGGCGTCGGCCACCAGCATGGCGAGCGCACCATCCGCCAGTTCGACATCGTCATTAAGCCATAGATAGAAATCGAACCGCCCGGCGGTCGCGCGCGCGGTGTCCCACGCCAGCCGCATCCCGCCATTCCAGAACAGATTGCCATCGCCGCGGATGACATGCGCCTCGGGCAGCAGCGCCCGGACCGCATCGCCGGTGCCGTCCCTGGACCCGTCATCGACCAGAAACAGGTCCGCGCCGCGAAATCCAGGCTGTCCGGCGAGCGCGTGCAGGCAGCGCAGTGTCAGCTCCCGCCGGTTGAAACAGGTCATCAGGACGGCAATGCGCGCAGGCGTCATCGCGCCTCTATACGGCAAAACAGGCCGCCACCAATGGCCTTTGCGGGCAGGACATGGCATGGGCGACGCCATGGAAAATGTGAACGAGGGCCGCAAGGCGGTGGTGCTGTTGTCGGGCGGGCTGGACTCGATGGTGGTCGCGGGGCTGGCGCGCGAAGCGGGCTATGGCGTGCACGCCCTGACCATCGACTACAACCAGCGGCACCGCCGCGAACTGGACAGCGCCCGCACCATCGCCGCGCATCTCGGCGCGATCCGCCACGTCATCCTGCCGCTCGACCTGCGCCAGTTCGGCGGCTCGGCGCTGACCGACGACATCGCCGTACCCAAGGGCGGCGTCGGCGACGATATCCCGGTCACCTACGTACCCGCGCGCAACCTGGTGTTCCTGTCGCTGACCCTGGCCTGGGCGGAGTCGCTGGGCGCGCTGGACATCTTCATCGGCGTCAATGCGCTGGACTATTCAGGCTATCCCGATTGCCGCCCCGAATTCATCGCCGGCTTCGCCGACCTCGCCAACCTCGCCACCAAAGCCGGAGACGGCGGCCAGCGTTTCGCCATCCACGCCCCGCTGCAATTCATGGGCAAGGCAGACATCGCGCGCGAAGCCGCCCGGCTCGGGCTGGACCCCGGTATGAGCTGGTCCTGCTACGACCCCCAACCCGATGGCCGCGCCTGCGGGTTGTGCGATTCATGCCGGTTGCGGAAAGCGGGGTTTGCCGAGGCGGGGGTGAACGATCCGACGGTGTATGCGGCTTAAGCTTAAGTATTCTCGCCAATCAGAACGACACCCTCGGTGCGCGCAGCACGTAGCAAGGCGTTGTCCAGCGTGGCCAGCGGCAGGTTTTCACGCAGGGCGAGTTCGAGATAGGCGGCGTCATAGGCTGTGAGTTGATGCATCCGTGTCAGCGCCATCAGCACCGCATCGTCAGGTTGATGATCGAGGCGGATCGGCAAACCGTTGAGCAAGGCCAGGGCCCTGCTCGTTTTGGCGCTGTCGATACGCCCTCGCCGTTCGTTCGAGACGAAGATGTTGCGCATCTCGAACCACCACAGGCTTGGCGCGATTGCGGTATCCTCGGGAAAGCGGGCAAAGGCGGCATCGGCACGTTGGTTTTCTTCATCCGGTAAAAGCCAACATGCCGCTATCGACGCATCCACGACGAACGGAATCAGCGGTGATGCCCCTCGTGACGGTCGGCCAGAATTTCTGACACAGTTAGTCCAGGCATGGTTTGCCGGAAGGTTGCAATCTGTTCCATCGTCCGCTGAACGTCATTTGTCCGTTGCTCTGCCTCCGGTACAAGCCGGGCAATAGCGCGACCGTGGCGGGTGATGACAATGGTCTCCCCGCGCTCAACGTCGCTCAGAAGTTGGGGCAGATGCGTCTTGGCATCGGATGACTGAATTTCTCGCATGGCACACTGCTTTCGACTGGTCGGCAAGACCGGTCGAAATGTAACATACCCTGTGCAAGTTGCCAAAGGTCTGCATTTTGGTGAGGAGCGGACCGGTAGGTTTTGGCGGCTGAGGCGCATTGCGGACATCCCCGGTTACGCTAAGCTTATGCAATGCGTGAGCCAGACTTTGAGATCGACGGGTGGTGCCTTGAGGATGGGGAGGCTTACCACGCTGCTGCACCCGAAACGTTTTTGCTACCCGAGCGGCAGCGGCGGGAAAGTCTTCAACCCGGTGACCTTGCAAAGCTCATTTTCCGAATCAGCGTCGACAACGGGGAGGAGGATGTCGCGGTTGAACGGATGTGGGTTCTAGTCCGGGAGAGAACCTCGGGCGGCTATCTCGGTATTCTCGATAACGAGCCGAATGCCATCGCAGAAAATGGCGAGTTCTGGCTTGGCACGGAGCTACCCTTCTGTGCCAACCACGTCATCAACATCGAAGAAAAGGACGATGCGACCGTCGTACTTGCCCGGGAAGAGCCGCTTAGGCGTTGGCCGAGGTAACGCCGAAAGTCCGGTTTCAGCACGCAACAAAACTCGTGGAACGGCGACAACGGGGCGTTTTTGCCATTGTCCTCGCTGCCCGGTTTACCTGGACAGAACGGCAAGCTGTGGGTGGAGACCGGAACGACGGGTTTCGGGGGGCGTTTTGCGGCAAGTTGCCATTAGGCAGCGGGCTCGGTTCCATCGCCAAGGTGAAGTTGTCCGGCTCGGATAGTAAACCATTGATCCCGACCATGGCGGCGATTGACCAGATGCCATTGCGGTTGGCCTTCGGTGGTGGAAAATGAAAGAAAACGTAAGCCGTCATCTGTGGTGATAGCGACTTCCGATAGTTGGCCAAACAGCTCACATTGCGCTATCCGCGCGCCGCGCAGCCTAGAAAAGGCAGGTTCCCATAGAGCTTCGTCGCTCCAGCTCCCGCAGATGATCGAATGACTATCTTCGATACGCCAGCTCCATTCCACTCCAAGCGATATCTCTCCTTCCGGGTGTCCGGGTGACCCATCTCTTTTCGGTCTCGGCGTTAGCTGCCCAATCTCGATAAAAATTGCCGATCCGTGGCCCCGCCAGAGATAACTGATTTCCTCACGAACCAACGAAGTGGCAAAGCGCTCAAATTCTTCGGGTATCGTCATATATCAGCTTTAGCTCACCGTTTCGGGAGCGGCCAAGGGTTAACGGATGGCTCCTACCAGGACCCGGTCTCCCCGGCCACAAACGACAAATTTTGGGGCGTTTCTAGCCGCTTTGCGTCCGAGCACGGCATCGAAAACACCCGCACCAAACAATGCCGGGGAGCGCGAGGGGGTTACCCCTCGTACCTTCAACCTTATGCCATTTCCCGCAACAGCCGCTCGAAATATCCGATCGTCTGCACCAGTCCCTCGCGCAACGACACCGTCACATCCCAGCCCAACTGCTCGCGGGCCTTGCTGATGTCCGGGCGGCGTTGCTTGGGGTCGTCCTGGGGCAGCGGCAGGTGGCGGATCTGCGAGGTGCTGGCGGTCAGTTCGATCACCAGTTGCGCCAGTTCCAGCATGGTGAACTCGCCGGGATTGCCCAGGTTGATCGGCCCGGTGCAATCGTCGGGGGAGGCCATCATCGCCAGCAGCCCATTTACCAGATCATCGACGTAGCAGAACGCTCGCGTCTGCTGGCCGTTGCCGTAGATGGTGATGTCTTCGCCGCGCAGGGCCTGGACGATGAAATTCGACACTACCCGGCCGTCGTTGGGGTGCATGTGCGGGCCATAGGTGTTGAAGATGCGCACCACCTTGATCGCCAGCCCGTGCTGGCGGTGGTAGTCGAAGAACAGCGTTTCGGCGCAGCGCTTGCCTTCGTCGTAGCATGAACGCGGCCCGATCGGATTGACGTTGCCCCAATATTCCTCGACCTGCGGGTGGATCGAAGGGTCGCCGTAGACCTCGCTGGTGGAGGCTTGCAGGATCGGCACGCGCAGCCGCTTGGCCAGCCCCAGCATGTTGACCGCGCCGACGACGCTGGTCTTGGTGGTCTGCACCGGGTCGAACTGGTAATGCACCGGCGAGGCGGGACACGCCAGATTGTAGATCTCGTCGACCTCGACATAGAGCGGAAAGGTCACGTCGTGGCGAATCAGTTCGAAATTGGGATGGTCGAGCAGGGCGGCGACGTTGGTGCGCGAGCCGGTGAAGAAATTGTCCACGCACAGCACGTGATGCCCGCGCTCGATCAGCCGGGCGCACAGGTGCGAGCCGATGAAGCCGCTGCCCCCGGTCACCAGCACCCGCTTTTGAATGGCGTAGCGCGCGCGCCGCTCGGTTGTCATCGAAAGTCCCCCTGTTCGCATGGCATCAGCGAATAATCACATTTGGCGGCGGTTCCAGCCAGGTGCGTAACGGGCATCATCCCAGCCGATGGCCGCCTTGAACGCAGCGATGCGCGCGGCCGGCGCGCTTGCAGCGGGGTCGAACAGCAGCTCCACGGCATCGGCGAGCCGCTCGCTATCGCCCAGCCACGCGAGGTCGCGCGATCCCGCCACCAGCCGGCGCCAATTGGCTTCGTCCGCCAGCGCCTTCATCGCCTGGGCAATTCCCGCGATCGAACCATGATCGATGATATAACCGTTCACGAGATTCTGTACCAGGGCGTCGCGCGCGCCGACCGCACCCGAGACGATGACCGGCAGGTTAAACGCCAGCGCTTCATTCACCACCAGTCCCCACTGCTCGACGGTGCTGACCAGCATCAGCGCGAGCGCATCCGCGAGCAGCCGCGATACTCCCTCCGGCCCGAGGAAGCCGGGCAGGTCGACCTTGTCGGCGATGCCGAGCGTGGCAATCCGCGCGCGGATCGCGCCTTCCTCCGGTCCGGCGCCAACCAGGACAAGCCGGTGCGCGCTCTCGCCTACTGCAGCGCAATAGGCGCCATAGCCCGCGACCAGGTCCAACAGGTTCTTCTTCTCGACGAAGCGCCCGACGAAGATGAAATGGCGCCGGCCATGCGCCATGCCATCGGGTGCCGCTATGCCGCCGCCCTGCGCGAGCACTCGTCCCAGATTGACGCTGTCATAACCGGGCAACACCGGGCGGCGATGAAAACCCAGGAAGCGGAAATAGGCCATGTGCCGGCCCGCACCGACCACGGCAGCGCGATAAGGCAGCAGCGCCAGTGCCTTGAATGCTTCATAGGCGGCAAGGCGTGGCAGATCGTCGAACTTGGATTCGCTGAGGACCACGACATAGACCCCGCACAGGCGCAGCAGCCACGCCAGCAGGATGATATCGACCGCGTTGTAGCCCACGCCCAGGCATACCATGCGGCAGTGACGCAGCAACCCGAACTGGCGGACCAGTCGCCGCAGCGGCGCGATGCTTTCCCAGGATTCGCCCGGAAACAAAGTGATCTTGCGCGCGCCCGCCACCTCGCCCGATGGCGCCCAGGCATAGGCGGTGGAGGTCGTCGCCACTTCCACCGCGATCACCTCTGCCCGTCCGGCCAGTCGCGCGGCCACCGCTTCGCACCGGTCTACGTGATAGGCCGCGAACTGCGTCCAGAGCAGGGCCACCTGCGGCAGGCGTGACGGGATCATGTCAGTCGGGTAGCGGCGCTGTCGGGCCAGGCAAGACAAAACCGGAGCCGGGCGGGGCTGGAGCGCGTTTTTCCGTCCGGCCGGCTATTCTCCATGCAGATCCTGGCATCTGCGCTTGCTCCCCCGCGGCAACTGGCGCATTCACGCGAAGATGTACGATATCGTTCTTTGCCTGGTTGCGCTGATCTTTGTCGTCGTCTGTTTCTGGTACGCCCGCAGCGGTTACTTCAGCGTCTATCATCCGCTCACGCTCTATCTGGCGTTTCACGGTTTTCTGTTCGTATTCCGGCCGATTGTCGCGCGGATCTACGATTATCACCTGATGTACCGCGTCTACGACTTCCAGCCGACCCCGGCCGACAAGACGACGGCCATCCTGGTTGCGACCGTGGGCATGCTGAGTTTTGCCTTTTTCTGTTTTCGCCAGGGCAATCTGGCGATGCGCTTCAACATCGACCGGGTCAGCATGGTCGAGCGCCGAAAACTGATGCGGCCGTTTCTGGTGGCAGCAGCCATCTGTTTTCCGATCGGCTTCTACTCGCTGATCAACTCATGGAACGATTCGGCCAGCGACATGGCCCTGGCATCGATGGTGGTCGACAAGACCACGCATATTGCCGTCAACACCCAGGGTAACGGCTATTTCAAGGAGGCTCAGCTGATGCTGGTCTCGTGCGGGGCGATCCTGGCCTGGCTGTTTCGGTTTCGCCTGCTGGCAGTGCTGCCGCTGGCTACCTTCATCGTCATGCGCGCGGGAACGGGCGGACGCGGGCCGTTCGTGGCTGGGGCGGCGACGCTGGGCCTGTTGTGGCTTTACGATCATCGCCAGCGAATCCCGCCGCCGCGCATCCTGATCGGCTTGCTGCTGATGATCGCCGCGTTCAATTTCGTCGGCAACGATCGCGGGCGCTCGATCCGCCAGGCGTTCGGTATCGATAACACGGTAGAAAAGCAACGCGACCCCAGCGTGGTCCTGCGCCCGCTGGAGGGAATGGATTTCGCCAACCTCGAATTTCTCGAATACGTCGTCTATACGGTCCCGCAACGCACTCACACCTTCTCTTATTTTAGCGAAGAGTTGATGTTGTTCACCGAGCCGGTGCCGCGCGCGCTGTGGCCCGGTAAACCGGTGGGACCGCCGATCCAGATGTTCAATCTGTTCGATTATGGCAATCCGGTGGGCATGACCGTCGCCCTGCCCGGCACCGGCTGGATCGGGGCGGGTTGGGTCGGGGTAGTGGCCTATTGCGGGTTGTGGGGCTATGTCCTGGGCTTGCTTTACCGCAAATTCGCGGAAGGACCTCAGACGGCGTTCCAGGTCGTCGCCTATCTGACTTTGTTGTCCTCGTTGATCGTCGGGTTCCGCGATGGCACGTTGGTGACGGTGGCACGGCAGAATATCTTCTTCATGGCGCCGATCCTGCTGTGGCTGCTGTTCGCCAGGTGGTCCGGAATACGCTCCGCCACCCAGGTTCGCGGGTTGCTGGCCGCATCCGCGGATCGACCCTCGCCAGCACAGCCGGTCGCGCCCGGCGTGCCCCCGGCGGTGGCCAGGCGCCGCGCCGCGCTCGCCGCCGACCGGACCGGGGTGACGCCGGCCGCACCGCAGATTCCGGGATGATCCGCATGCGCACGGCTGGTTGTGCCGGGCCGCACGATGCACGATGAGCGTCGCGATTTCTGCGACTGGACCGATCTGGCGCGTGCCATGGCCGCAACGCTGGTAGCAGTCAGCCACGCGCGCAACGTGCTGATGGTCGATTATCCGGGGCAGAGACCATGGTTGGCGTTTTATGCGCTGACGGGGTTCGGTCATTCGGCAGTGATCGTGTTTTTCGTGCTGAGTGGCTTCTGGATCAGCCGATCGGTGCTGACGCGGATCGACGACCGGTCATTCTGGCCCGACTATCTCATTGCCCGGCTGTCGCGGCTTGGCATCGTGCTGGTGCCGGCACTGGTGCTGGGGGGACTGCTGGATGCTATCGGTACAGGGCTGTTGCATCTGCCGATCTATCACGGGCTGGCGGGCGCGCACGGCCTGATCCCGAACGTTGCCGCCAATCTGACCCTGCCTGTGCTGCTGGGCAATCTCGCCTTTCTGCAGACGATCGCGGTCATGCCGTGGGGATCTAACGGACCCTTGTGGAGCCTGGCGTTCGAATTCTGGTTTTATATCTGGTTTCCGGCGCTGGCGTTGCTGGTGCATCGGCGGCGATGGTCGCCCGCCTTGCTGGCGCTATCGATCGGCATGGCCAATCCGGGGCTATATTGGGGATTTGCCAGCTGGCTGGTCGGTCTGGCGCTGTTGCTGCGGGTCGCTGCCACGACCGCCGACGCCTCTGCAAAACCGGTCAGCCGCGGTTGGGCCGGTTTGGCTGCATGCCTGTTCGCGGGCGTGCTGGGCGCTACCGGGCTGATCCGCCAAAGCTGGACCGATATCCCGCTGGCAACCAGTTTCGGCCTGTTCCTGCTGGCGTCGGCGCGCAGCGAACTGCCATTTCCTCGCGTGCTGGCGCCGCTGGCGCACTATGGCCGCAAAGCCAGTTTTTCGCTCTACGCCATTCATTTTCCGATCGTGGTGCTGGCGGGCGGCTGGGTTATCGGGCCGGCGCGGCTGGCGCCAGGCGGACGATCGCTGCTGCTGGTTTTGGCGCTGACGGCGTTATGCCTGCTTGCCGGCTGGCTGTTCGCGCTGGGCAGCGAAGCTCATACGGCGCAGCTGCGCAACTGGCTGCGACGCCGCCTGCTGCCTCCGGCGCGCCTGACCGGCGCGTGAGCCCTGGTCGAAAACTTCCGTGAAAGTCGCGGTTTTTCACCCCGGAACCCAGCATAGCTGGCAGACGGCGCTGGCGTTGCAGGATCTGGACTTGCTGGCGTGGTATGCGACCTCGATCTTCTATCAGCCCGACCGCTGGCCGTATCGGCTCGAGCGCTGGGCGCCTGGGGCGGCACGGGTGCGACTGCATAACGAATTCCGCCGCTTCAGCCAGCCCCGGCTCGATCCGGAACTGGTGCGGACGGCCGGCCTGGCCGAATGGGCGGAGCGGCTGGCCGCGCGGGCCGGCTGGGAGCGGCTCGCCCGGCGCATCGACCGTCTTGGCAATCACCGCTTCGTCCGCCAGATCGCCGCCGAACTGCGCAGCCCGCAGAAGTTTGCGATATGGGGCTATAACGGCAGCGCCCTGTCCGGGTTCACGCTGGCGCGAACGCTGGGGCGCCCCTGCATCCTCGACCGCACGATCGGCGATTACCGCGAGTATAACGCGCTGATGGATCAGGTTGCCGAACGTTACGGCGAATGGTTCCTGCCCGAGGACCGCCGGATTGCGGCAGCGCAGATTGCGCGCGACGATGCCGAATACGACCTGGCCGACCGCATCGTGGTCGGTAGCGCGCACGCCGCCGACACCATCCGCCGGCACGCTGCGCCACGGATCGCGGCCAAGCTGACGGTGCTGCCCTATTGCTTCGACGAGGCGCTGTTCGGCAATCTGCCGCCGCCGGCGCCGATTCCGGCAGGACAGCCGGTGCGGCTGCTGTTCGTCGGGCAAGCCCACCCGCGCAAGGGTATCCATCACCTGCTCGAGGCCTTTGCGCGGCTGCCGGCGGCGGCGGCGACGCTGACCATCGTCGGCGAATTACGCGTCCCCCGCGCCGTGTTCGCGCGTCATGCGGCGCGCGTGAACTATCTGCCGCAGGTCGCGCGCGCCGATATCCCGGCAATCATGGCGCGGCATCATGTGCTGGTCTTTCCCAGCTATTTCGAAGGCTCGGCACTGTCCCTGCTGGAAGCGCTGGCCGCCGGGCTGGCCATCGTCCAGACCCCGGCCGCCGGCAACGGCGTCACCCCCGCCACCGGGCTGCTGCTGGCGCGACCGGACAGCGACCTGCTGCACGATGCCCTGCGCGATGCCATCGGCGACCGCGCGCGGTTGCAGCAATGGCGGGTGGCGGCACAGGCGGAGGCCCGCCGCTATGGCTTTGCGCATTACCGCGAGAATATCGCCACGCTGCTGACAAGCATGGGTCTCAATGACCTTGGCAACTGACGATATTGCCAAGCCGACCGGCAGGTCCGCGACCATGGCCGGATATGTTCCCGAAATCGACGGCATGCGCGCGGTCGCGGTGCTGTCGGTATTCATTTTTCATCTGAATCCGGGGTTCCTGCCGGGGGGTTTTACCGGCGTCGATGTCTTTTTCACGATCTCCGGATTCCTGATCTCGGGGCTGGTCATGTCCGGCCTGGACGAAGGCCGCTTTTCCTATGTGAGCTTCTACCAGCGGCGCATCGCCCGGATTGTCCCGGCCGCCACGCTGGTCGTGATGGTGGCGCTGGCGGCGGGTAGCTTGCTGTATGACCGGCAGGAATTCTCCGCACTGGGAGCCGACGCCTGTGCGGCGGCGCTTTCGGTGATGAACGTCAAGCAGTTGTTGCAAGGCGGTTATTTCACGGCATCGCCCGACACGCAGCCGCTGATCCATTATTGGTCGTTGGCGCTCGAGGAACAGTTTTACCTGCTGTTCCCGGCGATGCTGCACCTGATCGGGCTGGCGGGGCGCCATCGTCGCACGGCAATCCTGACCGGGCTGTGCGCGGCGGGCTATGCGGCCAGCATCGTCCTGACACCATGGGCGCCGATTGCCGGCTTTTACCTGATCCACACGCGCGCCTGGGAATTGCTGGCGGGCGCGGTGCTGGCGGCATGGTGGCGCGACGGCAGCGTGCAGATGTGGCGCTACCCCGGTGCGCGGATGATGGCAGGACTGGCGCTGATCGCGCTGGGTGTCGTCTGTGCCCGTAGCGCCGGTTTTCCCGGCTGGATCGCGATCCTGCCGGTGAGCGGCACTATCCTGATGCTGTCCGCAGCCGGCCATGCCCGAAAATCCGTGTTGCACCGCGCCTTGGTCAATCCGCTGCTGGTGGCGATCGGCAAACTGTCGTTCTCGCTATATCTGTGGCACTGGGTGGTATTTTCCTTCGTAAACTATGCGTTATTTCTGCACCCGGCGCTGCTGCTCTATTTTTTGAAAGTCATGCTGTCCTTCGCCGGAGCCATTGCTACCTGGTATCTGGTGGAAACACCGGCCCGCGCGTGGCTCAATCGGGGTGACCGGCGCCTGTGGGCTTTCGCCGCCTTCATCGCTGTCACCGGGCTGGTGGTGTGGACCGGTCTGCATATCCGCAACGCCAACTACCTGTCGGCATCGGCGGGTTCGATCGCCACCGGCGGCGCGGCGGTCAATGCGGGCCAAACCCGTTCGGTCGTGCTGATCGGCGACAGCCAGGGCGCGATGTATGCCTATGACATCGCCCGGATTGCACGAGCGCACGGCCTGAGCGCCAATCTGCTCGCCTCGGCTGCTCGCAATGAATTGCCGAACGAGCCGGACACGCTGTGGCCGCAGGTCAGTGCCTTTCTGCTGAACCGCCATTTCGACGCGATCGTGCTGGCGCAGGCGTGGGGCTGGAAGCTGGGGCCGGACGGCGAACAGAAATTGCGCCAAGCCGTCGACCTGCTGTTGCAGCATGCCGACCGGGTCATCCTGATCGACCAATTGCCCAAGCCGCCGGATGGTTTCACCCGGCAGGCCATCGCGGGCGGCGCCACCCGGCTGCCGGTGTTCGAAACGGTCGATAGCCGGACCCGGCGGCTGCGTTCGGAGAATATCCTCGACCGGATGTCCGGCGACCGCGTAACCGTGATGCCGGTCGGCGATCTGGTGACGAACCCGGATGGCTCGCTACGGCTGCTCGCCGGCAATGGCCGCGTCGTCTATCACGACAGCTTCCATCTGTCTTCGTCAGGCGAGGACATGGTCCATCCCCGCCTGGAACGGGTGCTGCTGCAGGCCTTGACGGTCCGTCGGTAACTACCCCGGATACAGGAATTCGATCGGCACATGCGGGGCATCCCGGCGAGTGATATGCCGTTCGTTAGCCACCGCGCGGGGTACCAGCACCGCCAGCAACGGCCAGTAATGCACCGGCAGCCGCCGCATCATCGCCGCGCCATCGCCCCACCGTCCGGCGCGGCACTGCACGGCAATGGCGCGGGCGGCCAGCGCGGCGGGCATCAGCCGCAATCGCAGCCGGGCCTTGCGCGGCATGCCAAGCGTGGCACCGTGGCGCGATGCGAAGCCGCGCAGGAAGTCGCGAAAGTCGCTGACTTCGCGTAATGACCGGCGCCCCTGCTGCGCCACTTGCGCGCCATGAATACGATTGATCGTGAGGGCCTGGGTATCGACGGCGTAATCGTGACGCATCAGCAGTTCGAGCCAGCAGAAGGTGTCGAAATAGAGGTAGCGGCCATCGAAACCGCCAAGGTCAAGGAAGGCGTCCTTGCGCACGGTCGCGGTGGTCACCGCCGGAAACGGCACCACCCGCGCGACGTTCCACAGCTTGCGGGCGATGGCGTCGTAGCCGGGCATGACCAGCAGTTCGCCGCTATCGACGCCGTCGGTCATGAAGCGGTCGCCGAACAGGTAGCGCTCGCCATTGCCGATCAGCGCGACATCGCTGCCCGCGACGCGGGTAATGGCGGCGATCATCCGGGCGAGGCAATCGGGCAGCATCAGATCGTCGTGGCAGAACAGCTTGACCCACGGCGTATCCGCCAGGCCCAC
>CAZZYX010000055.1:0-22206 GCA_964658485.1 uncultured Acetobacteraceae bacterium | reverse complement strand
ATCGCTTCGGACTGGCCGCCAGGCGTCCCGAGGCACTGATCGACCTGCCGCATTTCAACGGTGACCAATTGCTGCCCGAACGCACCGGCGGCGATCTGTGCATCCAGGCCTGCAGCGACAACCCGCAGGTCGCGATGCACGCCGTGCGTCACCTTGCCCGGATCGGTAGCGGCGTGGCGCAGTTGCGCTGGGTGCAGGCGGGCTTTGGGTCGGGCAGCTCCAACAACGCCAGGAACGCTCCGGGCGAAACGCCGCGCAACCTGATGGGCTTCAAGGACGGGACGATGAATCCCAGTGCCCGCGATCCGGCGCTGATGGCGCAGCATGTCTGGGTCGGCGACGAGGGCGGCTGGATGAAAGGCGGTGCCTATCTGGTGGCGCGGCCAATCCGCATCGCGCTCGAACACTGGGACAAGATGAAGCTTGGCTTCCAGGAGCAGGTGGTCGGTCGCAGGAAAGATTCCGGCGCGCCGCTGGGCGGCCACCATGAACACGACCCGCTTGACCTCAAGGCCACCGATGCCGACGGCAATTTCATCATCCCCGAGAACAGCCACGCCCGGCTCGGCGCAGCCGAACTTAACGATGGCGCACAAATCCTGCGCCGTGCCTATGCCTACGACAATGGCCTGGCGATAATCGCCGAGCGCTGGCCGCCGTGGCATCAGGGACTGATGATGGACGCCGGGCTGATGTTCCTCGCCTGGCAGCGCGATCCGCGCAATGGCTTCGTCAAGATCTTCGAAAACATGGCCAAGTTCGACATGATGAACCAATTCGTCACCCATGTCGGCAGCGGCTTGTTTGCCTGCCCACCCGGAGCACGACCGAACGGCTACCTAGGTGAGACGCTGTTTACCTGATGACCGCCTCGGCGTTGGTTTAGACCAGTGCAAGATGCGATGAGATAGAATCGCATCTTGCACTGGCATCTTTCTTTTCGCGTGATTTAAGAACAAAACCGGTGCCACTTTTTGTCATCACGCTGTGGTGCGACCTGCTCATACGTCGAGATTGGCCACATTGAGCGCATTTTCTTGGATGAATTCACGGCGGGGTTCGACGACGTCGCCCATCAGCCGGGTGAAGATTTCGTCGGTCACGTCGGCATCTTCCACTTTCACCTGCAGCAGCTGCCGGTTGTCGGGATCGAGGGTGGTTTCCCACAATTGCTCGGCGTTCATTTCGCCCAGGCCTTTGTAGCGGGCAATCGCCAAGCCCTTGCGACCAATGGCCAGCACCGCATCGAGCAGTTCGGATGGCCGGGTGATCCGTCCGTCCTGCGCGGCGGCGCGTGGCGGCGGGGCGGTGTCCGTCTCTTCGGTTTCCTCGTCGGCCTCAATCTCTGCTTCGGGCGGTTCCTCGATCGCGCTGCCAGCCTTTACCAGCCGCGCTGTCGCTGAATAGACATCGGCCTGTTCACCCGCCAGTCGCGCCAGTTTGCGCGCCTCGGCGCTGGTCAGGAAGGGGGCCTCGACGATGTGATAGTCAGTCACCCCGCGCCACAGCCGCTGCACCGTCACCGCGCCGTCAGCCGTCATCGAGGCCGTCCATTTAGCTTCGCGGTCGCCGGTGTCGAGCCATAGCGCAGTACGCGCCAGCGCCGCCTCGCGGCCGGCACGATCGAGATCGAGATCGAACATGCCGGACAACGCCAGCGCCTCGATGATCGCCGGATCATAGCGCCGCGTCACGAACGCCATCAGCTTGCGCATTTGCTGGGCGTGATGCACCAGTCCCTGCAATTCGGCGCCACCGCGCGTGCCGCCCGCCGTTTCCAGCACCCGGCCCGCCAGCCCGGCTTCGACCAGATAGCGGTCGAGCGCGTCATTGTCCTTCAGATAGACCTCGCTGCGGCCCTTGTTGACTTTATACAGTGGCGGCTGGGCGATGAACAGGTGCCCCTGGCGGATGATGTCGGGCATCTGGCGGTGAAAGAACGTCAGCAACAAAGTGCGGATATGAGCGCCGTCGACATCGGCGTCGGTCATGATGACGATCTTGTGATAGCGCAGCTTGCCCAGGTCGAATTCGTCCCGGATGCCGGTGCCCATCGCCTGGATCAGCGTGCCGACCTCCTTGGAACCGATGATGCGGTCGAACCGGGCGCGCTCCACATTCAGGATTTTACCCTTCAGCGGCAGGATCGCCTGGTATTTGCGGTCGCGGCCCTGCTTTGCCGAGCCACCGGCGGAATCGCCCTCGACCAGGAACAGTTCACATTTCGCCGGATCGCGTTCCTGGCAATCGGCAAGCTTTCCGGGCAGGCTGGCGATATCCATCGCCCCCTTGCGCCGGGTCAGTTCGCGCGCACGCTTGGCGGCTTCGCGAGCGGCGGCGGCATCGATGATCTTGCCGACCACCGACTTGGCGTAGGCGGGGTTTTCCTCCAGCCATTCGACCAGCTTGTCGGCCATCAGGCTTTCCAGCGGCTGGCGCACCTCGGAGGATACCAGCTTGTCCTTGGTCTGGCTGGAAAATTTCGGATCGGGCAGCTTGACCGAGACGATCGCGGTCAGCCCCTCGCGCATGTCCTCGCCGGTCAGGCTGACCTTTTCCTTCTTCAACTGGCCCGATTTCTCGGCGTAGTTGTTAAGAGTGCGGGTCAGCGCGGCGCGGAATGCGGCGAGATGGGTGCCACCGTCGCGCTGCGGGATGTTATTCGTGAAACACAGCACGTTTTCATAATAGCTGTCGTTCCATTCCAGCGCGACCTCGATGGCGACACCCTCGCGTTCCGAGTTGATGGCGATCGGCTCGGGCAACAGCGGCACCTTGTTGCGGTCGAGATATTTGACGAAAGCGCCGATCCCGCCGACATAATAGAGATCGTGCTCCTTGATCTCCTCGTGACGCAGGTCGCGCAGCAGCACCCGCACACCGGAATTGAGGAAGGCCAGCTCGCGATAGCGGTGTTCCAGCTTGTCGAAGTCGAATTCGAGCACGTTCTTGAAGGTTTCGGTCGAGGCGATGAAAGTCACTCGCGTGCCCTTCTTGGTGCCGCCCTTGCCGTCGGCGGGCGCCGGCCCGCGCAGCACCAGCGGTGCCACGGCATCGCCATGCTCGAACCGCATCCAGTGTTCTTCGCCGTCGCGCCAGATCGTCAGTTCCAGCCATTCCGACAGTGCATTGACCACCGATACGCCGACGCCGTGCAACCCGCCCGACACCTTGTAGGCATTGTCGTCGGAAGTATTTTCGAATTTGCCGCCGGCGTGAAGCTGGGTCATGATGACCTCTGCCGCCGAAACGCCTTCTCCGGCGTGAATCCCGGTGGGAATGCCGCGGCCGTTGTCTTCCACGCTGACCGAGCCATCGGGGTTCAATTCAATCAGGACGAGGTCACAATGCCCGGCCAAAGCCTCGTCTATGGCATTATCCGATACCTCGAACACCATATGATGCAACCCGGAGCCATCATCGGTATCGCCGATGTACATGCCGGGACGCTTGCGCACGGCGTCCAGGCCCTTCAGGACCTTGATCGAATCCGCGCCGTAGCTGTTGGTATTCGGAATATTTTCGTTCGTGCTTGCCATGCCAAGTCTATAGGCATTGCTGCAGTTTTGCGAAACATGTTTCGGGGCCCATCCACAGCAATCACGTGGGACCGGGCTATGCGGAGCGGCGATTCGCGCTCGATCCGCTCAAGCGGAGCGGCGGCGGGTCATCAGAGAGGATTTTCTAAGTATGTTTTCGCAAGTGAAATGCAAAACGGCAGCTGCCAACCCGGTTCGTTAACGGTCTGACAGATGCCGGATGCTGTAAAAAGACAATCA
This sequence comes from uncultured Acetobacteraceae bacterium, assembly GCA_964658485.1. GTDB lineage: Bacteria > Pseudomonadota > Alphaproteobacteria > Sphingomonadales > Sphingomonadaceae > Novosphingobium. The sequence goes on along the minus strand of CAZZYX010000055.1, from coordinate 18,427 downwards.
GGACAGCGTGATCGCGAAGATCAGACTGCTCAGGCCAAAAGCTGCGGCCAGCGCCACGATTTGATATTTCAAGACGTACATACAATAGCTCCTATTAAAATCCGACTTTGCAGTTTTGTAACTGCGAGGTCAGTTCGCTACTGCAACATAGTTAGCAAACCTTTAAATTGCACTTGCAAAGCCACGGCCCTGAGTTGCACAAAACGCAAGTCAGCGTGGGATAAGCTGTGCCCTGCTTGAGTTGAACCGTTATCCGGCGGGTCCGGCTGGACTTGCCGCGCTGGCACGGTTATCGCGCCAGGCATGAGCTTGCAGCCTTCAGAAACCATCCTGATCATCGATTTCGGGAGCCAGGTAACCCAGTTGATCGCCCGCCGCGTGCGCGAGGCCGGCGTCTATTCGGAAATCGCCCCGTTCACGACTGCAGCCGCGGCATTCGCCCGGCTGCGCCCGCGCGGGATCATCCTGTCCGGATCGCCGGCTTCGGTCCTGGATGACCGGGCGCCCCTGATCCCTGTCGAGATTCTCGACAGCGGCCTGCCGATCCTGGGCATCTGCTATGGCCAGCAGGCGTTGATGCACCAGCTGGGCGGAAAGGTCATCCTGGGCGATCTTGGCGAATTCGGGCGCGCCTTCATCGATATTTCGGACAGTTGCGCCTTGTTCGCCGGTCTGTGGACGCCGGGTGAAAAGCATCAGGTATGGATGAGCCATGGCGACAAGGTCACTCACCTGGCCCCCGGTTTTCGCGTCGTGGCATCCAGCCCGGGCGCGCCTTTCGCGGTCATCGCCGATGACCAGCGGCGTATCTATGCGATGCAATTCCACCCCGAGGTGGTGCACACTCCCGATGGCGGCAAGCTGCTGAGCAATTTCGTGCGGCATGTCTGCGGTCTCTCCGGAGACTGGACCATGGCCGAATTCCGCAAGGCCAAGATTGCCGACATCCAGGCGCAGGTCGGAGTTGGCGCGGGCGGTGGCAAGGTCATCTGCGGCCTGTCGGGCGGGGTCGATTCCGCGGTCGCCGCTGTCCTGATTCATGAGGCGCTCAAGGATTCCGGCGCGGATCAACTGACCTGCGTGTTTGTCGATCACGGGTTGATGCGGCTCGGCGAAGCGGAACAAGTGGTCAGCCTGTTCCGCGGGCATCACAATATCCCGCTGGTGCATGTCGATGCCTCGACGCTATTTCTAAATGGGCTGAAAGGGCTGACCGACCCCGAAGCCAAGCGCAAATTCATCGGCAAGACCTTCATCGATGTGTTCGAGGACGAGGCCCGGAAGATCGGCGGCGCGGCGTTTTTGGCACAGGGTACGTTGTATCCGGACGTCATCGAGAGCGTCAGCTTTACCGGCGGCCCATCGGTGACGATCAAGAGCCATCACAACGTCGGCGGCCTGCCCGAGCGCATGAACATGCAATTGGTCGAGCCGCTGCGCGAGCTGTTCAAGGACGAGGTGCGCGAACTGGGTCGCGAACTCGGCCTGCCCGAGATTTTCGTCGGGCGGCATCCCTTTCCCGGACCGGGCCTGGCCATCCGCATTCCCGGCGAGGTCACCCGCGAACGATGCGATATCTTGCGCAAGGCCGACGCGGTTTATCTGGAGGAAATTCGCAACGCCGGGCTTTACGACGCCATCTGGCAGGCTTTTGCCGTGTTGCTGCCGGTAAAAACCGTTGGCGTGATGGGCGACAGCCGCACCTACGACAACGTCTGCGCCCTGCGCGCGGTCACCTCCACCGATGGCATGACCGCGGATATCTATCCGTTCGATGCCACCTTCCTCAGCCGCGTCGCCACGCGCATCGTCAACGAGGTCAAGGGCATCAACCGCGTGGTCTACGACTATACCTCGAAGCCGCCCGGCACGATCGAGTGGGAATAGCCTTCTGACCCGTTTGCGGTCGTTCAAATCAGTGGTTTCGACATCGCCACCAGTGTCTGCCAGAATGCGCCATGCCGGCTTTCATCGGAGCCGTGCGTAAACTCCGGTTCTGAAAACCCGATTTTTTGCGCCCAGGAACATATCCAGTCACGGTGAAGGAAGATGTCCAGCACTCGATCGGGAGTGCCGTTGGCCAATCCCTTGACGCGGCGAAAGAACGTCTCCCGATGCATCGGCTCGGTCAGTTCCATGAAGGAAAACACCATCCGCCCGCCCGGCTTCATCGCGCGAAAGCTGTCCGACATGTAGAGATAGCATTCTTCCGGCAGGACATGCGTAAACACCGACCAATGGAACAGCATGTCCAGTGACTCATCGGCGACCGGGATGGTCGGCTGGCGATGGACCAGCGCGGTATAACCGGGGCACTTGGCTTTCAATTCATCTATAAACGGCTTGATGATATCGGTGCCGGTATAGGTGCCGCGCCAGCCCGAGCGTTGCAACGCCTGGGCGGTGCGCCCGCAGCCGCAACCCAGGTCGAAAATGGCCATGCCATCAGCCAGACCATGCGCTTTCAGCACCGCGACATGGCCCGCGCCTTGCTGGTGAAAGGTTTCGACGGTCAGCGATCCGACAGCGAGCGAAAACGCCAGGTCGCGGTCCGGCGCGTGGCGCTTGAGGAGACGGCCGATCAGTTGTTCATAAGCTACGACGGTGTCGTAATTGGTCAGGATATGGGCGGGTTTCCGTCGCCACTTGATTTGCTTCAACTGCTTGATCGGCCACATGATACTGCCCCCCCCGTTCGCTATCGTGTAATTCAGCACTGCCGCGTGGTGCGCGCAAACCATTTGCCAATGCCGCGCAGTTTCTTGGATGCGGTTGGCTTTTTTGGAGGTGGCGGCGGCAGGATGCGCTCGCCCAGGTAAAGATTGGGCTTTGGCAAGCCATCGGCGATGCTGACGAGTTTACGCAGTGCCAGTCTTCCGACGTATTCGTCCGAAAAAGCCGGAGTATAATAGATGCAGTCATCGAAGTAATAATGCGTGACCTGTGACCAGCGCGTCAGTTTGGGGTCGTTCTGGAGGCTGCCGCCGTGCAACAGATTTGCGCTCCAGATCAGCGCCTGGCCCTTCCGCGCAAGAAATGTCTCGGACACCGGCTGATGTTCCTGAACCAGCGCATCCCAACCTTTCTGAAAAGGATCCTGCGCTGAATCCAGGCTACTGCCCGCACCGCGCCGACCAATCAGGGTATTGTCGAGCAGCGGCCATTTATGCGAGCCTGGAAGATAGCACAGTGGTCCGGCGTCAGCGGTGACATCCTCCATCGCTACCCATACGCCGCACATGAAGCGTTGGGGAATCGATGAAAAATGGACGGCATCGGTGTGCAACTGCTGTTGCGTCCCGACCGGGAAATTCAGTGTCTGGAACGGAAAAGCCTGGCGCCCATAGAGCCGCGATAGCAGATCGAGCACGTGGGCGTTCGCGGCGATGGCCTGCACATCGACATTAGACTGCCACGCATCCTGGATACGGCCCACCCCCGAAAATTTATTGCTGTCTGGGTCGGTGTCATCGATGCCAAGCTGCAGGGCCAGATCGGCGCGAATGCGGTCAATACGCTGGTCGAGGTCCGGGTCGGGGAAATCGAAAACGGCATAGCCATCGCGATTCAACGCGATCGCCAGTTCCCGTTCTTCCGGGGAGAGAGCCATCCGTTCCAGCTCGGCGCCGAACACGGGCGACTCAATCAGGGGGAGACCGGGAAACGGAGAGGCTTGATCGGTCATGTGTGGTTAAGATCGATCCCCGTTTGCAATCGCAAACCGGCCCTACCATGGCCGCGCCACAAAAACCAAGGAACATTATCCAGTCACGCGACCAGGATTAGCGCAATCAAGTCAGCGGAATATACGCACCACACCGGCTATGCCGCTCCGATCAGCTATGCCCGGAACGCAACATATAAACGAGCAAGAAGGCGATGATCACCAGCGCCATGCTGATGCCAAGCACATAACGTACACCGTGGTTTTTGGTGCCGGACCGAGCATCTTCGACCTTGACGTGAATTTCTTCGTCCGGATGTTCCATGGGGCTCCTCCTGGATGCTTACCTCACGGGTCGACGCGACCGGGCATGCGAAGTTGGAAACGCTTCAGGAATGCCAGGGTTCCGACAGGGCTGGGGAGCGTGGTGGTCACGCCGGCCCTGGTCCGGTCATCCTATCGGCGCGAACCAGCCGGGCGAAGGTGTCATCGTCGACCAACCCGGTGGCGCGCGCGGCTTCCCGCAGCGTCAGGTCATGGGCCTGGGCATGTTTGGCGATGGCGGCGGCATGTTCGTAACCGATTTCCGGCACCAGCGCGGTGACCAGCATCAGCGAGCGTTCGACCAGTTCGGCAATTCGTGCCCGATCGGGCTCCAGCCCGGTGATCGCGCGGCGCGAGAAGCTGCGCATGCCGGCATCCAGCAGACGGATCGCGCGCAGCACATTGGCGCCGATCAGCGGCTTGTTGACATTCAATTCGAGCTGCCCCGACATGCCGCCGATCGCCACGGCAGCGTGGCAGCCGATAACTTGTGCCGCCACCATGGTCAGCATTTCGCATTGGGTGGGATTGACCTTGCCCGGCATGATCGAGCTCCCCGGCTCGTTGGCGGGCAAGGTCAATTCGCCGATACCTGCTCTGGGCCCGGACGCCAGCAAACGGATATCATTGGCGATCTTGCTGAGCGCTCCGGCCAGCGTCGCCAGCATCGCCGACACCGCGACCAGGGCATCGTTGCTGGCCAGGGCTTCGAAACTGTTGTCGGCGGGCCGACACGACAACCCCGTAATCCGGTTGATCTCTTCGGCGAAATCGGCGGCAAATCCATGCGGCGCATTCAATCCCGTACCCACCGCCGTACCGCCCTGGGCCAGCGCCAGCACATCGGGCAGGCAGCTGTCCAGCCTGCGCCGGGCGTTGGCGATCTGGGCGGCATAACCCGAAAACTCCTGCCCCAGCGTCAGCGGCGTGGCGTCCTGCAAATGCGTCCGGCCGATCTTGACGATATCCGTCCACGCGGCGGCCTTTGCAGCCAGCGCGCCATGCAATTCCGCCAGTGCCGGATCAAGCTCGTCGATCAGCGCCTGCGCGGTAGCAAGATGCAATGCCGTGGGAAAGCTGTCGTTGGATGACTGCGATCGGTTGACATGGTCGTTAGGGTGAACCGGGGATTTTCCGCCGCGCCGCCCGGTCAGCAGCTCGTTGGCGCGACCGGCGATCACTTCGTTGACGTTCATGTTGGTCTGGGTGCCCGAACCGGTCTGCCAGATCACCAGCGGAAACTGATCGTCGAACTGGCCCGACGCCACCTGGGCGGCGGCTTCCTCGATAGCATCGGCCAGCGTGGCGGCCAGCCCGTGGCGGCGATTGACCCGGGCGGCCGCAATCTTCACGCGGGCCAGCGCGTGTACGATTGCGATCGGCATTCGTTCTTCCGGGCCGAACGGGAAATTCAGCAGACTGCGCTGGGTTTGCGCGCCCCAATATTTGTCCGCAGGGACATCGACCTCACCCAGGCTGTCAGTCTCTATACGGATATTTTCAGCCATGGGCGTTCAGATACGCGGGGTGGCCAGACTTTCATAGGTCAACTCGTCGAGCAGCACTTGCCGGTCTTGCGCCGGCGCCTGATCGATGTCGTGCAATATGCTGCCCGGTCCATCGAGAAACTGCAGCAGGTCGCGCGTCAATCGCTCGGTCTGGGTGGCGAACACGCCATGCGGTTCGCCATCATATTCGATCAGCGTCGCCTGGCTGAGCGTGTTGGCGACCGCCCGCCCGGTGGCATCGATCGGCACGGTCTTGTCGGCGGTGCCGTGAATGACCAGGGTCGGGATGGTGAAACTGGCGAGATCGGGACGGAAATCGGTGCCGCCAAAGGCTTGCGCCGCCGCCAGCGTCGGATGCAGGCCAGCCTGCATCGCGGTTGCCCAGGCCAGGTCCAGCACTTCGCTGCTGACCGGGCTGGTCAGCAATCCGGCGCCGAAGAAATCCTTGAAAAAGCCACGGAAATAATGCGCCCGGTCGAGCCGAATGCCATCCCCGATCTGCTGGAGCGTCGCTTCGGGCACGCCGGCGGGGTTATCGTCGGTTTGCAACATGAACGGCACGACCGAACTGACCAGCGCAACCTGGCTGACGCCTTTGCCCGCGTGCCGCGACATATAGCGCGCGATTTCTCCGCCGCCCATCGAGAAGCCGACCAGGGCAACGTTATCATCAGCGCCCTGCGATTGCATGACATCGGCAAGATCGTCGGCAAAAGTGTCATAGTCATAACCCTGCCACGGCTGGTCCGACCGGCCGAAGCCACGGCGATCGTAGGCGATGGCGCGATACCCCGCCTCCGCCAGCGCCAGTGCCACCGGGTCCCAGCTATCGCCCGACAGCGGCCAGCCGTGGATCAGCACGACCGGCCGGCCGGTGCCCCATGACTTGACGTAGAGACGGGTGCCATCGCGGGTTTCGATCATCGGCATGGGGGATTCCTTATGGGAACGGATTGCACATCCCCAGAACCCCCCGGCGCCCTAAACGGTTCCTCGTCGATCTCCCACTCGCCGCTTCGGCGGCGTCACTCGGCTGGGTGCCATATTTATTTCATCGAATGGGATCAGTTTACAGATCACACCGTTAAGGTTCTCAAGTTTGAATTTTCGGAGATTGTCCATGCTCATCAAGGCTGGCTTCAACATCGAATTCGCCAATGCTGCGCCAACCCCGATGAATGCCTTGTTGAGCGTGCATCCATCGCGAAATCAGGATCTGGTCACGCCGCATCGCATCCTGAGTTCGCCCGATCTCCCGCTGTACGATTATCTGGATAGCTTCGGCAATATCGTCACCCGGCTGACGCTACCGGCAGGCGGCGCCACGCTGAGCACCGAATTCGTCATTGCCGACGACGGCCAGCCCGATCGCTGCGCGCCGGATGTGCCGATGACCCCCGTCCAGGAACTGCCCGATGACATCCTGCAGTTCCTGCTGGCCAGCCGCTATTGCGAAACCGAGCGGCTGATGAGTACCGCATGGTCGCTGTTCAACGGCATCACTTCGGCGCGCCGCCAGGTCGAGGCGATCGTCGACTGGGCGCATAACCATATCTCGTTTGGCTATCACTTCGCCCGCAACACCCGCACCGCCTGGGAAGGGTATCAGGAACGGGTCGGGGTGTGCCGCGATTACGCCCATCTTGCCGTGACCCTGTGCCGCTGCATGAACATCCCTGCTCGATATTGCACCGGCTATCTGGGAGACATAGGCATCCCGCCGGTCGATGCCCCGATGGATTTCAGCGCCTGGTTCGAGGTGTTCGTCGACGGCGAATGGTATACCTATGACGCCCGCCACCGGGAACCGCGCATCGGTCGCATCGTCATGGCGAAGGGTCGTGACGCCATCGACGTGGCGATTTCCACCAGCTTCGGTTCTTCATGGCTCAACAGGTTCGAAGTGACCACACTGGAAGTTCAGGAACATCAAAAGTCCCTGGCAGCTTGAATCGACCTGAACTCTTCTTGCGGAAGCGGGAGGAGAATACATTATTGCTCAATCCACTATTTCCACGTGGACCGCGAAACTGGCCACCGGCGCATTGCCGAACGATGTCGTCAGTGGGGTATGGGCGCCGTCGGGGCCTTTCGCGACGGCGATCCTGCCAATTCGGGGCGCGTTGAAGCGGGGGTCGAACACGTGCCAGCTGCCCCCGAGATAGACCTCGATCCAGGCGCTGAAATCCATCGGCGCATCTTCGGCCACGGTTCCGAAATCACCGAGATAGCCGGTGCAATACCGCGCGGGAATATTCATGCAGCGGCACAGGGTGATCGCCAGGTGGGCAAAATCGCGGCATACCCCGACGCGTTCCTGATAGGTCTCCCAGGCTGTGCGGCTGGGGCGGGCATGATGATAGCCGAAGCTGACATGGTCATGGGTGAAATCGACGATCGCCTGTACCCGTTCCCAGCCATGCGAGATGTCGCCGAACATCGCCCAGGCCATGTCCGATAGCAGGTCGGTTTCGCAATAGCGGCTACCCGCCAGATACAACAGCACATCGTCGGGCAACTGTTCCACCGGGATGCGCCGGGCGTCGGGGGACACCGGATCGGGCAGGCCGCTGTCGTGGATCGTGAAATCGCATGACAGCGTCGCCAGTCCCGCCGGCAGGGTCAGGCGGGAACGGACATTGCCGAACAGGTCCGGGTAGTCGTAGATCGGTGCGTCCGGCGAGGTCAGTACGCGGTGCGGTGTCGTCAGGTCCTTGTGGCGCGAAGGGTGGATGCTCAGCAGCGCCAGCATATGGGTGGGGTATTCGCAGGAAAAGCTTATCTCGTAGCCGGCCCTGATCAGCATTCGCTCGCTCCTGCCACGTTCATCACTCCACCTCGCTCACCAGGCTCTGCACCATCGGGCTCGACTAATGTATCGACCGATACGTCCATCCCCTGAAAACTGCCGGGAAAGCCGCTCCATGTGCCGGAAATCGGCACCGCCTGGTAAATGTCGCGGGCGATGGCGACCCGGATCAATCCTCGCGTGCCGATGATGGCGTTGGTAGGATCGAACTCCACCCAGCCGGAGCCGGGCAGATAAACGCGCACCCAGGCATGGGTGTTGCCGCCGCCGCGCATCCGCCCCGACGCCGGGTTGCTGCTGAGCGGGTTGTAGAGATAGCCCGAAACGAACCGCGCCGCCAGGCCTAGGGCGCGCACCGCCTCGATCATCAGCATGGCATAGTCGCGGCAGGTACCCTTGCCCCGCGCCAGCGTTTCGATCGGTGTCTGGGTGCCCTTCTGAGTACGCGGCATATAGGTGAATTCGCGTTTGATGGCATGAGTCATCGCGGTCAGCATGGCCAGCGTGTCGGTCTTGCCATTGGCGTTGACGAACCGGCGCGCCCAATTGTCGATCCGGCGATGCGGATCGAGATGCTGGCGCTCGATCGATCGTAAAAGGTCGGGCATTTCCTCCGAGGCATAGGTGAAGGGATAGCCGCGCGCGTAGTCCTCGATATGCAGATCGACGAGGTCATGCGGCTGATGCACCAGCCGTGCGCAGCTTTCTATATGCAGGCGCAGCGCGCGGCGGGAAAAACTGGCGATCGCCACCGAATTGCCGAAAACATCCTGCAACCAGCGTATTTCGCTAGGCTCGGGATCGATGTTCAGGCTGTATTCCAGCAACCGCTGGTCATGGCTTTCACGGGGGCGCACCATCAGGCGATGCTCGCCGATGTTGACGGGCTGGCTGTAGCGATAAGTCGTGGTATGCTTCAGTTGCAGCACCGGCATCGCGCAATAAATACCACCCAGGATGACTAGAGTATGACCCTTCTTGGGACTGCGGATACCCCGCCCTTCCGTTTTATCAACAGTACAGGGCAGTCTTCGTTCCTTTTGCTCGGTGATCATGCCGGCAATCGGGTGCCGCTAAAACTTGCGCGGCTGGGGTTGAGCGAAACCGAAATGGCCCGCCACATCGCGATCGACATCGGCGTTTCGGCATTGGGCGCGCGGCTGGCGGCCCTGCTCGATGCCTGTTTCATCGAGCAATGCTATTCGCGGCTGGTCGTGGATTGCAATCGCCACGCCGGGGCAATCGATGCGATGGAGGCGCGCAGCGACGGTACCGAAGTTCCGGCAAACTGCGATATCACCCCTGCCGACCGCGCCGAGCGACTTGGCGAAATCTATGCACCCTATCACCGGGCGATCGCGGAAACGCTGGTCGAGCGCCGGCATGCGGCTCGTCCCACCGTGGTCGTCGCCCTGCATAGTTTTACGCCGAGCATGGCGGGGGTGGCCAGGCCGTGGGACATCGGCGTGCTGTATGCCGGCGGCGATGTCACGGTTGCCGTCGCCGTGCTGGCCGCACTGCGGGCCACGCCCGGCATCTGCGTCGGCGATAATGAACCCTATCGCATGGATGACACTGATTATACCGTACCGTATCACGCTTTTCCGGCAGGACTGGCTTATGTCGAATTGGAAGTGAGCCAGCGGCGGCTGGCGGATGATACGGGTGTTGCGGAAATGGCCGGTGTGTTAGCGACGGTGTTGGTCAAGGCGCTGGGGTGAGCATGGGGTGCCTGGGTGAACAGACGAAGTGCTGGAATAACCAGGGTCGTGCGTGAATTGTCGGAACTGCTGATGCAATATACCAAGGTCGGCGGTACGCCGGATGTCGCTGTCGTCACCGGAGACCACACCCTTGCGGCGTGACCCGACAAGAGCTCTGGCGGTGCTGGCCTGGTGCCTGACCACCGGTGGGCGTCCGGTCGCGGGACAACCGGAGCGCGTCGTGATCGATCTGGCGGCCGGACCGGTGGCCCGGTTTTCGCCCGACATCGCCTTTGGCGCGGTGATCGACGGGCTAGGCGAGGGGCGGGTGGACCAGGTCTATGCCCCGGCCAATATCCGGGCTCTGAAACGCGCAGGGTTTGGTTCGATGGCCTATAATCTCCGCACCGAACTGGCTATCGAGGCATGGCACTGGACCAGCGAGGGCACCTGGAGCGATGCTGCGCATGCCCAGGGCTACTGGACCGGGAGCGATCATCCGCGCCAGCCGGTGCTGACCGCGTGGGGCTATTCGCTGCCGCGCCGGGGGGATACCACCGACCAGGCCAACGATGATGGCTATTCGCGGCTGGACGACGGCGACCGGGCGACCTTCTGGAAATCCAACCCCTATCTCGATCCGCTGTATTCGCGCTGGCCCGGTGGCGAGCAGTGGGTAGTGGTGGATTTTCACAAGCCCACGCCAATTTCGGCCGCGCGGATCGACTGGGCACTACCGTATGCGCTGCACTATAAATTCCAGCGCTGGACCGGGCAAACGGATACCGACCACCATGGCCGCTGGATCGATTTCCCGCTTGGGCAGGTAAACCACGGCACCGGCGGTGTATCGAACATTAATTTATCTAATCAGGCATTTACCGCGCGGTATTTTCGGGTTCTGCTGCAGCAATCCTCGCATATTGCGTCAGCTCGTTCGACGGACCGCCGCGACGCCATGGGTTATGCCATGCGCGAGATCGGGCTTGGCACATTGGACCGGGAAGGACGGTTCCATGACGCCGTAAGCCATAGCCGCATCGGTCCCGACCAGACCACCATCTATGTCTCGTCGACCGATCCGTGGCACACTGCCCGCGACCGCGACGCGAAAACCGAACAGCCGGGTTTCGACCGGATTGTCCGCAGCGGCCTGACCAATGGCCTGCCGATCACGCTGAATGTCGGGGCGCTGTACGATACGCCCGAGAATACCGCCGCTGAAATCCGGTTCTTTCGTGCCCGCCACTACCCCATCCGCGAAGTCGAAATCGGCATGGAACCCGATGGCCAGAATGTCCCCGCCGCCGATTTCGCCGCGCTGTTCCTGCAAGCCGCCGATGCCATCCACGGCGTCGATCGGCATGTCCGGCTGGCCGGGCCGGGGTTGCAGGATGCGGTATCGGACACCTATCTGGTCGAAGGTCCGGTCCAGTCCTGGACGAAGCTGTTCATCGCTGCGCTGCGCAAGGCTGGCCGATTGAGCGACCTGAACGATTTCACCTTCGAGCATTATCCGTTCGATATCCCCTGTGGCGCACCGGCCAGCATGCTGCGCACCGCCACCGCCAAGCTGGGCGCGGGGATGGCCCACCTGACCGGCGATGGCGTGCCGGCCAGCATGTCGCGCAGCATTCTCGAATATGGGATTTCCGCCTTTTCGGGGCGTATCGAGGTCGAAATGCCGGAGGCGCTGTTCGACGCCGACATGGTTGCGCATTTCCTGACGCTGGGGGGCAGCGCCAGCTATTACCTCGGCTACGGTCCCGAGGAACTGTTCGACCCGGAACACGCCTGCGCTGGTTATGGCGAATTGATGCTGTACGGGCAGGATGCGCAAGGCCGCGCCAGTTGGCCGACCCCGTCGTACTGGGGCGCGCGACTGATGACGCAGGAATGGAGCCAGCCAGGCCATGGCCAACATTCGCTCTATATCGGTAAATGGCTGGGGCCGCGCAGGTCGCCGGATTGGGTTACCGCATATCCCGTTCGCCGCCCGGATAGTCAGCTAGCGGTGCTGTTGATCAATCGCGATCCAGCCCGCGTGCATGTCGTGGACCTTCGGGTCAGGCGGCGCGCCGCGGCTGCGCCATCCCGCCTATCCGGCTCCTATGCAGTGATCCAGTACGGCGCCGACCGATACCGCTGGCAAGCCGCAGGGTCCGCTGGACATCCCATCCGCAACCGGCCGCCCCGGCATTTTTCCAGCAACGGACCGATCGCGCTGCCACCCTATTCGATAACCGTGCTGAGATCGGGCGATCATGGTTGACGCGAGCATACCCGGCCGGCGCAAACCGGCCGGGCAGGCGATCAATAACCGTTCTGGTGGTGGTGGTGGTGATGATGGTGATGATGATGATGATGCATCGGAGGTCTTAGCATCCACTGCCCGCCAGACCAGTAATAGCCGTTCGCGCGATACCAGCGGCGATTGTGATGATGATGGTGGTGGTGGTGATGGTGATGATGGTAATTCGGACCACCATACTGCGCCAGTTCCATATGGGCGGGCTGGTTGGCATCGGCTACGGCCAGTCGCGCCATCGCGTCGGGCACCGGCTCCAGCAGGTCCGCATAGCTCGTCGCCGGCGGAATCGGCTCAGCCATCGCGGGGCCGCCGGATGCCACGCCAGCGGCCAGCGCCACTGTCGCCGCACCAGCCAACATTGCAGTCGATCGTTTCATCGGGTTTCTCCTTGAAGATCGCATGTCGACCGATCCCCCGCCAGGCTATTGGCAACCCGCCGGGCAAAGCGATCTCGTATGCGTAATACGGCTTAGGGCGGGTCATGTTCCGTCAGGCTGAATAGGGCTTGCAGCGCGTATTCATCGTGGCGGAACGGCGCTATTTCTCTTCGGGATCGGAGTTCTTCTGCCTGGCGCGGGCAGCGCGGGCCATGTTGCGATAGGTGCCGTCGAAGATGGTATTGGTCGCCGACAGCCAGCGGGTGCCTGCGGCCAGCTTGTCGCGGCTGGCGGCCAGGCGGCGGGCGCGCATTTCCCGTTGCGCCGCCTCTTCGGCGCTCATCGGTTGCAGGTCGAGATCGGGATCGGCGGGCAGGACGATGAACGAGATGAAGCCTTCGCCCCGCCGAAAGACGTGCGTCACCCCGGGTGGCGGCGCCTTGAAGATGCAAAAGAACATCATCGGCCACCAGTCGCTGCGGATCAGCGCCGGCACCGCCAGCGGGGTCTCGTTGCGCGGGTCGGTGAAATAGCGTGGGTGCGGCTCGGTTCGCACCGCCCAGCCGGCAGGCACCTCCAGGTCAAGCGACAACTGGTAGGAATAGAAATTCGCGCCAAAACTGCGGAATGGTGGCCATGTCAGGCCCGACACCGGCGGCTCGCCCCAATCGGCATCGAGCTGGACCTGGCCGGCGACGGTGGTGACCCGCAATTCCTGGTCGAACGGATACAGCAATTCCAAGCCATAACGCGCGCTTTCCGAGAACGGGATGCAATGCCACGCCTGCTCATGGCTGCCATCGGCGCGCGGGTCCTTGGCGCCGGCCCAGCCGGGCACGCTGATGCGGATCGGCGACGGCGGCGGGCGGTCATCGTGGACGCGGAACTTGACGATCGGCATGGTTTTCCTCGCTCGGCAGGCTTGGGTCGATCGACGCGATATGCGCTGCCGCACCTGAATGCGCGGAATACGTGATAACGGCCCGAGCCAAATTCGCCAGCCCATGCGGCTGGCGAAAGATCATGGTGCAGTTGAAAACCAATCCAGCTCCGCGCCCGGCGCTGCCCCATTGCAGACCGGGCGGTTGGACCCTAGACAGCCCGCTGACTCGCCGCCCACAGGTACACCGCTTGATATTGACGCCTTTCGAATGGACGATCGCCCGGCGCTATATGCTGCCTGGCCGGGGTGAGGCGTTTATTGCGCTGGTGGCGGGGATCAGCCTGGCGGCGGTCATGCTGGGCGTGGCCGCGCTGGTCATCGTCATGAGCGTGATGAATGGGTTTCGCGCCGAATTGCTCGACAAGATCATTGGACTTAACGGCCATGCCATTATCCAGGCCTATGGCGGGCGCCTCGATAATTGGCAGAACGTGCTGCGGCAGGTGCAGGCGACACCGGGCGTGGTCCAGGCCAGCCCGTTGATCGAACAACCGCTGCTGACCACCTTCAATGGCCGGGTCGAGGCGATCGAGGTGCGCGGGCAGACCGCAACCGATATCGCCGCGCTGAGGTCCAAATTGCGGGTCGGCGATTTGGGCGAACTGCAGCCCAATTCGGGCAATGTCGCGATCGGGGCGCGGCTGGCCGAGAGCCTGGGCGCGCGGATCGGCGATGCGATCACCATCATCAATCCGGCGGGTCGCGCGACTCCGTTCGGTACGGTACCGCGCCAGATTTCCTATCGGGTGGCGGCGATCGTCGAGATCGGCATCTACGATTACGACAATACTTTCGTCGTCATGCCGATCCCCGACGCCCAGACGCTGATGCTGTCGGGCGATGCCATCGGCATGATCGAGGTGCGGACCACCGACCCCGATACGGCGATGCAAACCCTGGCCCCGCTTGCCCGAAACTTGCGCGGGCAGGCGGTCGTGACCGACTGGAAGACCATCAACGCCAGCCTGTTCCAGGCGCTGGCGGTGGAGCGGGTGGCCATGTTCGTGGTCCTGTCGATCATCGTGCTGGTGGCGGTGTTCAACATCCTGTCGAGCCTCATCATGCTGGTGCGGGCGAAGACGCGCGATATCGCGATCCTGCGCACGATGGGGGCGACGCGGCGCTCGCTGCTCAAGATCTTCGTGACCACCGGGTTTTTGATCGGGGCGCTGGGAACGCTGGCGGGGCTGGGGCTGGGCTTTGTCTTCCTCTATTTCCGCCAGCCGATCGTGCATCTGGTCGAGATGATGACCGGGCAAAATCTGTGGGACCCCAAGATCCGTTTCCTGACCGACTTGCCCGCGCGCAGCGATCCGGTGGAGATCGCCGGGATCTGCATCATGGCGCTGGTGTTCAGCTTCCTTGCCACGCTCTATCCCGCGCTGAAGGCGGCCAGTACCGATCCGGTGCAGGTATTGCGCTATGAATAATCCGGTGCAGCCGCCCGTACTTCAGCCGCCCCCACTTCAACCAGTCGTGCGCCTGACCGGGCTGACGCGCAGCTTCGTCCAGGCCGATGTCACGATCGAGGTGTTGCGCGGCGTCGACCTGGCCATCATGCCGGGCGAAATCGTCGCGTTGCTGGGCCCTTCCGGGTCGGGCAAGAGCACGTTGTTGCAAGCGGTCGGGCTGCTCGAAGGCGGCTTTGGCGGGCGGATCTCTTTCGGCGATGTCGATGCATCGGCGCTTTCAGGCAACGCACGGACCAGTTTGCGCCGAGATCATCTGGGATTCGTCTATCAATTCCATCATCTGTTGCCCGACTTCAACGCCCTGGAGAATGTCGTGTTGCCACAGTTGATCGCCGGCCGAGTTCGCGGCGAGGCGGAACAGCGCGCCCGCGAACTGCTCGTTGCACTGGGCTTGGGCGCGCGACTGTCTCACCGCCCCAGCCAGCTTTCGGGCGGGGAACAACAGCGCGTCGCGGTGGCACGAGCGCTGGCCAACCGCCCGCCGCTGGTGCTGGCCGACGAGCCAACCGGCAATCTCGATCAGGCGACGGCGGACAAGGTGCTGGGCGAATTTATGGAACTGGTGCACGGCCATGGCAGTGCTGCGTTGATCGCGACCCATAACGAACGGCTGGCCGCGCGGATGGACCGTGTGGTGCGGCTGGAAGCGGGACGGCTGGTATGAACTGGTCGGCCACCCCTACGCTTGCCGGGCGCCATGTCACGCTGCGCCCGATCGATCGCGCCGATCGGGCCGGCCTGCTCACGGCCTTTGCCGATGGTTTCGAATATACCTTTTCCAGCATGGTGCCGTTCGCGGCGACGATCGATGGCTGGTTCGATGCGATCGAGCGCGACTATGCGGCGGACCGCGCCCGCGTCTTTACCGTACTTGACGCGCATGGGCGGATTGCCGGCACGACCCGGTTCCTGCGCATGAACGCCGGACACCGTCGGGTGGAGATCGGCGGCACGCTCTATGCGCCGCGCGTGCGCCGCACCGGGCTCAATACCGAAGCCAAGCGCATGTTGCTGGGCTATGCCTTCGAGGTGCTCGATGTGCTGTGCGTGCAGATTCGCACCGATTTCTTCAACCTGGCCTCCCGCCGGGCGATCGAGCGGCTGGGCGCGCGGCAAGACGGCATCCTGCGCGGGCACATGGTGGTGGATGGGCGCAGCCGCGATACCGTGGTCTACTCGATCCTGGCGCACGAATGGCCCGGCGTCCGGCGGCATCTCGATGGCCTGCTCGACAATCGGCAGGGCGATCCCGCCTGACGAAAAGCGGATCTGTGATCTTGCGATTTCCTTCGCCTCTGCCCAAATAGAACGTCAGCCAATTGGAGAACGCAATGCCCAATCATCCAACCACTTTTGCGGGCGAGTCAGGTTCGGACAATCCGGTTGGATGGGACGATCAGGCAATATTGCATCGGCGTTCAGATGCGGGATTGCTGCATGATTTCAGGGTTGCGCGGCACGGTACCCTGGCGGAACTGGTGCAGCAGGTAACGATGTTTCCAGAAGAGGTGCGTTCGCAGTACAAGATCGAGCGTCCCGGCGGCAAGGAGTACGAGCCGCACGAAATTGCAGAGTTGGCCAGGCATCCCGATTTTCCGCTGTAACGATCATGGCGCATATCTTATCCGAGTTCAGCGCCAGGCGTCCCGACGGCAGCGAAGCCGACCTGGGCGAGTTCGTTGGCAAAGTGGTGCTGGTGGTCAATACCGCCAGCAAATGCGGTTTCACTCCGCAATATGCCGGGCTGGAGGAATTGTGGAAAAAATACCGTCAGCGCGGCTTTGCCGTGATCGGGTTTCCCTGCAATCAGTTCGGCGGGCAGGAGCCCGGCAGCGCCGATGACATCGCCAGCTTTTGCAGCGTCAATTATGGGGTCTCTTTCCCGATGATGGCCAAGGTCGAGGTCAATGGCGATGGCGCGACCCCGCTGTATCGATGGCTCAAGGAAGAGGCGCCGGGAATACTGGGTAGCAAAGCCGTGAAATGGAATTTTACCAAATTCCTGATCGACCGCGATGGCAAGGTCGTGTGCCGCTATGCGCCCACCGACAAGCCGGAGAGCCTGGCGGCGGATATCGAGGCTTTACTTCCCTAAGGCCATCCCTTGAACAGGAGGGGCGCTGGCTCGCTTGAACAGCTTTTCCCCAGCCATGCCTCGCGCCGACTTGATCCGCGCGGGTCCCGGCCCATAGAAGTACCCATGGCTTTCGTCCCCTTCGTCGCATTGCGCGTATTCTCCAGCTACACCATGCTCGACGGCGCGATCGAGCCGAAGGCGATTGCCCAAGTCGCCAGGGAGCGGGGGTTTCCGGCGATTGCGGTGTGCGATCGCAACGGCTTGTACAGCGTGCCCCCTTTCGCCGCCGCCTGCCGGGACAAGGGTATCCAGCCGATCATCGGCGCGCTGCTGGGGGTCGCACGAGAGTTGCCACAGGATGGCGCGGTACGGTCGGCCAGCGGCAGCCAGCAAATCGACTGGCTGCCGCTTTACGTCCAGAACGAGGCGGGGTGGCTCAACCTGTGCCACCTTGTCAGCCGCGCGCATCTCGAACGACCGCTGGAATTCGAGGCGCATGTTACGCTCGACGACCTGATCGGGCATAGCAGCGGGCTGATCGCGCTGACCGGAGCGGGCGAGGGGGCGGTGGCGCGGTTGCTCGCAGAAGGCCGCCAGGAGGCCGCCGAAGCCTATGTCGAGCGCCTGGAAAACCTGTTCGGCGACCGGCTTTATGTCGAGATCGCGCGGCGCGGGCACGCGGTCGAGGACGCAGCGGAAGACGCGCTGATCGAGCTTGCCTATGCCCGCAACCTGCCGCTGATCGCCACCAACCCCGCCCATTTCGCCGATCCGCATTTCCATTCCGCGCATGACGCGATGCTGTGCATCGCCAATTCGACGCATATCGATGCCGCGGATCGGCTGCGCTCGTGCCCGCAGGCATTCGTCAAATCCGGCCCGATGATGGCCGAGCAGTTCGCCGATCTGCCTGAGGCGCTGGCCAATACGCTGGTGGTGGCGCGGCGTTGTGCATTCGTACCGCCCCGGCGCAAGCCGCTGCTGCCCAGCCTGGCCGGAGATGGCGAAGGCGAAGCGGCGATGATGGCCGAAAATGCCCATGCCGGATTGGCCGCACGCCTGGCTCCCTATGGCGAAATGACCGAGGAAGATCGCCAGGTCTATGTCGCCCGCCTCGATTTCGAGATCGACGTCATCACGCGGATGGGTTTCTGCGGTTATTTCCTGATCGTCGAGGACTTCATCAAATGGGCCAAGCATAACGGCATTCCGGTCGGGCCGGGACGTGGTTCGGGCGCG
>CAZZYX010000054.1:0-22384 GCA_964658485.1 uncultured Acetobacteraceae bacterium | reverse complement strand
CAAACCGGCAGACTCTCGTTATGACTGCGGGACCTTCGGGGGGCAGGTCAGCTCCCCTCGCGCCAGTTAGGAAGGTTGCTGCCGGTCCTTAGCCATAGCCGACCAGATGAACCCCCTCCACCAAATTGTGAATTTCTTGTACTCGACTCAGGCCTAGCCCCATTCTACGCTTCTGCTAGATCTTCACTTGTGGGGGTAATGATTATGGCTTGGTACAAAGACGCGAGCAAATTATCAAAAAACGAGCATGCTAACTTTGATAAAATCTGGAAACCTGGAGAGACGCCGCCCGATAATGGTATTTACGAGTGCCAAGGCTGCGGCGATGAAATTGCGTCAAACAAAGGGGTGCAGCTACCATCTCAAAATCATAGTCAACATACGCCACAGCAGGGAGCGATCCGATGGAAGATGATCGTGTGCTGTGAAAATCGTTGATCGATAGCTTCCGTGAGGTCTCCCAATCGGCGAGTCCCGGTGGCAAGGTCCAAAAGCGGTCATTCGCATGGCACTGATGGCTAGCAAATGTGTTGATCGGCAGGTTTTTAAAGATAAGCCGCCGTTTGCGCCCACGTTGCTAACTGGCGTGAATTGGGTCGACTCTTGCCGGTGCAGACCGGTAATAACGCAGGCGATTCTCGCCCCCATAGCGGCCGTTCAGGGCACCGGATCGGCTGCCTGGAAGTTGCCGTTCGTTCATTACTGCAAAGCGTCGCCACAACGTTCTTCCGACCTTGATTAGAAGAGTGACCGACGTAGCGCCTCGCCTGCCTTCCTGCTACGCGCCGACGATGCAGAGAGAGCCGACGAAATGGCCCGGTGATCGCGGGACGCGCGCCTTGAAGCATCTCGATGAAATCGAAGCGTCGATCAGGGCGCTCGAGGACAACGATCTGCTCGACTTCGCCGACATCTTCGTTGGGCATTCCGGAACGCTGCTGGGCGAGATCGCCGCGGTCGAAATGGCTAAACCCAAGATCGGCCTCTAGCGCGTCACCATCGTGACCGACGTTGCCATGATCACGCGCCATAATGGAAAATCGGATGCGCTCGGTGTACGCTGCGAAAGCGGGGCTAACGGCGTGCTCGTGTGGATTGGACGGCCAAGTCAGCTTATTGGACGCAACGCGTTGCGCCTGGTTATGACATACCGGTCGGAAGCTCCGGCTGCCCGCTAAGGCACTTGAACCGAAAGGAAGCTGGCTGCAAACTCAGTCTGTTGGTAGAGCCGAGGTATGTCGACTGACCTTCAAATCTCGCGCGCAAGCCCCCTCCGGCCAATTCGGAAAATTGCCGCTGGTCTTGGTCTCAGCGAGGAGGCGATCGAGCCTTATGGCCACTTCAAGGCTAAGATCGTAAACGGCAGTTTGGATCGATTCGGTAGAACCGGTCGCCTGATCCTGGTTACCGCCATCAACCCGACACCGGCCGGCGAAGGCAAGACAACGACCTCGGTCGGGCTGGCCGACGCGCTTAACAGGATCGGCAGACGCACGGTCCTCGTACTGCGCGAGCCATCGCTGGGTCCCTGTTTCGGGACCAAGGGCGGAGCGACCGGCGGCGGCTATGCGCAGGTGGTCCCGATGGAGGATATCAACCTCCACTTCACCGGCGATTTCCACGCGATCACCTCCGCGCACAACCTGCTGGCGGCGTTGCTCGACAATCACATCCACTGGGGCAACGCGCTGAACATCGATGTACGGCGAGTGACATGGCGGCGAGTGCTGGACATGAACGACCGTGCCCTGCGCGACATTGCGCAGTCGCTCGGCGGCCCGGCTAACGGCTATCCGCGTGAGTCCGGCTTCGACATCACGGCCGCGTCCGAGGTGATGGCGATCCTGTGCCTGGCCGAGGGCGTGGAGGATCTTGCGCTGCGGCTCGGAAACATCGTCGTTGCCTACACCCGCGATTTTCGCCCGATCACCGCGCGCGACCTCAAGGCGGACGGGGCCATGGCCGTGCTGCTGGCGGACGCGATCAAACCAAACCTCGTCCAGACGCTGGAGGGTAATCCGGTTCTGATCCACGGTGGCCCATTCGCGAACATCGCCCACGGCTGCAACTCGGTGATCGCGACGCGCACCGCGCTGGCGCTGGGCGACTATGTCGTCACCGAGGCAGGGTTCGGGGCAGATCTTGGTGCCGAGAAGTTCTTCGACATCAAATGCCGTCAGGCGGCGCTCGCTCCCGCCGCGGCGGTGATCGTGGCGACGGTACGCGCGCTCAAGATGAACGGCGGGGTGGCAAAGCGCAATCTGGCGGCCGCCGATGTCGACGCGGTGCGCCGCGGCTCGGTCAACCTGGTCCGGCACATCGAAAATGTCCAGCAATTCGGCGTGCCGGTGGTGGTTGCGATCAACCATTTCACTGACGATACCGAGGAAGAACTTGCGGTCATTCGCGCGGTCGCAGAAACATGCGGAACACGCGCGGTGCTTTGTCGGCACTGGGCCGAGGGTGGTGCGGGGGCGATAGCTTTGGCAGAGGCTGTGGCAGCTCTCGTCGACCGAGACAGCGCCAGCTTCGCGCTGCTCTACCCAGACGACCTGCCGCTGTTTGCCAAGATCGAAGCGGTGGCCATGCGCATCTATCGCGCGAGCGCAGTCGTCGCCTCACCGGCGGTTCACGCGCAACTCGCCAGATGGCAGGCGTCCGGTCATGGGAAGTTGCCGGTATGCATTGCCAAGACCCAGTACAGCTTCTCCACCGATCCCACATCGCTTGGCGCACCCGACGATCACATCCTTACCGTCCGCGAGGTTCGCCTCGCTGCCGGCGCGGGGTTCGTGGTAGTTATCTGTGGCGACCTGCTGACGATGCCCGGTCTGCCCCGTGTGCCCGCTGCAGAAAATATCGAAATGGATGCCAACGGCCAAATAGATGGCTTATTCTGATCTGCTGCGTTCATTCGCGTCGCAGCTGGGCACCTGCACATTTGCCTTCTTCCGCCCCTATACCTGTCTTCGCTGAGCCGCGCCGAACCCGCCAAAACCCGTCTTACGTTCAGGCTTAGCTTTCAGTAGGGTGGCGGCGTCTTCTTGCGCTGGCTACGTGCGGCCTCAATCCACCAGGCGAGGTCATCTGCGAAGCGGGGGAAGGCATGGTCAAGAGCCGCGCCGCCATCTCCGATCGGATTGGCGTCGGCATCAAGCGCGTGCCCGATCCCACCGATCGCGAGCGAACTTGATATCACCACCATACCCATTTCTGAGAGCGTACCGTGCCACGCGGTCGCGGCGCGTACGCCGGCGATGCGACCCGCCGAATAGCTGGCAATCGCCGCCGGTCGCCAATACCATTCCTCGAGGAAATGATCGGTTAGGTTCTTGAGGCCTGGCTGCATGCCCCAATTATATTCTCCTGTGACGAACAGAAACCCATCCGCCGCGCGAATTTTCGCCGCAAGCTGCTCTAGATTGGCGGGAGCATCGCCTTTGGGATATTCCTTGTACATCCGATCCAGGATCGGCAGCCCGATCTCCTTTGCGTCGATCAACTCGGCGTCGGCGCCGCCTTCCTGCAAAGCGCGAACCAGATAACGGGCGAGGCGGATGCCTTGCCGATCGCTGCGATAGGAGCCGTAGAAAACCAGGATACGGTCCGTCATTGTCAATCTCCCACGTGTGGCGGTGCGGCCGAGGTGGGCCGCCGCGCCGCCGGGCGTCAAGCTTGAATGAGGCCGCCATGTCGGCGTCCGCCCTGATTTCGTCATTCAGAGCTCAGAATTGAAATGCCAGGAAGTCAGTTGTAATCGACGGACGCCGAAAGAAGCGGCTACCCAGCCTGTGGAACTCGCACCAGCATGTCAGCGGAGCCTATTAGAACCTGTTGCAGAATGTCGCGACCGGCATGACCAACTATCGAAGCCGGGGCACTGAATACCCGATGTGTGAGTATCTACAAGCGTCGGGCTGCCGGCGACCTGACGGCGCCTGATGGAAAAATCTCGGTTATCATCGATGCCAAGGTGTCATTGGCTGCAGATGGCAGGCCAAGCAACTGCCTTGTTCGGCTATGCGGTGTAGACGTTGAACTGCCTCTTGATGAGGCGCACTTCTCTCATGATGCCGCCGCCATACTGGAAGAGCCCGTTGGAGATGACAAACCGCCCGCGTCGCGCAACATAGCCTCCATCCGGGTCACTTTTCGATGAAATACCGGGGCCATCTCTCGGCGCAAATTAGTAGCCGCTTCTATGCAGCGACATTACCTGGCAAGCTGAGCGGCACAATCGTGCTCGCCCCTGTCTTTGCGGTCATCAAACTATCTCGCTGAAACACCGTGCCTGCATAGAGGGGGGGAGAAAATACCCCAGAGGACTGTTTCATCTTCCGACCGAGCAGCAACTGCGTGCCATAACCAAAATACGCCACATCGGGACGGAGAGTCAGGGTCTCAGGTTCAAATTGGTTCCATAGATCATAGATGATCGCTTCCGGTTTCATCTCGTGCGAGAGCTTCAGCATGTCCAGCAGGCCGAATCGTTCGTTGTTGTTTTGGAAGATAACAGCGTCCGCGCCTTCAAACGCTTCCTTTGCTGTCGAGGCATAGTCCAAGCCCAGGCTTATGGCGTCCGCTTTCCCGACTGCCGGATCGTGGCCGACGAGCTTGGCGGCAGGAAACGCAGCTTTGATTTGTTCGATCAGCGGGACAACGAGCGATCCACGCAGGTCCGAAGTCTCTGGCCGCCCCTTGAATGCGAGACCCAGGATCGCGATCTTCGAAACGCTGCGGTTTTCAAGCGCCGCGGCTACCCTGCGAACCGCGATATCGGGCAATTCCTCATTGATTCGACGACCGAGCAACGCCAGGCGGGCCTGTCCACCATGTAGTTTCACGCCCTCGGCAAGGATGTAGGGGTCCTTCTCCAGGCAGGGCCCACCAACTGGACCCGGCATCGGCATGTTGGCACGCAGGTAACCCATATTGCCCGCTTTGATCACCTCGATCGCGGACACGCCCACCGAGTCACAAAGATCCGCCACCTCGTTGGCGAAGGCAAACAGCAAGTCACGTTGCGTATTGTTGATAAGCTTGACCATTTCCGCAGTTTCCAAGTCCGTGACGCGGACCGTTGTCGGCGTAATGAAATTGAACATCTGCGACGCACGGTGCGTCGAATCCTCATCGATGCCACCGATAATCTGTGGCAGTGAACGAAGTTCCGCCAGTGCCTTTCCTTCGAGTGTCCGCTCCGGACAGAAAGCAAGGTCGTACCGAACTCCGGCGCGGTCAAGCGCGGGCTTTACTATCTGACGACTAATTCCGATCCTTACGGTCGAACGCAGGATCACCATCGCACCCTCTCGGATTACGCCTGCTACCTTAACCGATACTTCGGAAATCGCCTTTAAATTGGTCGTTCCGTCCGAACCTAACGGGGTACCAACCGTGATGATGAAGACGTTGCAATCATGCACGAGGGACCAGTTGTTCGACGCCGACAGCGCGCCGCTGGCTACCTGTACAGCCAGCCGAGTATCAAGCCCGGCTTCCTTGAAATGCGCATTGCCACCGTTCACCGCATCGACGATCTTCGCATCACGCTCAATACCGAGCACCGTAAAGCCCGCCTCTGCTAACGCTACTGCGAGCGTCAGGCCGACATAACCCAGCCCGATTACGCAAACACGGCTGTCGGAATAGTGTGTAGGAAGTTTCATATCTGAATTCACCGGCTGGAAAATTGCGGCGACCTCGACCGTAATGCAATCAATTGCACGATTCGCAATGTCTTGGCTACACTAAAAGAAATTTATATTTTTTGGCGTCGACAAGGGCTGGACAACATGATCCGACAAGGTCTAACTAGCTTATTATGCGTACGTCACATACGCAGGTGAGATAATAATGGCGAAATATTTAATTACGGGTGCTGCCGGCTTTTTGGGATACTATATTGCATCGAAACTTGCGGTGGATACTAGTTCCGAGATAGTTTGTATTGATAACTTCATCAGAGGCGAGACTGACGAGTTTTATAATGCGCTCACGTCGCGTGCTAACGTCACACATCTTACGGTCGACCTTAATGAGCAGGCCGAGGTGCGCAAACTTCCGACCGACTTCGACGTCGTTTTCCACATGGCCGCGCTGAACGGTACTCAGAACTTCTACGAACGCCCCTTCGACGTGGTCAAGTGCTGCACGCTTCCCACCATCAATCTGATTGAACATTTAGGACCGTCGGGATCGTTGCGGCGGTTTATTTATGCTGGAACGTCAGAGGCATATGCTTCGACGGTTACCCAGTTCAACTGGCCTGTCCCGACCTCGGAAGACGTGCCGCTTAGTTTCGATGACGTCTTCAATGCGCGGTGGTCATACGGCGCGTCGAAGATGCACGGTGAAGTTGCGACGGTGAACGGATGCCGCCACTTCGGAGTTCCTTTCACAATTGTACGGTTCCACAACGCGTATGGGCCACGCATGGGCGACAAGCATGTCATTCCCGACTTCCTGATGCGTGCCAAGGGCGGTCGTTACGAGCTGTTCGGTCATGAGGACACCCGCTCCTTCATTTACGCCGACGATGCGGCGCGCGCGACTATCGCGCTCGAAATGTGCAAAGCCGCAAATGGCCAAGTGGTAAACGTCGGCGGCGAGCAGGAGGTCAGGATCGCTGATCTTGGACGGATGATGATGACCGCCGCCGGGCTGGAGGGCGAGATCACGCTTAATCCGTCGCCAGCGGGATCGGTCAAGCGACGGGCACCCACGCTGCATAAGTTGAAGGCACTAACGGGTTATCGGGCCGAGATCGACTTGGTGGAAGGGCTGCGTCGGACCGCAGCATTCTACCTCGGCATTGCGGCCTGAGCGAGAATAGCCGGTGCTGTGTGCAATCTAGGTCGGAGGCGTGAATCCTTGGCCAAATTACCTGGTGGATAGGTAGATATGACCGCGAATTTGAATTTTGCCAGCGACAAGATCCGAATATCCGGACTTTTCGACGCTCGCTTCTATCTACTTGCCAATCCCGATGTAGCGGCGGCAAAAGTCGATCCGCTGGAGCATTACGTCGAACTTGGCGCTGCGGAAGGCAGGCACCCAAACGTCGGATTCGACGCTGCGGAATATCGTCGGTTTGTCAAGGACGCGCCGCCCGACAATCTTCTGTCGTTTCTGCAATTTATCGCGTTTTCTGGACAAGAAAGGTCCGATTACGCGGGCCTAATGCGAGATGCGACGCCCGAAATGCGCAAAGCGGCCGGCGTAATTGCTACATCATCCGCCTTCGATACCGATTATTACGCAACGCAACTGGCGCGTGGGCTGCGCTATATCGTTCCGGTACTTCATTATGTAATGACGGGGTCGCATAGTGGCCTGCGACCGAACAGAGAATTTGATCCATCTTTTTATCGCGCCACTTATCCCGACGTGGTCGAAAATGGGTCCGATCCGCTGGTTCATTATATCGAATACGGTCGCAGCGAAGGGCGTTCAGGTTCGTCGGTGGCCTCCTGCTCTATAGAAGACATAGAGGCAATCCTTGCCAGCGGGCTATTCGACGAAACCTATTATCGCAAAATGGTGACGATACTGCCTATGTCAGTGGATCCCCTGCACCATTATCTAAACGTTGGCAGTTTAAATCACGTAAGCCCAAGTGCAGATTTTGATGCTATATTTTATTACGCAACCGTTCCCTCATCCCGTTCAAGCGGGCTACCGCCCTTGGTCCACTACCTGAGATACGGGAAAGCGGCTGGCAATCAAATAAAGCCGATCGGCAAATATCACTGGATCGAGCATCCGGTGACCGGCGAAGGTTCGGTCCATATTGAGCGATTGCACGCCGCCTCCTTCTTTTACAGACATGATCTTGGTGCTGACGACAATATGGGCATCAGGCACAGGAGGGCTGCTGTCGCTGAATTGGCAAAACGCGCACCTTGCGACTCGCGCGGCGTAAATCCGGCGGTATCCATCATCATTCCGGTCTACGGCCAGCTGCCATTCGTCTTGAACTGTCTGGATTCCTTGTCCATTCACCGGTCCAAGCATAGTTTCGAAATCATTCTTTTCGACGATGCTTCTCCAAAAGATACGGAAATCGGCTCGTTGGTCGATATCCCCTGGCTGAGATATGTTTACGGCGGTGAAAACAGAGGGTTCATCGGCGCGTGCAATCATGCAGCCGATCTGGCGAACGGCAAATATGTCGTCCTCTTGAACAGCGACACGCGTGTCTGTGATGGATGGTTGGACGAATTGATCGATACATTTTCCGATCAGCCCGGGGCCGGTTTCGTGGGCTCCAAACTCTATAACGGTGATGGCTCGCTGCAGGAGGCAGGCGGAATTGTGTGGGCGGACGGATCTGCCTGGAATTACGGCCGGGACGATCGCCCTGATCGTCCTGAATATTGCTACGCGCGCCAGGTCGATTATTGCTCCGGAGCAGCAATCGCAGTTCCACGCGAACTCTGGCGGGAACTTGGCGGGTTCGACACCCATTTTCTACCCGCCTATTACGAGGACGTCGATTTGGCCTTTCGGGTCCGGCAAGCAGGCCGGCAGGTGTGGATGCAGCCGCTGGCACGCATCATCCATTACGAGGGCAAGACCCATGGCCGCGACGACACGAGGGGCGTAAAAGCGTCACAAGTCACCAACTCCAGGAAATTCTACAAGCGGTGGCAGTTATTGCTACGCGACCATGGTCAAAACGGAACGCAGCCGCTCAACGCCTCGAACCGTGCCTTTCGCAAACACATGCTGGCAATTGACTCCGAAACCCCGGCACCGAGCCGCGATGCCGGCTCGGTCATGACCGTGAAGCTTCTGCAGATATATCAACGGCTTGGATGGCACGTCTCGTTCATGCCTGTTCACGATCCACGCTTTCACGCGGACCATTCACCGGATCTGCAGCGCGTTGGTATCGAGGTACTATCCAATACGGACGTAAATGAGTTGTTGCGATCGCGCAGTAATATGTATGAGGCTGTCCTTGGCTTTCGCGTGACTGTACTCGAAGGATTGGTCGATCAGCTCCGGTTACTGGACCCGGCAATGCTCGTGCTCTTCCACGATATCGACCTCCATTTTTTACGGATGGAGCGCGAGGCAAAATTGATGAGCAGTCCGGTGCTAGCACGGCGTGCGGACGTTATGAAGACAACCGAGCTGGAACTCGCCATGAAAGTCGATTGTACGATTGTTCCATCAACGGTCGAGAAGGACATTCTTCACGAGGAACTGGGTATCGATAACTTGGTCGTCTATTCCTACACTGCAGACGCGGTTATGAATGACACCGGTTACAATGACAGGCGTGATCTCGTTTTTGTTGGTGGATTTCGGCACGTACCGAATATTGACGCAATGAAGTTCTTCATCACGGAGATTTGGCCGATACTAAAAACGCGGCTGCCCCAGGACGTGAAATTTTACATCATTGGGTCCGACGTATCGGACTCGCTGAAGGAACTCGCTGATGACCGAATCATTTTCACAGGATTTTTGGAGGATCTCTCGGCGACGCTTGAAACCTGTCGTGTATTCGTTGCGCCACTGCGCTTTGGAGCGGGACTGAAGGGTAAAGTTGTCACCAGCCTATCGCATGGGGTCCCTTGCGTCGCTTCGTCAATTGCGATCGAGGGCATGGCTCTCACCCCCGACGAGCACGTCGTGGAAGCGAATGATGCCGAGATGTTCGTCGCGCAAATTATGCGCGTATACGAGGATGAACAGCTCTGGAACCGTCTGCGCCAAGCAGGCTACGCATTTGTCGAGAAAAACTATAGCTGGGAAACGGGGATGGACGTCGCTCGCGAAATTTTAGATGTCGCAGAACTGGAATGGTATCGCCGGCAGAAGGCTAACCGCGACGTTCGAATAATTAAAAAACTAATCGACTGCGGATAATAGACTTGGGGGAGTTTTGTGAAGGTGCACTAAAAAGTGCGAGCACAATGGCTGCGTCGGATATATCCTGGCGAAAATATTTATGCTATGAATATTAAGAACTTGCTGAATCGAACGGACTTTGGCGAAGATCATCGAATCATATTGTGCTTGAGGGAGCAGCTTGAACACGCAGCTAAGATAGCGGCCCGGATACAATCTTATGACAGAGGCATTTACTAATACTCTGGGGCGAACTTTTTTCCGGATTTAGCTACAGATGGAATACATCTGGAGGTTAAGCATTTGTTAAATTAAAACATCAGGATATTTATCGAGAAACGCAAATGGTCAATATACATCTTGATTTTGAGAATATTTCTCAGTGGCTAGAGTGGTCTTCATCTTATCATCAGGTATTTGACCTGAATGAAGGGGTAAAAATTGCCGGGCGGGTTCACGCGAAGGGGTTCCGGCATTCGCTCACCGGGGAATTTGTCTCATCCGACCAAATCGAATGGTCAAACGGCGTCATACGTGAAGGCTTGGTCGTCAACGGCATCAACTCACGTCAGCGAGCGGTGATCCAAATGATAGCAGAAACGCTGCATGCATCCCTAAATTCGATTCCTCGCATATTCGCGACAGAGGCGGTCACGCCGTTTGCGTTAATGATGCGGGGCATTTTTCCGCGATTCTTGGGTTCGGAATATGGTTCTACTGAGCTCGCTAGACAAGCTTTATATCCGATACCGCATGAAGATTTATTGAATCTTACTCAGCCGGATGGCATGTTCGATATTGTTAGCACCAATGAAGTGTTGGAACATGTTCCTGATATCGATCAAGCTCTGCGCGAGTTGTGCCGGGTACTGCGCCCTGGCGGATGGCATATTGGTACTGTTCCATTTCGCTTCATGAGTAAGACGGGTGACGTTCGCAGCAAATTCCTCGATGGGCAGCTAGTTCATCTCAAGGAGCCTGAATTCCACGGCAATCCGGTTGACCCTTCTGGCGGCGCGCTGGTTTTCGAAGTTCCTGGCTGGGATCTTCTAGATCGTGCGCGTTCTGCCGGCTTTTCGCGAGCGGTAATGCGCTTTGTAGCATCTGAAGAAATGGGATATATATCCGAGCATATAGGCCTCTTTATCTTCTGTGCACAGAAGTAGTCTGTTTCGCTTACCGTCGAAACATCATGGGCTTTGCAACCAATTCTCGAAATGTCTGCCCCGAACGCTTGGCAACAAAAGGTTGAGCGATATGGGGGGATCAAAAAGTTGGGGGCCACACCGTTTTCGCTCGTCTCTCCACCTCTGAAAATCATTGGCCAGCGCCCTCTCCCAAGTGCCAAGGTAATAGGAGGTGTTCGTAAAGTTCTACGGAGCGGCATTTATCTATGACATGCCATAGACAAGAAGGGCGAAATCTTAGTGTATTGAGTTTCGACTAATGAAGTCGTTGCAAAAAATGCATCTCTCGATAACGGTCTGCTTTAGACTAGATCGGTTGGAATTCAATCGTCACGCGAGGTTTTGCGGCGCCCAGGCTCGTGCGAGCGTGAGCACGGCCCGGTGGTAGCCCAATATCGGTCAGGGCGTCCGTGCGGCGTTGAAACGGCTCATTGCTGTCTTGACCTCGTCTACCGTCCCGATCGCGATTGGGCATGTGTATCGCAGTACAGATCCGGCAGGCAGTGCGGGTTCGGAAAAGACGCAGGACCATTTTGCCGTGGCGCCATCGCCGGCAAAATAGAACCAGGCATAATATCCTCCGCTGCGACGACCGGGGCCGATGTCGGGCGAGATTACACCCATCGCGTTTTGCCCATCCGGCGTAGCGACGATCAAGGGGATGTCGGAATGGCCACCGGTCGTATTGGCAATAAGGGGGGTGAGCCGACGCGCGGTGGGATCATAACTATAAAACTTGCTGAACTGTGGCGGCAAATAGCCAGTCAAAGCCTCGACGCTCGCCGACGAATGCGCTTCGGGAATGGAGAAGCTGGTGTCGATCATAACCAGGTTAGGAATTTCATGGCCAAAAAAATGGGTAGTGCGCGCAATCTTGTAGTTGGACAGCGGCGTGTGATTTTGCGCCGAACGCTCTGATCTAAAAGGGCTGCAAGCGCGCCCGTAGGATTGATCGGGGGATAGCCAAAAAGCAGCCTGGGTCGTCGTTCGCAAGATGTTCGACTGGTTCGTTACCAGCAATGTCCTGCTTGAAGTGGTGTTACCCGCGCCATCCGATACTGCACCCGCCTCGGTAGGATTCAGGCACTCCCCCAGGTTATCGGTCTGAATAGCCGACTGCAATTCGCGCCCGTGATCGTGCGTATCGATATACTCGACACCGCGAAATGTGATTGAATCGATTGCCCCTGCAAATTTCCCGGGGTTTACCGACAGGGTTAGCGGTGAGCCTGCCACGTCGGCGGTGATGGACACCACCTGGGCGTTCGCCCCGGCACTGCTCAACAACGATGCGGCAAAACAGGCGATCACGCAAGATCGTAAATTATTATGGCCGATGAATCTCATGATGCATCTCTCTTTGGTCGCATTTTAAAGGAGTTAAAATCCAGAGTCCTTTTGCCACCATGATGCACCATGCCTCCTGACCGATCCATTCGAGTAAAAAGGTAACGGCGTGACACACTCGCGGGTGAGCGGCTTAACTATTTTCGAATTGATATCATTCCAAAGACGTTCTATTTCTTTCCTGCTTCGCGGGTCTGCAAAATGATCCGAAGAAACGTATTGCAAATCTTTAGCCGTCTTCAATTTGAGACGTGAGCTCGGTCCGATGATGAGATCGCCAAAACGCGACAGCATTTCGTAGCGCATATGATCCCAAAGCGGGGCAGAGTCATCCAGATGTACGTGTAAAGCATGAACACCTAGCGCATCCTCGACCGCCTTGGGCCGGTGCTGCTCAGCATGACTGAGAAAGTAATATCCCTCTCCGAATGGGAGAGATTTGGTTTTAGATATTACGTTCAGAGATCGCGCGATCTCTGCGCCGATAAAATCAGGGGATTCATGTGCGCGAGAAACCGCGGGCGATCGGTCGGTCGATGCTGTTCCCACAAACGTCTCGAGAAAATAATCGAAGATATCAATGCGATCAGCTATGAGATCCGGGTAAGAGATCAAAGCAACTTTGGATCGTCCGAATACCTGACACCACCCTTCTATCGCCGCAATGTCGTTTATCACATAAGACATGCGAGGATCGGCGAGATGTTGCGCTGCAAACCTGGGCAGGTTTTCCGTTCCACCACCAAATAAAGTCTGTTTCCAGAGAGAAAGCATGCGGTCTGGCCAGGGTCGAATTGAGAATACAATGATAACATCATGTTCAGATAATAGTCTACCTATCAAATCGATCGAGCGTAAGTTCAACAAGCTAAGATCTTCACTAGAAATTATTACTGTATCATGATTAGCAGTTAGCTGGTCAATGTCTCTTTCGATTTCAGTGTATTTTCCTTCTTGTAGTAATTGAGCTAGCCGATAGTGGGAGACGCCGTTTGGAACGAGCCAAGCTGTTGGATAGACACTCCTATTGGCGTCGAGATACTTTTGAGCACCGAATAACCTGGTTTGTAGATACGTCGTGCCGGTCTTGTGCGGGCCGATATGGATCACAAACCTTGGAGGCCTCGGCACGGCAAAACGTCCCTCCGCAGCGCCATAAGACTCGTAGTGAGCAGCTGCGGAAGCGTGATTGCCAAGCCCAACCTGTTGCGCCACATCTGGATGGCGACGCAGGTACCAGTCCTGATCCACAATTGGCCCCATATTTATGGTCACTCCATGAATGCCTGCGGATGCGACGAGTGGCAGAATGCAAAACTTCCGACACCGATCAATATAATTCGATAACCAGCGGTCGGTAGCAAGCGAAATATTGAGGTGCGACGATGATGACCGGGCAATCTGCTAGTTTCCTTGTCATTTAGCGCGGTGCAAATGCCAAGTCCATCCGCAGTGCCATACGGCCACTAAACGGGCACCGGCTTGGCAGTGTAGCTGTTGTCAACGATCGGGTGGAAGCGGATTGCCTCTGTCCGATCATCCCGATTCGCTGATCCAGCATTCCGCCCGGCAAACCGGTCTCAAGTCGCGTGCAGCACTCCCCGGTACGCGGCGTCTTCCAGCGCGCGACCGGCTCCCAATGCCACGCAATTAAGGGGATTCTCCGCGACCCTCACCGGCAGGCCGGTCTCCAGCGCCAGCAGCGCCGCGAAGTTGGCGAGCAGCGATCCGCCGCCGGTCATGATGATCCCGCCATCGATGATGTCCGCGGCGATTTCCGGAGCGGTGTTTTCCAGGGCGCTGCGGACGACCTGGACGATCTGGCCGATCGGTTCGGCCAGGGCTTCGATGATGTCGGTCTGCGAGATCTCTATTTCTCGGGGCACGCCCTGAGCGAGATCGCGGCCCTTGATGATGGCGACGGGGGCCGGGCCGTCATCGCTGGATGTGGCGGCGCCCAGCTGCATCTTGACCCGTTCGGCGGTGGCCTCGCCGATCAGCATGTTATGCTTGCGGCGCACATAGGAGGAGATGGCCTCGTCCATTCGGTCGCCGCCGACGCGGGCCGACATCGCCATCGCCATTCCGCCGGTGGCGATAATGCCGACCTCGGTGGTGCCGCCGCCGATGTCCACCACCATCGAGCCGATCGGATGGATCACCGGGAGATTGGCCCCGATCGCGGCCGCCATGGGTTCGTCCAGCAGCCAGACCTTGCGCGCTCCGGCGTTGGATGCGGCATCGCGGATCGCCCGGCGTTCGACTTGGGTCGATCCGGACGGCACACAGATTATGATCTCGGGATTGCCGCGCATCCGTCCACGCTGGCGCCCGTGCTGGCCCAAGGCCTTGCGGATAAAATGCTTAATCATCTGTTCGGCGACTTCCAGGTCTGAAATCACGCCGTTGCGCAGGGGGCGGACCGTCTTGATGGTGTCCGGCGTCCTGCCCATCATCAGCTTCGCATCGCTGCCGACCGCCAGGACGGTGCTGATACCCTGGATCGTCTGGATCGCAACGACCGATGGTTCGGCCAGGACCACGCCCTGGTTGCGGACATAGACCACGGTGTTGGCCGTGCCCAGATCGATGGCCAGGTCGGATGACGCAAACGAAAAAAGATCGAACAGGGACATGCGGACACTCGGTTGCCGGGAAGCGCGGAGGAGCGCCGGGAATAGTGAGCGCAAGATGAACCGCGCTTGGCGGGGCGGTACAAGCCCTTTGGCATACGGCCAAGCGGTTGGTTGGCGTGGGCGGAAAAATGCGGTGTCAAAATATTTCCGCTGCCGGTGTGTCCGGGCGACAGCTTCGGCGTTGTCAAGGTGCGCGGGCCGGAACTTGGGTTTGTGCAGGCAAGGAACTGGCCATGACGGAATACGACAGGGGGGTAACCCGGCGAACCTTGATGCGCTATGCCGGCACTGGCGCGGCAGGGGTGCTGGTGGCGCCGGCGGCGATGGCAGCGCCGGGGGCGCCGCCGTTCGTTCCACCCAGCCCGGTCGATATCGGCACTGTCGCCGGCGGAAAGGTCGATTTTCCGGCATGGCGCGACCCGGCCGATACGCCATCGTCCCCACCGCCCGCGCCGTTGCCCCCTGGCCAGCGCGTCGGGTTCGCGATCGTGGGGCTGGGCCGGCTGGCGCTGGAGCAGATACTGCCTGCCTTTGCGCAATCGCTGAAGGCCAGGCCGGTGGCGCTGGTGTCCGGCACGCCCGACAAGCTTCGCGCGGTGGCGCAGCAGTATGGTATCGCCCCCGGTGCCTGCTACAACTACGACGATTTCGACCGGATCCGGGACAATCCCGAGGTCAAGGTCGTCTATATCGTCCTGCCCAATGCCATGCATCGGCTGTACTGCGAGCGGGCCGCAAAAGCCGGCAAGCATGTGCTCACCGAGAAGCCGATGGCGGTCAGTTCCGCGGATGGCAAGGCGATGGTGGCGGCCTGCGCCAGGGCCGGGGTCAAGCTGATGGTGGCCTATCGTATCCAGTACGAGCCCTATAATCGCCGGGCGATGGCGATGGTCCGGTCGCGCGCCGATGGCCGGTTGATCTCTTACAGCGGCATCAATACCCAGACCACGGCCCAGGACGGCGCGCTGCAATGGCGGCACAAAAAGGCCATGGCCGGTGGCGGTTCGCTGTTCGATATCGGGCTTTACTGCCTTAATACCGCGCGATTTCTAACCGGGGAGGAGCCGATCGAGATCTTCGCGACCAGCTATTCGCCGCCCGGCGATCCCCGCTATGTCGAAGTGGAGGAGACGATTTCCTTCATGCTGCGCTTTCCCTCAAACACGATCGCCAATTGTCTGGCAAGCTACGGCGGCCGCGACGACAAGCACCAGCGGCTCAACCTCGAAAAAGTCGCGATCGATATGCCCAACGCGTTCCAGTATACCGGGCAGCAATTGCTGGTGATCGGGCGGCAGGGCGATGCGACCAGCGAAAACCGGCTGGTCATCGAACCTCGAAATCAGTTTGCCGCCGAGATCGACCACATGGCTGACTGCGTGGTGCAGGATCGCCGGCCCTATACGCCAGGGGAGGAGGGCGTACAGGATCATCTGCTGATGGAAGCGATCTATCGCTCGGTCGCCGAAAATCGCCCGGTCAAGCTGCCGGTTATCGCGGGGCTGGACGCGTTTCGCGGGCCGCCGCTGGTACAGGCCTGACCCGATGCAATGGCTGCTGATCCCGTTCGTCCTGTTGACCGGGGTGCTGAATGCACTCCAGACCGGCATGAACACAAAGCTCGCGCAGACTGCCGGTGCGCCGATCGTGGCCGGAATGGCGGTCTATCTGGTCGGCTTCGGCACGCTGGCCGTGCTGGCACCGTTCCTTGGCGGTGGCGGGCAATCCGTCGCGCGGCTGGGACAGGCGCCTTGGTGGGCGTGGCTGGGCGGCATCGGCGGCGCGCTGTATATCGTCGCCATGCTGTATGCGACGCAGAAGGTTGGGGCAGGGGTGTTCACCGGGATTACCGTAACCGCCGCGATCGTCACCTCGGTCGCCCTCGACCATTTCGGCTGGTTGGGGCTGAAGGAACATGCCGCCGGCCTGTGGCGGATCGTCGGCGCGATTTTGATGATTGCCGGCGTGGTCCTGGTGGCGAAGTTCTGAACGGGGTGGCGAGTTTCTTGCACGCTTCGCGGCGCCGGATCGAGAGTGGCAGCGCCGGCGACAGGGCCGGCGGATCGGCTGGCAGCGATGGCTCGGGCCTGCCCTCGGGACGGCCGGGCGAGTTCCTGTTCGCCACCGGCATCGAATGTTCGGCGCCGATGACCGCTAACGGTCGCCGCGACCTGCTGGAAGAATGCGGGCATTATGCGCGCTATGCCGAAGACCTGGCGCTGGTGCGCGAGCTGGGGCTGAAATACCTGCGCTATGGGCTGCCGTATCATCGCACGCATCTTGGCCCCGGCCGCTATGACTGGAGCTTTGCCGATGTGGCGCTGGCTGAGCTACGGCGGCTGGAAATCGTGCCGATCCTCGACCTGCTTCATTTCGGCTTGCCGGATTGGCTGGGCGACTTCCAGAACCCGGAATTTCCGCTGCATTTTGCCGATTACTGCGACGCCGTCGCGCAGCGTTATCCGTGGGTGCGGTTCTACACGCTGATCAACGAGATATTCGTCTGCGCCAAGTTCAGCGCACTGCAAGGCATCTGGAACGAACGGCAGAAAAGCGATCGCGCTTTCGTCACCGCAATCAAGCATCTGTGTGCCGCCTCGATCCTGGGCGCCCAGGCGATTGCCCGGCACCGCCCGGATATGATTATCGTCCAGTCCGAGACCGCCGAGAAGGCCACCGACATGCGCGCCAGCCCCGATCCCCGCGTCGCGCTGGAGAATGGCTTTCGCTTCCTGGCGCTCGACCTGCTGTACGGGCAGGCGCCCGAAGCGAATGTGCTGCTGTGCCTGTTCGAAAACGGCCTGACCCGCGATGAATTCGACTGGTTCATGCGCGGCAAGCCGCCGGGCTACCAGATTATGGGAATCGATTATTACGGCCGTAACGAGAGCATGATCCTGCCTGACGGCACCGTGCTGCGGGCCGAGGATCTCAACGGCTGGTACGGTATAACCAAGCATTATTTCTATCGCTATCAGCGCCCTACGATGTATACGGAAACCAATGTCTTCGATGCGGATGCGGCGCCGCGATGGTTGTGGAAGCAGTTCGCCAATGTCCTGCGGATGCGCGGCGACAATATCCCCGTGCTGGGATTCACCTGGTATTCGCTCATCGACCAGATCGACTGGGATACCGGCCTGTCGGAGCACAACGGGCGCGTCCAGGCCTGTGGACTGTATGATCTCGATCGCCGGCCGCGTCCGGTTGCCGATGCCTATCGCCAGCTCATCCGCGAGTTCGGCCAGATGGCGCTGATCCCCAGAGCCGAGGTGCTGTCGCTGTCGGGCGAACCGGCGCGGCTGAGGATGGAACGGTAACGCGACACATCGCCAACCGAATCCGGCACTATGCTCTACGAACGGTCACCAGGCGCGACCGGCTGCCGGGCATGTTGCACGGGTTCATTGACCAGGTCGTCGAACAGCATGCCGAAATTGGTCATCGCCAGGCGCAGGCTTACCGGGCTGGCCGAGCCGCGAGCACGGCCCGTAGCGATGGCATGGGCCGTACGGTAATACTGGACCACATCGGCATGATCGACCGCCAGCGCCTTGGCGCGCTGGGCGAAATCGTGCACCGGAAAACCGCAGGCGACCATGACCTCTCCCAACAGGTCATCGGCGCGCGAAATCGCCTGGCGCGGATCATCGACGAATTGAAATTGGATTTCACGCCAGTTCCCGATGAAATGGTGGCGCATTTCCGACGATAGCGGCTGGATGGATTGGCAGGTAAGCGGCGCCAGACGCTCGGTCCTGAACTGATCTTGCTCATACTCGCCTGCGACTGAATCGGGCATGTAAACATCATCCGCGGCAAAGGGCAGGCTGTGCCGACCCGAGCGGCGCGCACGCGCCCATGCCAGCACGACGATGGCAGCCAGCAAAAGGATCAGGCCGGCCACGACGAGCTCGGTCGATGTGAGTGTCACGAGCTATCATCCCGGTCTGTGTACGGGTTTCCCCATGTTGTCCAAATGCCGGATCGAAGTGAACGTTCCCGAGCCAGGAACCACCCGCGCGCAGGCGCTTTTCAACGGAGCGCGATTTTCAGGAGCAGGACCGTGGTGAAAGAATTTAAAAAAGGCGATGCCGTGAGCTGGAATAGTCCTGGCGGCCAAGCGCATGGCAAGGTGGTCAAGAAAATAACCAGGCCGACCCGGATCAAGAGCCACAAGGTGGCCGCTTCGCCCGACAATCCCGAACTGATCGTGGAGACCGGGGAGGGCAAGCGTGCCGCGCACAAGCCCGATGCGCTCAGCAAGGAATAGACGGCCACCGCGGCGCTGCCCGGAAAATGTAATTCCTCGTTTTAAGTGGTGGCCCTGATCGTTCGCCCGCCTTAGGTGTCAATGACACGGAGGTGGGATGAAAGTAGGCATCGTCGGGGCGGGGATGGTGGGTTCAGCGGCGGGTTATGCGTTGGCCCTGCTGGGTACAGCCGCTGAAATCGTGTTCGTCGACCGCATGGCCGAACTGGCCATTGCCCAGGCGGAAGACATCAGCCACGCCGTACCCTTCGTCAGTCCGTGCCGGATCACGGCAGGGGATTATGATGCGCTGTCAGGCGCGGGCGTGGTGATCCTGGCGGCGGGCGTGGCGCAAAAGCCGGGCGAAAGCCGGTTGAGCCTGCTGTCACGCAATGCCGCGGTGTTTGCCGAAGTGGTTGGCCGGGTCATCGCTGCAGCGCCCGACGCGTTGTTGCTGGTCGCCGCGAATCCGGTCGATATCATGACCGGGGTGGCGCAACGCATGTCGGGGCTGCCGCCCGAACGGGTGATCGGGTCAGGCACGATCCTCGACACCGCGCGGTTTCGCACTTTGCTGGCCGCGCATCTGGGCGTAGCGGCCCAATCCATACATGCGGCGGTGCTGGGCGAGCATGGCGACAGCGAAGTCCTGGCGTGGTCGGCGGTGCAGGTAGGCGGCGAGCCACTGGATCGTTGCGCCGCGCAAATGGACGCGATCATGACCGAAGAAGTGCGCGCGGGCATCGCCGCCGGGGTGCGCGGCGCCGCCAATCGCATCATCGCCGGCAAAGGCGCCACCTGGTACGGTATCGGCGCCGGGCTGGCGCGCATCGTTCGCGCCGTCCGTGACGACCAGCGCGCCGTGCTCACGGTGTCCATGCGCACGCGCACGGTAGCGGGGGTCAGCGACGTAGCGCTCAGCCTGCCGCGCGTGATCGGCGCCGCAGGAGTTATCACCACGCTTTACCCCCAGTTATCCACAGCCGAGGAAGCGGCGCTCCGGCGTTCGGCGTTGATATTGCAGGAGCGCGCGGACGGACTTTGGTGATCGCCGCATCAACTGTCCCGCCAGGCGGAACCAGGTCGCAGTGAGCAATTAAACCACCGGGGGCGGCAGAAATCTCTCGAGTTCGCGGATCATCGGCCAATCTAACGCATTATTCCACGAGTTGCGGCGAGAAAGCGCCGATATCTCAGGGAATTCTGCATGGGTATCTTTCCGGCCAAGAACGATACGATCGGCAGCGTGCTGGATCGACATCGTGGCGTGGGCCCGGGGTTTGATCTGCTACGCGTAGTCCTGGCGCTGATGGTCTTCTATGTGCACACCAAATCTATCTCGAACCCGGCCCCGTCGCATGCCGTGGCTCGGGCAATGGTGGCCATGGGGGGGTCGCGCGCGGTGGCGATGGCGGCGCATACCTCTGCCTGGGATGGCTGGTTTCGGCCAATCCTGGTGGCGGTGCTGCCCATGTTCTTTGCGCTCAGCGGGTTTTTGGTCGCCGGCAGCGCTTTTCGGCTGCGGCGGGTGTCGACCTTCCTGGCTTTCCGCGTGCTGCGATTATGGCCGGCGCTGATCACCGAAATTACGCTGTCGGCGTTGATCCTCGGCCCGATCTTCACGACATTGCCATTGTCCGAATACGCCGCCCACACCGGGACATGGGCCTATTTCGGTAACCTTCTCGGGGACATTCGCTATGTCCTGCCTGGGGTTTTCGAACATCAGGGCGTGGCGATCGTCAACGGCAACCTGCGCACCCTGCCGGCCGAATTCTATTGCTATCTGATCGCGGCATTGCTGATGATCACCGGCATCCTGGCCAATCGCAAATGGTTTACCATCGCGCTGGCGGCGGTGTCGGTAGTCCTGATCGGGCTTAACGGTTTCTCGAACTTCGCGGTCATGCCGATGTTCGTCAGCGATGGCACCCTGGTCTATTATTTCATGGTCGGGATGGCGCTGTATCACTGGCGAGCGGAAATACCGCTGACGATGGAATTGCTGGCAGTAGCGGCGGTGCTGGCCTTCCTCATGCTGGAGTTCAAGCATACCGCGTTTCTGGCGGCGGTGCCGCTGGTCTATTGCACGGTCTGGCTGGGCATGCTGGCGCTTCCCAAGCTGCCGATCATCCGGACCGGCGATTACAGCTATGGCATCTACCTCTATGGCTTTCCGATATGCCAGGCCTGCGTCGCGACGATGCCATTCCTGGTTGGGCATCGGGTGGCGCTATTCTTTGTCGGCGTTCTCGCCACCAGCTTGTTCGCGGTGTTTTCCTGGCACTGCATCGAAAAGCCCAGCCTGAAACTGAAGAACCGGCTGCCCAAGCGGTTGTTCGCTCCCGCCGCCCATATTCCGGTGCAGCAGGAACCCATGCCGAACGCCTGAGCAGCACGCGTCCCGAATACGGGACAGGCTGGACAAATCCGCGCAGCCTCGCCATAGGCGCGAGCGGGAGTCGGGCGGGCGTTTGCGTTCGCCAATCTGGTCAGATCCGGAAGGAAGCAGCCACAACGGATAGCGGCGGGTCGCCCGGCTCCTTTTCCCCTGACAATCGCACCGCAAGCTCTTACTTAGCCGGGATGAACGATTCCCCGGATATCTCTGGTAACGATCTGCGAGAAGGCGGTGACGCGGGGGACCGGGATACGCCCGATGACGGGCCCGGCTTTGGTTTCGACCTGCCGCCCGTCCGCACCTTGCCGGATGCCGCACCTGCTCCGCCCTATCGCGTGCTTGCCCGCAAATACCGGCCGCAAAGCTTCAGCGCATTGATCGGCCAGGATGCGATGGTGCAGACGCTGGCCAATGCGATCAAGCGCGATCGGCTGGCGCATGCCTTCCTGATGACCGGGGTGCGCGGGGTGGGCAAGACTTCCACCGCACGGCTGATCGCCAAGGCGCTGAACTGCATCGGCGCCGATGGCAAGGGCGGTCCCACCATCGACCCGTGCGGGCGCTGCGAACCCTGCGTCGCGATTGCCGAGGGGCGCCATATCGATGTCATCGAGATGGACGCCGCCAGCCATACCGGCGTCGACGACGTGCGCGAGATCATCGAGGCGGTACGCTATTCGGCGGTGTCGGCACGTTA